>DATDIX010000425.1:0-5022 GCA_036520835.1 Chitinophagaceae bacterium | reverse complement strand
ATTTGTAACATTCAAACTCATCGATCTTTTGTTGCTGCTGGCTTTGGCCCTTGGCTGGAAACACATATAATCCCAGCTTAGTTGATATCTGGTTATATGTCATTTTTGATGTATCGGGCAGCGATGCTACAGTCTGTGAATAGACTGAATGAAAGCACACAAGCATGATCATCATTAAAAAAAATCCAAGTGGAAGCTTCAATAAATAATCCTTTTTCATTTTACTTTTTTTTATGTAATTGTTGTATAAATATGTTTTCTTATAAAAATCCATTGTGACCTGTACCCTGTCACTTCCTAAAAATGAAAACCAAATCTTAATACCGGTCCATATGTATCAACATCATATTTAAACCGGTCATTGCCCGATCCTTTTTCATAATCGATACCAATAAAGCGATAACCTAAACCCAACTGGAATAATTTTGAAAAGCGATAGCCGACATCAGCCTGGCCCTGCCAGGTAAAATCAGAACCGATTCCAAATCCACCAAGATCCCCGCGTAATTGAAATGACCATTTTGAACTTGAAGGAAATTTTATACGCCCGATAATTACAGGGTCAACCCATGTTTCGCTAAGGCTCCTGCTCCTGGGACCCGCGCCGCCGGGAACAGTTGCGTCTACCTGCATCGTAAGATCAGATTGCAAATTGACCAGGCGGAAACCGATTCCGCCTTCGAGCCAGGAGTTTAATCTTCTTAATCCTGCAAGTTCCCAAACAAATTGCTTCATACCGGCTTCACCACTCACAATACCTCTTTTGCTTTCGATATCCTCACCGAGATTCATATATATTATATCTGAACTGAACGCCCAACGATCGTTTGCTGCTTCTGCATATAACATGGCGCCAAATTTCAAATGACTGAATATATCGCCGGCATTGGCATGGATATCTGCATCAGGCAATTGACCAAGTCCGATGCTTCCATCCATTACCGGGAACATTGCATAGGGCTGAACGACCCAGTGCCATTTCTTTTTTGCTGCAGTCGTATCCTGGGCAAATGACTGTGCGCAGGCAATGGCCATTACCAGCGTAAATAGAAGTACTTGTTTTTTTGAAACTGTGAATGTGTATTTCATAATTATTTTGTTTAATAAATTTTCGTTTGTTAAAACACTTCATTCAAACCAAAGAATAACCCGCTTGAATTATATTTACCCCGGGCATAATCCAAACAGAGTGTGGCACGGCCTTCCTTTTTCAAAAGAACTCTCAGCCCGGCTCCACCACCCGGCTCCCAATAATCAAATACTTTTTTCCCAAGATCATCTGAAGCGGTCTGCAGGTTAAAAAACGCTACGCCGCTCAGTAATTTGTTGCGGGTTATCGGGAAACGCCACTCTGATTCGTAAAATGTATAAGACGGGCCTTTAAACCGGCTGATCGTATAAGCACGGCCTGATCTTCCATACATATCAGAACCCGTAGCAGGTAGATCAAGATAAGGTATTTTGCCATTCAGTTTGAATGAACCAATAAACCAGAATGCCAGTACATGTTCCGGATTTTTTTTGCTGAGGCCTATATATTTTCTGAGATCGTAATAAAACTGTACTGATTTTTGGGAACTGCCCAGCCACTCCGGGTTAACCCGCAATACTGCTTCAACATATGTACCACTATAGGAACGTAAAGGATGGTCCCGGGTATTATATTCAATTCCAAAGGCGAGCCCGTTTGAAAAATATTTAAGTGTATCAAACCCATTTCGCAGGCTATAACGTTGATGCGGCGTACTGCCTAAGGAATCAAGTTTCTCATCATCGATTTTTGTACGGAGATTAAAAGTGACTCCAACTCCTACATAAAAGTGTTTACCGATCCTTCTATACGCTCCTTCTGTGAACCGGATAACATTAAACTTGATTGGAAACACACTGTCACTCTTGGTGATGTAATCTGCATTTCCTGTACCAACATTATAATCTGCCACTAAAAATTTAGAAAATTGCCAGTTTCCCTGGATATTCCATTTGTTACCGGAAGTAAAAACGTTATGGCGGGCTTGAACTGTTATAACACCCTTTGAGGTAATAAGCGCTTCTAAGCCAAAAGATGAAAGCCTGGTATCTGCCGGATCACCCAATTGCTTTAAACCGGATACCTTTGCTCCGATTAAAAAACCTAAACTCGGATTATATCCTACGGAAGGTAAAATGGCCAGGTTTGATTTCTTTTTTGCTTTTGCTGTATCCTCTTTTTTATTGAGGATACGCCTGGCAAAAGTTCCCAGGTCTTCAACGGGAACTGAATTGCTTTTTGAAGTTGTGTCCTGTGCATCCGAAAGCGAAGGCAGTAGCACCATACTTAATATGAGCAGGTAAGCTGATCTTATAAAAATCTTCGTGATGCTATGCATATGTCTGATTTTTTTATAATTTTTTCGCTTCCTCTTTTGCAGCAGCCAGGTCTTTTTGAAAACCGGCATTTGCATGCAGCTTTGCCACGGCAGCTGCACCCATTACTCTTCCCATTTCCACATCGCTATGCCAATGAACATTACAGATCACACGACTTTCTCCAAATGCATAACCTCTTTGAAGTATAGCATCAGTTTTTGCAGGGAAGATCTCAGCAAACACCAATGCCCATGCCCATCCAACTGATGTATGGCCGGAAGGATAAGAGCCATCCTTACGAAGCAGTTCTTCATCTTTGGGTGTACATATAGGCGTGTTATTAACCATGAATGGTCGTTTCCGCTTGTATTGATTTTTTGCTCCGTAAACTGAAAGTGCCGCGTCGGTCAATACTCTTCGCATCAACACATATAACTTTGGAGTTTTTGTTTCGCTTATCTCAATGCCCAACGTGGATTCAAAAGATTTTACTGCCCCGGGAAAATAAAGCTCTGCATCAATAAAAGCCTGGGTAAAACGTGCAGTGTCTTTAGATTCCACTGCTTTTTTTGCATACTCCTGGTCGAGTGCAAAAGCGACCGAACCTTCCTCAGGCGGTGGCGGTATCAATGCCAAACTGTTCGGAATTTCTTCTTTTGATAAATAACCCTGCAACAAGCCGGGCATTATTTCTTTCAGCGGTTCATCTTTTACGGAGGCCTGGCTTTTCTTGCCTGGATTGCAATCAGCGAAAACCAGGGAGATGAAGATTGCCGTGGCAACGTAAACAATCTTAACCGGGATTCTCATAAATTTTCGTTTAATAATTTGAATTAAAATTTAATAGCAAGGTTTACTCCGAATGAGTTGCCCTGAAAGCGATTCTTAGAGCTTAACTCACTATAGTAACGAAGGTTTAGTGCAGCATTCCATGGCACATGAGTGAGACCAACCTGCAATCCCAGTGCATGCACCTGGTCCAATACAGGTGAATCGGCAGCATCCTCGCCTTTGTCATCGCTTACCTGCCAACTGTTATAACCCGACGGTCCCAGTTCCAGCAATAGGGTCATATCTTTTTTCAAAGGGAGATATTGGCTAACCCCCCAGTTAAATGTTAGATTCTCCCCGGGTTTGAGATCAAAATCTTTCTTGTTCCCATGGATCTCGTAAGTCAATGCCGTAGCTATCGCCATTCGTTTGTCTTCCCATGGATAGTAAGCTGCCGCTCCCTGGACCTGGTGTGTCCAGAAACCCAATCCTATATTATCGGAAGCTTCTGCAGTATAGTTTCCGATCACGGGTAAGCTGACGGTTTCTGTACTGTATTTTCCAACAGGAGCATAAAAGCCATAACCAAATGCAAAATCCCATTTCTTCTTAGCCCATCCCAACCAAAGCGGTTGGAAAAAAAGATCTGCTACGGCAAACTGTGATCCCTCTGCACTCCGGCCAGACCCCGTAGTGGTTTTCAACGATGCACCAATACTGGTGTTGCTAAAAGATGGAGAAATATAGGCCCCATATTTTGCTCCCAGCAACTTCCATTTTGAAATCCAGATAAAAGTGGGAGCAAGTGCATAAACATTTACATCCACATCGATGTTCACAACAGTACCCGGACCGGGTCCTGGTTTGATAGTAACCGAATTAATTTTATTTCCATTATCATCATTCAACCGGTTGGTCGAATAAAAATAATTGTATACCACGCCATAGAAACCCGGCTCGGGCATAGCGAAGTCTCTTATGTTTAATACACCGGGAGCGAAGTGACCCACCTCCTGTTGTGCATTAGTGACAAGGGGTCCGGCAATAAAGATGGTAAGTACCGATATGATTGAGAATATTTTTTTCATTCCAGTATCTTTTTATTTTTTTGGATTATAAGGATCTGGAGTACCAGGCCGTATGGGTGGTTCTTTTTTGAGCGATACAATGTGATCGACGAGAACTTGTCCGGCTGGCCATCGCAGCCACGAGTTTTCGATCCATCTTGGATCCAATGGATGTTCTTCCTTGGGATCTGTCTGCAAATCAAAAAAGAGAGGTGCTCCCTGGTATTCTTTTATTGGCACTGCATAACCACTCTCAACTTCCTTGGTCATCATCTTCCAGTTACGCCACTTAATGCCATAGATATCATTGCCCATATAAATGACTAATGATTCACGGCCCGACTTTTCATTTTTCCCAAGAAAAAAATCCATTTGATCAATTCCATCAATGACCCGGTCATCGGGCACTTTTCCATTTGCGATGTGTGCAAACGTTGGGAACAGATCCATTTCCTGAACGATCTCGTTGTTAACAGTCCCGGCAGGTATCTTGCCGGGCCAGCGAATGATGAAGGGAACACGAAGCGATCCTTCCAGGGCTGTAAAATAAGAGCCGCGCCATGGACCAGTAAATCCATGATATGGTACAGTCATTTCTGCACCGTTATCAGCAGTAAAAATGAAAATTGTATTATCACGGATTCCCAGCTTTTCCACTTCGTCAAGCAGTCTGCCCACGTAAGTATCCAATTGAGCAAGTACATCTGCAAAGTCGCCATTCTTCGTCTTGTTTTTAAAATCAGGATGCGGAATCACCGGCATATGAGTTTGCGTATACGGAAGAAAAAGGAAGAATGGTTTTTTTGCTTTCACTTGTCGTTGTATAAAATCAATC
>DATDIX010000424.1:0-16033 GCA_036520835.1 Chitinophagaceae bacterium | reverse complement strand
GTACATTATGGGATGGTAGAATATGAATTTTATACTGTACTGTTTGCCGTAAGCCGTGCATTGGGAGTATTGGCCAGTCTTTGCTGGGACAGGGCACTGGGTTACCCGTTGGAAAGACCTAAATCAATTACAACTGACCAGGTAAAAAAATGGCTGAAAGGAGAAGATGAGATATGGGGAGAATAATTTCTGGTTCGAATAATATTAACCCTGCGTTCAGCAGGGTTTTTTGTTTTGGCGGCAAGGGGAGATGACGATATATTTGCAGCCCAAAACGGGGGATTAGCTCAGTTGGCTAGAACGTCCCGCGGAATTGCGGGAAGGTCAGTGGCTGAGGAATAATCAGCAAAAGAGTTTTAAAAATAACGGGGGTTTAGCTCAGTTGTACAGAGCGTCCCGCAGAATTGCGGGAAGGTTGTCGGCTGAATGTATTTAAGTTCTGTTTTAATTTGGGGGATTAGCTCAGTTGGCTAGAGCGCTTGCATGGCATGCAAGAGGTCGTCGGTTCGACCCCGATATCCTCCACGAAGGTTCTGATGATTCAGGACCTTTTTTTGTGGATACACTTCAGGGCTTATATGTTTTTAGTTTTCATTTGTTCATTAAACCATTGACAGGGAGGCAATCTTTGAACAAGGAGTGTCGTATATTTACAAGTTGTACGCAATTATAAAATGAAGTCCTCAACACGAACATTCCATCCAGATGAATTAATTGGAAAGCAAAAGGCCAAAGGACTTCTAATTTTAGCTATTCCGATTACAATAGGATTTCTAATTAACGCTTTCAATTTCACCGAGACTTACAATAAATCATCAGTAGGTGCTATCTTTCTAACCGGGATTCTTGCAGTACTCACATTCTATTTTTGGTATAAAATTTTGGACTCCGCCACTAAACTAATAATTAATAAACAGGGAATCTGGGTAAGAAAATATCAAACAATTCCATGGGATACAATTGAAGCCTACCATTTTGAAAAACGTCTTGGTAAAACATTGACATCTATTCTGTGGATTGAGTCAACAACTATCGGTCAATCATATTCATTAGAAATCACGTTTCTGGACAGAGGATATGATGAAATTATAAAAGCGATAGAGAGCAATTCGAAAGGCTCTAATATTAGATATTCTGGAATTAATGAAATCGAGTACTAAGTGCCGGCGTACAACAAGAGGCTTTGACGATATGGCGGCTTAACGAATATATTCTCATCGATATATCGCTACTCAACGACATATCAATCTGACGAATAAAGCCCATCTATAGAATATATTTTCATCTTCATATCTTTACTCAGCATCAGTCTAGGCTTACGTAACACGGAATACCGCCACATCGCTAACGCTCTAACGTTATTTGCTGCCTCATGAAAAAAATACTTCTTAGAACATTAAAACTTTTAATCGCATTTTATATTCTTATTTGTATTGTCCTGTTCTTCTTTCAGGAGAAAATGATTTTCTTCCCGGAAAAACTAGAAAAGGGCTTTAAGTTTAGTTTTAGTGGAACCTTTGAAGAAATAAACATTCAGACTGGCGACCACAAATTATTAAACGGGCTATTATTCAAATCCGATAGTTCGCAAGGACTGATATTCTATCTCCATGGAAACGCCGGCTCACTAAATTCATGGGGAAGAGTGGCAAGTACTTACACAAACATGAATTATGATATCTTTTTATTAGACTACAGGGGCTATGGCAAAAGTGAGGGCTCAATTAGCGGCCAGGAACAGTTTTTTGGGGATATACAAACAGTCTATAATGAAATGAAGAAAAGGTATAGCGAAGATAAAATAATTGTATTGGGCTACTCCATCGGCACCGGCCTTGCATCCAAAGTGGCATCCGTTAACAACCCAAGATTGCTAATCTTGCAAGCCCCCTATTACAGCTTAATGGATATGATGAGAAAAACATATCCAATTATTCCAACTTTCCTGTTGAAGTATAAGTTCCGTACTGACAAATTCATTAGCAATTGCAAAATGCCAATTGTTATTTTCCACGGTGACCGGGATGAGGTCATTTATTACAACTCTTCAATCAAATTAAAGGAGTTATTAAAACGAACGGATACCGTTATAACTCTTAAAGGGCAAGGACATAACGGAATGACAGATAATCCAAAATATAGAACCGAGATTAAAAGGATATTGAGTGAATAACCCTGTTGCCCTGTTTATATACCCGGCATTAATGCTTCATGATCATTTCTAAAATCGCAGGTGCAAAACGATTTTTTTTCCTACTTTTATTTCCCGCTATCATTGTTTTCGCTTGTATATTACACTTCTGCAAAGAGAAAGAGCATGATCCGCCCTGAATTGACATGGGACTTTAATACTCCCATATCAGAAAACTTCGTAGAACAGCGATAAGAATATTGATCCGTTGACCCTTTCGTAATTCTTTTCATCATTACTAAAACCAAGCATTATGTCAACAGTATTCAGGAAATGGTGGGTGATCCTTTTGCAGGGCATCTTATTGATCATTATCAGTTTTATCTTTTTCAATAACCCCGTTGAGGTATTGACAGTAATCTCTTTTTGGGTGGGTCTGCTGATACTGACAGCAGGCGCCCTGGGGCTTATCGGCTACCTGTTGCTGGGAAAAGAAGAACGTGAGAACAGCGTATTATGGTGGAGCCTTGCCACCCTGGTATTCGGTATTCTCTCGGTCAGCAAGCTGGGACTTACCATGAAAGTTATTACTGTTCTTTTCGGTATCTGGATCCTGATTGTTGGCTTTTGGCTTTTCACTGCCGGGTGGGAACATCGTAAGAGCGGGGGATCGGGCTGGCTGATGTTACTGGCGGGTATCTTTTCTATTGCTTCAGGCATTGCAGTCATATTCGACCTGGCTACAGGCGCAGTATGGATCAGCACTTTGCTCGGCATACAGGCTTTGCTGGCAGGGCTCGGTCTTATCATTCTCGCCCTGATCAAACGAAAGCTGGTAAAAAAAATAAAAGCGGATACAGCTTTTACCATGCATTGATCAATGATCATGGATTACTTTGCTGTAAACTTTTTACGGGCACAGGTTAATAAAAAACTCCGGGGCCGGTTCTCACATTGCTTTTGGTATCAGCAAAATTCAGCAGGATGAAAAAAAGATTAGCAAAATTCCGGGATATTGTTATTGCTGGTTTACTTTTCCTCCTGCCCCTGCTTGTCCTTTTTATAGTGCTGGTTAAAGTGTTCCAGGGTCTTAAAACCATTACCAGCCGGATCGCTGCCTATTTTGGATTAAATAGTGTTTTGGGTGTTCCGGGATCATCCATCGTCGGTGTTGTAGGCTTCATCCTGCTTTGTCTCATCTGCGGGTACCTGGTAAGGATCGCCTTTTTTAAGCAAATAAGAAATTGGCTGGACCAAAAACTCAGGGATATTATACCCGGTTATGCGGTTTATTACAAAATGGCGGCTTCAAAACTGGATGACAAAGAAGAAGCCCTGCCTTATGAAGCGGCGGCCTGGATACATACCGGCGAAGGCGAACAGCCCGGGTTTATTATGGAAAGAATGCCCGATGGGAAGCTGGTGGTATTTCTTCCAACAGCCGGCAAGGCAGGTGAAGGATCTATTATCGTCATGGATGCGTCAAAAGCAAAAATCTGCACTGATGCGGATATGAGGGGCTTCAAACTGGCGATCAATAACCTGGGTATTGGATTGTCAAAGTTTGCCATTAAATGAACTGCATTTGTAAAATAGATAATATATTCGGGGTAAGAGTGAACTTTCCAAATAAAGGAACGTTCTTATCCTTCGTTATAAAACTTTTTTGATTCAATAAACCATCTCCAATCAACTAAAAACAAAATTCATGAAGAAAGTTTTCCCGTTTTTGATCGTTTTTCTTGTTCTCAGTTCTTGTTCACCCAATGTAAAGGTTACCAACTCATGGAAAAATGTTGAAGTGCTTTCTTCATCGCAGAAAAAGTATACAAGCATATTCATATCTGCATTCACAGCTAACATGAACGCAAAGGTCACGGTAGAAACAGCGCTGGCAAAAGCCGCCCAGAGCAAAGGGTATAAGGCTGTCAGAAGTATTGACCTGTTCCCCGGGGATATAAGCGGCAAGAACGTGCCGGATAAAGACCTGGTGCTGAGAAAAATTAAGCAATTGGGCTGCGACGCCATTTTTACAGTGGCCGTTGTTGACGAGCAATCTGAAACCAGGTATGTACAAGGCTCCTTTGGCGTGGGCATTGCCTATAATCCTTACGCCATGTATGGACATTATGGCACTTACGGGCACTATAATAACTATTGGTACAACAGCGCTATGTATACAACTCCCGGTTATTACAGTACTGATAAAACCTATTTCCTGGAAAGCAATTTATTTGATGCAGAGACTGAAAAAATACTCTGGTCGGCGCAATCCAAGGCGGTGAATCCCAAGAATCTTGAAACTTTTACTGAAAAATATACCTATGAAATTGTCAAGAAAATTGAATATGACGACCTGATGAATAAGAAAAAGAAATAGCATAGGTTGTCAATACAAATCGTCTGTTTCCTATAGACAGTTTTGCGATTGGTTTCCATTCATTTTACGGTTAAAAATAAAACTTGTCTCCAAGGTTGGCTAACTTTCGGTTCATTTTTGCTGACGGATTACAGGGTTACAGTTGACGATTGTCATTTATTATTTGAGTTATACTCCTGAATTTTGTAAGGGGTTGATGCAGCGAAATTGGCCAAAAAATTGACCTATGTATGACAGGCCGGTCATTGTTCTTTTTTATTTAGAATAACAGCGATCATGGAATTGTCCTTACAGCCACCACTGAAATATCCCGCTTATGGAATAGTAATATTTGTATTGAAAAATTTGATAATTTAATTTTTTAAAATAGTTTAGCAACAAAGACATTCATTAATTTGTATTATCAACAAGGCCTTAGTCAATCAATATAAACCGGCATTAATATTTTTACTTAAAACTTTACATTATGAAAAGCAAAATTTTGAACCTGTGCTGGCTGCTGCCTGCGGCACTTACCATGTTCCTGTCGTCCTGCAGGCCAGGTGAACTGGATTACATCGAAGATTACGACATTGTTTATACAGATTACAAGAAGGATTTCGATTTTAATACAGTAAACACTTATTTTTTACCTGATTCAGTGGTGCATGTTGTTCCTCCGGGAGAAACAGCCGATCATCGGTTTGATGCGCAGATCTTATCCACCCTTAAGACCAATCTTGATGCCCTTGGTTGGACACGCCTGAGTACCGGCGGTGCGACAGCTGCCGATGTCATAGTATTGCCGAGTGCTAATTCATCAACCTATACCAGTTGTGCCAGTTATTGCTGGTATTGTTACTGGGGATGGTATCCCGGTTGGGGATATTACCCGCCGGTATGGGGAAATGGCTGGGGCTGGGGTTACCCGTCTAGTGTCGTTTGCAGTTCCTACAGCACCGGAACGGTAGTCGTAAACATCACCGCTCCTAAACTGGCGGGCAATAATACACTTCCTGTCGCCTGGATGGGGATACTCAATGGCCTGCTGGAGGGAAGTGATGCCAGTATCAACGACCGTATAGGCAAAAACATTAACCAAATGTTCATCCAGTCACCTTATCTAAAATGATAGTATATGAAAAAGCAAATTATAATACTCGTTATTGCCTCCTTATTTTTTACATATAGCAGTAATGCGCAATCAAAAGTTGGAGAATTTTCCTGGCAGACATCATTGCCTGCAGGAGAATTCAAAGACTTTATTGAGAAAGTCAATGTGCTGGGCCTGAATTTCCAGGGGCGGTGGTACCTTAAGAATAACCGGACATCTATTGGCGGCAGTATGAGTTTCTTCTATTTCCAGGATAAAAAGGGCAAAACAACTGTTGAAATCCCGGAAAGCGGAACTTTCACCGGGAATATTACCAATTTTACAAACATCTACGGTTTACAGGCGATCATACAACAGGATTTAAAACCGAAGGGCGAAAAATCTGTTCCTTTTATACGGGCGGGGGTAGGAGGAGCATACCAGGATCAAAGAACGTATACAGGTATATATGAAATAAAAAATGACGGGGTTCAGTTCATGGCTAACGCAGAAGCAGGTGTAAGGATCGGTGATAGATATAAAAGCATCGTGCTGGCAGCCACCTGGCATTATTTACCTGCTGCCGGTGATATGGTGAACACCAGTTTTTTTGGTATCAAGTTGGGGATCTGCTATTTTAACTAGTAGACAGTAATGCCGCCAAAAGCGTATGACTTTAGATATCGCCTGGTGGTAAACGGGTATTTATTTAAGCAGGAAATTTTTAGTAATATCGGTAAACAAAAATCTTAATTATGAAAAAAGCACTATGCATTTTGTTGTTGTTTTGTTCAATACAGGCCATTTCGCAAACCACTGTGCGAGCCGATTCGGTAGTGGTTGTGCAAGCCCCGCCCCCACAGCAGGCCAGGCCGCCACAAAGCGGGCCTCCCAAACCCGGGCTCAGGCTGAACGCTTATGCCAATTATGTATTTGATGACAGGGTAGATTCTTATTATTCCGCTACCTCTTATTATGAAGGAACCGTGAAGGCAGGCCTTCAATGGGGTGTTGGCCTGGAATATATGGTTCGTGCTGCCCAGGGGATCGAACTAATTTGGTTGCATGAGGATACCAAAGCGCCTACTACTTACTATGACAACGGGGTTAAAACCAGAGAATTTGACCTGTCCATTAACTATATCATGATCGGTTCAACCCGGTATTTCCCGGTTAAGCCGGCTGTCGAGCCTTATTTTGGCATACACCTGGGTGTTGGCATTGTTGATGTTTCAAACCCGACAAATGGTAGTGAAACAAACAGCACAAAATTTGCCTGGGGATTAAAATTAGGTACCAATATATGGGCATCACAAAAAATTGGGATCAAACTCCAGGCGGGTCTTCAGTCCATGGCGCAGGCAGCAGGAGGCGGATTGTATTTTGGAACAGGTGGTGCCGGTGCAGGATTGTCAACTTATTCTACCATCTATCAATTCTCCCTGGGAGGCGGTCTTGTTTTCAAATTCGGAACAGGCCAGTAATAAAGCACAGTAATACTCCAGGCGTTTGTTGAAGGAGTTATGTGTTACTAAATTGTTTTGGGTATCAACTGGCCGGAAAGAAAAGAAGTATGCTTTGTAAAATGCCCGGTTTTCCTGGCGTAAATACAGCAAAAGCACTGCTTGTTTTTCTACCAGCTTTAAATAAGCGCTGCCTAATACTTTTTTTGCCAGATATGCCTCTATTTTTTAAACGATGTTAAGCTGTAAATAACTCTATGGCTGAAAAAGCAGCATCCGTGAGAAAGCAGGAGGTTTCGGAACATAAATGCAGGCTGATGAGATGGCTTACATTGTGCTGTTGTTTAATGATGATGCAGGCATTGATGGCACAGGAAAAGCAACCGGGTGATAAGGAAAACAAAAAAGCCCTTTTACACGATACACTGGATGGCAAACTTGATTTTAGCCATTTTCTTATTGACCCAAAAGGTTTTATTCCGATCCCTTTTATAATAACAGAACCTGCGTTAGGCGGTTTTGGAGGATTATTGGTTCCCATGTTTATCAAGCCGGGCCGATCAGTAAATGGTAAAGGCTACGCTCCACCTGATATTACGGCTTTAGCAGCCATGTACACGGTCAACAATAGCTGGGTACTGGGCGCTTTCCGCTCAGCGAGTATTCCAAAATGGTCTATGAAATACAGGGCAGCGGCCGGCTACGGAAGTATTAACCTTGCATTTTACCGCGAACTGCCATCAGCAGGGGAAAAGAAATTCTCGTTCAACATCACTACACTGCCGGTAATGGTTTCCTTATCAAAAAAGATCAGCAAGCAGGATATCTATATCGGCCTTCAATACCTGCACCTGAACAGCAAAGTAAAACCAGAGTTTGATGAGCCATTGCCGGATTTTATCAAACAAGAGGAACTCGATAACCAAACAGCATCGCTGGGTGTTTTCATGGATTGGGATAGACGAAATAGTATTTTCACTCCTGATAAAGGGGCCCGGTTATATTTGTTGGGCAGTGCAGACGATCAGTGGACAGGCAGTGATTTTACCTACCAGCGGGTGGAGGGTGCACTCAATTGGTTTGTGCCGGTAAAAGCAAACTGGATAAGCGGGTTGCGGACTGAAATACAACATGTATTCAACGAACCACCATTTTATTTACTTCCTTATATCTCGCTGCGGGGAGTGCCTATAGCAAGATACCAGGGCGCTACAACTGTATTACTTGAAACCGAGCAGCGAATAGATCTGAACCTTCGGTGGAGTGTAGTAGGTTTTGGCGGTTTGGGTAAAGCCATTGAAAGGAATGAAAGTTTTGACGATGCTCAAACAGTATATAATATCGGCACCGGGTTCAGGTACCTGATTGCCCGTATTTTCCGGATAAGGGCAGGCATTGATATTGCTAAAGGACCAGATAGTTTTGGTTATTATATTGTATTTGGTCATAACTGGAACAGGTGATGGTGACTGGCTAAAACAAAATTTCATACCACTTCTGCCGGGCTCTGCTGTGTTTTTTTAAACAGAAGTTTATCCAATTTCGCAGCAGCAAACTTCTATTTTATAAAAAGAATACAATTGATCGCATTGATCTCAATGGTTACTTACCAGTCTGTAAACGAAGTATTCGAAGATATCCTGAGGAATAGTTATACAGACAGATGTATTACATTTAGTTTCTATGTAACTTTAATGATAACTGACAATATCCCGCCAAAGGCAGAAAAACTGGGTACCTGAAACTATTTTTTAACTACCAGTTACGGCTATGAAGAAAAGAGTGATACGCGGGATAAAAAAGACAGCGAAGATCACCGGGATTACGATCGGGTCATTGCTGCTGCTGATGTTTTTGCTTCCCTATATTTTACCCGGAACCATATCCAGGAAGATCAAAACACTTGTTAACCGTTCCATTGACGGCAAGGTGGAATTTTCAAAAGCCCGGCTTTCTTTCTTTAATCATTTTCCTTCACTTACACTGACCCTGTATGATTTTACCTCTACAGGTTCCGCTCCTTACCAGGATGCTAACTTATTAGCAGCCGGCGAAGTGGCTTTTGGTATTGATATTCCTGATTTGATTGGAGGTGATATCACCATCAACGAATTCTTTATTACTGAAGCCACCATCAATGTACAGGTGAATGAAAAGGGCGAAGCCAATTACAATGTATATAAGTCATCCTCAAAAAAGACAGATACTTCCGCTTCGTCGCCGGATACAACCACAGCATTGAGGATCGAAAAGATCGTGATAGAGAACAGCAAGCTGGTTTATGATGACCTGTCTTCCGCAGTATTTATTGATGCAAAAGGATTGAATTATGCAGGTAATGGCGACCTGAGCAAAGCTGTTTTCGATCTTGCCAGTCATATCACCATTGATTCATTTGATTTTTATTATGACCGGGAGCCTTATGTACTCCGAAAAAGTATCAATGCTGACCTGGTAACGAGTGTGAATACAAATTCGCTTGCGCTGGAGTTCACCAAAAATGAATTAAAGATCAATCGCCTGCCATTGGAGTTTACCGGGAGATTTGAATTCCTCGAAAGCGGATATTTCATGAATTTCAATTTGAACAGTAATGAGGCGGAATTAGCAGACGTATTCACCGCCCTGCCGCCATCCTACCAGGGCTGGCTGAAGAAAACGAAAATAAAAGGAAATGCTGCTATCATTGCCGAACTTTCGGGCAGGTATATAGGGGGAACAGATACAATGCCCGACCTGTCATTTGATATGAAGATCCGCGAGGGGTACATTGCTTATGATAAAGCGATATTCCCGGTCAGTAACCTTTATCTCGATTTTGAATCCCGCCTGCCTTCGTTGAATACGGATAGTTTATCCATTAATATTGATTCTGCTTTTTTCAACCTGGAAAAGAATCATTTCAGTTCTGTATTAAAAGTAAAAGGCCTGGAAGCGCCGTATATACTGGCCAATATCAGCAGTGAAATGGATCTTGAAAAATTTGACAGGGCATTAGGCCTGCAGGACTATGACCTGAAAGGAAAACTTGACCTGCGCCTGCAGGCCAATGGCCGCTATGCTACCGGACAGAACCCCGATCGTATCAGGAATGAAACAGTGATCACCAGTATCCCATCATTTAATTTACAATCCCGTTTGCAAAACGGCTATCTTCATTTTACTTCGTTGCCGCAGCCTATACAGCAAATTAATTTCAATCTTAATGCCGGCTGCCCGGATAATGATTATCATCATACCAGTGTCGCTGTTGAAAACATAGATATCAAAGTGCTGAATAACTATATCAAAGGATTTATCCGGTTGAAAAATGCAGACAATTTCCCGGTAGATGCGGATCTCGATGCCATTTTTAATTTATCGGATATTCAGCAATTCTACCCGCTGGATAGTATGGATATTAACGGGGATCTTGTCATGAGAATAAAATCAACAGGAAATTACCAGCCTGCCGAAAATATATTTCCCAAAACAGAAGCTATCCTGAAGGTGGAGAACGCTTCGGTAAAGACAAAGTATTACCCGGCCCCAATCGAAAAAATAGCCGTGGATGCTGCTATTCAAAACAAGGAAGGCACATTGAACGATCTGAAAGTAGATGTGCAGCCCATCTCATTCGTATTTGAAGGCAAATCTTTTACAGTGAAAGCAGCGTTACAGGATTTTGACAACCTTCAATATGATATTGTATCAAAAGGAGAGGTGGACCTGGGAAAAATATACAAAGTATTTGCACAGGAGGGATTGGATGTACAGGGATCAATAGAAACGGATCTTGCCTTGAAAGGCAACCAGGCCGATGCTGCTGCTGGTCGTTACAGCCGGCTGCACAACAGCGGAACACTGAAAGTGAATAACCTTACCATTTTTTCAGACCTGTACCCGCATCCTTTTTATATTGATCGTGGTGCATTCCGTTTTTACCAGGACCAGATGAAAATTGAACAGTTTAGAACAAAATATGGAAAGTCTGTTTTCACCTTGAATGGTTTCTTTTCTAATATATTCGACTATGTTGCCGATAGCGGTCCACTGAAAGGCGATCTTCGACTGCAGTCAGATTATATATTATTGGATGAACTGATGGCATACAATGCTGACAACGGTTCTGCAAAGCCTGATTCATTAGCATCGGGAAGCAGCGGGGTGATCATGGTGCCCGGCGATCTTGACCTGAAATTTACTGCCGATGTAAAAACGGTTGAATATAATAAGCTGCAAATAAAGTCAGTCAAAGGCGAAGTGCTGATCAAAGGCGCAGAACTAAAGGTCAATGAAACAGGTTTTGTGCTGGCAGATGCCGTGACAACCATGAATGCATCGTATAAAAGCCTTTCGCCTGCAAGGGCCTGGTTTAGCTATGATATCAAAGCAGAGAACTTTGATGTAAAAAAAATGTACAATCAATTGGAGCTGTTTCGTGAGTTGGCGCCGGCTGCAGCCAGCGCAGAAGGCATTATTTCACTCGATTATGCATTGGAAGGAAAACTGGGTGGAGATATGTATCCTATAATGCCTTCGCTGAAAGGAGGGGGAGTATTGTCAGTGGAAAAAGTAAAGATGAAGGGTTTCAAACTCTTTTCTGCCATGAGTAAGGAAACAGGCAAAGAAAAGATCAAAGATCCTGACCTGAGCAAGATCAAATTCAAAACAACGATAAAGAATAATGTGGTCACGCTGGAGAAAACAAAGATAAAAGTAGCCGGGTTCCGTATTAAGATACAGGGGCAAACAAATTTTAATGGCCAGATCAAATTCGATTGCCGCATCGGCTTGCCGCCATTCGGCATCTTTGGTATCCCGGTAAAAGCCACCGGTAGCGGCCAGAACCCCAAAATAAAAGTGGGAAAATCAGACAAATTACCATTGGAAGAAGAACAGGAAGAGATGATGGACACAGTACAGTGAGATCATTGTGATATTTTCCTGCTGCATTTTATTTATGCATTGGCCAATGCTCTGTCAAGATGCACATAACCCCCATCCACATGGATCAGTTGACCGGTAGTATGACTGGATCTTTCACTCAATAAAAATGCCACAGCATCAGCGATCTCTTTGGATGTTGTCATCCGGTTACCCAAAGGTATCTTTGATTCGATCTCTTTTAATTTCTTTTGCGGATCGGGCAATGTCTCTATCCATTTTGCATATAAGGGAGTAAAACATTCCGCTACTACAACAGCATTGACACGGATGCCGTATTTTAATAATTCAACCGCCCATTCTCTTGTCAGCGCATTGCGGCCACCATTGGCGGCTGCATAAGCGGAGGTATTACCTTGTCCTGTCTCCGCCGTTTTGGAAGTAATGTTCACAATAGCGCCTTTGCTTTTTATCAATTCAGGCAATGCATGATGCGCCATGAGGTAATAATGCACTACATTTTTATGCAGGCTGCTCATAAATTTTTCATAATTGCCGCTTTCTAATCCCACGCCATCGTTAACGCCGGCATTGTTGACCAGGCCATCAATACGGCCGAATTTTTCAATCACCTTTTTTACTGCTGCTTCACACTCTTGCGGTATGGATAATTCTGCTTTGACGGAAAACGCTTTACCACCGGCTTTTTCAATAGCTTTTACGGTTGACTGGTTATCTTCTTCATTTCTTCCCACTATAACCGGGATGGCCGATTCAGCAGCCAGTGTTTTTGCAATGCCTTCACCGATCCCTTTTGCGCCGCCGGTCACGATGATGACCTTATCTTTTAATCCGAGATCCATTTGTATTAATTAAGGTTATAAAAATTAATAGCATTTCCGCCAAAGAAAAGTTCCTGTTCAGTTTTAGAAAAAGAAGTGAAATGATCTTTTACAACCCCGGCAACTTTTTCATACGACCCTGCTACCAGGCATACAGGCCAGTCTGATCCGTACATGATGCGGTTTGTCCCAAAAGCTTCCACCACGGTATCTATATAGGGAGCAAGGTCGGCAATTTTCCAATGCTTCCAGTCCGCTTCCGTCACCATGCCTGATATTTTGCAATATACATTGTCATGTTTCGCTAAGGCCTCCATGTCTTTTTTCCACTCATCTATTTTCTTGTCTCTTATATAAGGCTTGGCGATATGATCAATGACAAAGGGCTGGGAGGGGAAAGCCTTTACAAAGTCCAGTGTATGTTTAAGCTGGTCGGGAAATACCAGGATATCGTATGTGAAATTATATTTCTTCAGCAGGCCGATCCCTTTCATAAAAGCCGGTTGCAGCATGAACGCCCTGTCTTTTTCACCCTGCAATACATGCCGGAAGCCTTTCATCTTTTCAAATACACTTAAAGACTCCAGATCTTTTTCAATACCCGGTGACATAAAATCAACCCATCCTACTATCCCTTTTATAAAATCGTTTAGTGCCGCATTGTGAAGTTGAAACCTGTTTTCGTCATATGATTGATCAGATTGAACGGTAACACAGCCGTCAAACCCATTCTGCTGTAAAACTGGTTGAAGGTCCTGCGGCAGAAAATCTCTTTGTATCACCACCATGTCTTCATTGATCCAGCTATCCCTTACGGGGTCAAATTTCCAGAAATGCTGGTGGCTGTCAATGCGCAGCATAAGCGACACAGGTTTGTTTGGAAGTTCCGAGACCGTCAATACCCAATTCCATTACATCGCCGGGCTTTAAATACAGCGGGGGATTCATTCCCAATCCAACACCGGGAGGTGTTCCCGTAGAGATCACATCGCCGGGTAATAAGGTCATGAAATGACTGACATAGGAAACAACATGGGCAATATTAAAAATGAAAGTGGAAGTGCTTCCATTTTGCATGGTCTTTCCATTGAGCGTCAGCCATAGACGGAGGTTGTTTGGATCTGCAATTTCATCTTTTGTTACCAACCAGGGGCCCAGCGGTGCAAATGTATCGCAGCCCTTTCCTTTATCCCAGGTGCCGTTTCTTTCGAGTTGAAATTCTCTTTCACTAAGATCATTATGCAGGCAATAACCGGAAATATAGGCCATCGCTTTACTTTCTTCCACGTAGCTGGCTTTCTTCCCGATCACGACGGCCAGCTCAACTTCCCAGTCAGACTTTATTGAGTTTTTAGGAATGATCACATCATCATAAGGGCCACATAAAGCTGTGGTTGATTTCATGAATATCACTGGCTCGGATGGAATAGCGGCGCCTGTTTCTTTTGCATGATCGGCATAGTTCAGACCGATACAGACTATCTTGGACGGACGGGCAACCGGCGAGCCGATACGAACACCCGGGGGCAATTTTTTTAAACTGCCTTTATTGGAAGTTATATATTTTACCAAACGTTCCAGGCCGTTTGTATCAAAAAATTGTTCGTTATAATCTTCGCCAAAAGCCGATAGATCATAATTAATTCCTTCAATAACCACTCCTGGTTTTTCCTTCCTTAATTCACCATGTCTTATCAGTTTCATTTTAACGGTTTTTATTACTCCCCTTTAGGGGCTGGGGGTTAACTATTCAATTTTAAAAATCCGCCGTCAATCGGGTAATCACAACCGGTGATAAAGGAGGCTTCATCACTGCATAAATACAATGCAAGGTATGCGACCTCTTCGGGTTGCGCCATCCGGCCTATCGGCTGGCCTTTGGATAGCTTATCAAACATTTCTTTTTCTTTACCCGGATAATTCTTCGCTAAAAAACCATCTACAAATGGCGTATGCACACGGGCAGGGGAGATGCAGTTGCAGCGGATATTGTAAGAAATATAATCTTTGGCAGCAGATAAGGTCATGCCCACCACAGCTCCTTTTGTCATCGAGTAAGCAAAGCGGTCAGGTATACCGGCTGAAGAGGCGATCGAAGCCATATTTAAAATGACACCACCCTTTTTTTTCATCACGGGGATCACTTCATGCAGGCAATTATAAACGCCTTTGATATTGACATTGTATAAACGGTCAATATCGGCTTCAGCCGTTGTCTCCACCGTACCGACATGGGCAATACCTGCATTATTAACGAGAATATGAATACTGCCATCGGTTGTTACGATGGATTCAACGATCTTCTTAACCTCTGCCTGCGACGATACATTGCAGGCATGGAAAAATGATCTTCCACCGCTGGCATTGATATCTTCCGCCACTTTCCCGGCATTTTCATCCAGGTCGAGAATATGAACGGAGCTGCCTTGTGCCGCGAATACAGTGGCAATGGCTTTCCCGATGCCGCTACCACCACCGGTAACAAGGGTTGTTTTATTTTCCAGGCTAAACATTCGTTTTGGTTATTATGAATAGTGACGGGTCTCAACGGGCGGATAGAAAAGTGCAATAGGGCTTACTGCAGCTCAAATTTATTGTAATCATCTATAAAAGCCACCACATTATTATAGTTTTCAAATTCTTCTTTGCGGTGCATGGTCGTGATGACCACGCAATCCATACCGGCGTTTTGCGCAGTTTCCACCCCTTTGGGAGCATCTTCAAATACCAAGCAGTTGCCCGGGGTAACCGCTAATTGCCCGGCACATTTGTTATAAGTTTCCGGGTCGGGTTTACTGTGGTTCACATCATCAGCGCTGATGATGGCATCAAAGTATTCCCTGATGTGCAAACCGTCAATTACAAAGTCAATATTATAAAGAATAGCAGCGGAGCCTATTGCCATTTTTATCCCTTCATTATGCGATCTTAGCAAAAGGGTATCCAGTCCTTTTATCAGTTTCAGGTGAGGCCTGAACTCCCGCTGGTATTGTTGCTCCTTTTCAATACTTATCTTATCCTTCTCTGCTTGTGAAAAACGGCCGGGGAATATGCGTTCAAGTAATTCCTGGTTCTTTCCATAGCATTCTTCCTTTACCCTTTCGATGGAGATAGCAGCGCCGAGTTCATTGAGTATCCGGTACCACGCTTTGATATGATAGGGCATATCATCGATCATCGTACCATTAAGATCAAACAGGAAAGCCTTATACTTCATTTACTGAAATTTTGTAACCGTGACAATTTCAGCAAGCAACGGGAATGCAATAATCGGTAAAA
>DATDIX010000423.1:0-2535 GCA_036520835.1 Chitinophagaceae bacterium | reverse complement strand
CAGCTGGCTTTGGTCAGCATTTTGTTTTTCAATCAGCCATTTTGGAAAATTGGAACTGTTGATGAGCAATGAATTGTACTTTTCATTCATCCGGCTAAGTTCAAGCTGGCTGATGTAGAGGTTAAATTGCTCTTTTTGCTGAGGGGGCGTTTGTTTGCTTTTCATCATCTGGTCAATCTGCTGCTTGGCCAGCAGCGCATTGTAAACACCGGTCTGCGGATCAGTAAATTGCTGCTTCAGATCCTGTGGCGCATTGGCCCCATACAGAATATCTCCAACCTCTTTTTTTGCCATCCGCATGCCCAGTTTGTCAAACTCAGATGACATTACTATCCGATCCTTTTCCTGGCCCCAGGCTGTTTCTATCGCCTGCTGCCTTGCCATAGAGGCCGGATAACCCTGCTGTTGCAGCCTTGCTTCCGACTGTTCTATTGTTTTTTCAAATGAAAGCGCATCTATTTTTTTTCCATTAATGACACCTATAGTTGTGGATGGCCCTTGCTGGAATAGGGATCCTCCATTTTCAAAGGCAAGCATAACTACGAAAGTAAGCAGAGCTACCGCAATGATTACGGCCATTAACTTTGCATACTTATCCTGGATCTTCTGAATTACTGACATAATGTATTAGATAGGGTTTTAAAGGGAGGCAAAAATAATGGAATAAAAGGAAACCCCAAACCCCAAGAGGCAGGGGTCACAGCGGTCATACTGGTCAAATAAATTAACCCCGACGCAAAAGAACCCCCCCAATATGACTCTTTTGACTTATGTGACTATTTCTTTTTTGGATGAACCAGCTTCATCTCCCTGATCAAATGACCGGCACCGGCGTATTTATCAACTATAAACAGCACATAACGAATATCAACCATGATGTTGCGGCAAATTGACGGGTCGTAATTGATATCACTCATTGTACCCTCCCATACCCTGTCAAAGTTGAGCCCGATCAAATTCCCGTAGGCGTCTATAGCAGGGCTGCCGGAATTTCCCCCCGTAGTATGGTTGGCGGCTATAAGACAAACCGGCATTTTCCCGTTTTTGCCATACTGCCCAAAATCCTTTTTTTGATACAAATCCCTTAGCTTTTCGGGTACGTCAAATTCATAGTCGCCGGGCTTGTATTTCTCCATCACGCCATCCAGGTAGGAATAAAAATCATATTTCACGGCGTCTTTGGCAAGATAGCCTTTTACGTTTCCATAGGTGACCCGCAGGGTGCTGTTGGCGTCCGGATAGAACTTGTTTTCCTTCATTATGTCTATCTGGGCCTGCATATATGTCCTGTTCAATTGATTAATGCGGTTTTGAACCGGGTTTAGCTTAGCTCCCACTGCATTATTATACGTATTCACCATATCAATATATAGCCGTACTGTTCTATCGCTGCTGATGAGTTGAACGGCCTGTTTTGGATCTTTATCCAGGTATTCCTTATACAATCGTTCCTTATACGGCAGCGGACTCTCTCCATAGATCATGCTTTCCATCATCTTGATGCCTTCATCTTTTTTATCCTGCGGATTGCGAAGATTGCGGGCATACATCGAAACAAATTCCTGCGGCTGATCGTTCAGATACATTTCCATTAAAGAAACAAAAAGCCGGCGGTCAACCACGGGACTATATTCAATATACAGATCATCGAGCTTTTGTTTCACCTTCGCCAGCTGACCGGCATATCCTTTTTCATCGCCGCTTTCATATGCTTTCAACAAACTATTTAAATGTGATGCTATACCAAGAATTTCAATCTTTCCGGTGATCTCCAGGAAGTAATCTCTTGCAAGTCCATAGGGCTTTAGTTCTGAATACGCTGTCTGCAGTTCAGTCAATACGTTTCCATATTTTTCTTTCCATTGTGCGTTATTATCTACCCGTGACTGAAAGACTGCTTCCCGCTTTTTCTTCTTCTCCACGGCATTAGTCCTTGTCAAACCCAGCACTTCCCCCTGCCATTTTTTCCAACTATTGCTGATGCCCGCGTATTTGGCCGAATATTGAATTTTTATTTGTTCGTTCGTGCGCATAAAACTATCGATCACAGCAAGGGCCTTATCGCGAATCGCAATTTTTGCCGGATCATTTATTTTGACGATTTGTTCCACTGCTTCAGAATGCAGATATTCTGTGGTTTTGCCCGGGAAACCGAACACCATTGTAAAATCATTTTCCGCCACACCATCTAATGAAATGGCTAATGACTTTTTAGGAGTGTAAGGAATATTGTCGGCTGAATAAGCCGCAGGTTTATTATCCCGGCCTGCATAGATGCGAAACATGGAGAAATCACCGGTATGCCGGGGCCACATCCAGTTATCAGTATCTTTTCCAAAATTTCCAATTGCAGATGGTGGTGCTCCTACGAGCCGTACATCATGAAAGGTTTCTGTAACAAAAAGAAAATATTGATTGCCTTCAAAAAAGGGCTTTATTAAAGCGGATTGGTAACTTTCTTTCTTTACATTCCTTAGCAGCTCGGCGCCATTTCTATCCACCTGTGACTGTCGTTCACTTTCACTCAACTCCGCG
>DATDIX010000422.1:0-3179 GCA_036520835.1 Chitinophagaceae bacterium | reverse complement strand
CTGCTGTTAAAATATCCAGATGTGCCAAACTGGTATGGCGTTTCATGGGATAGTGAGCCGTTCAAAATAAGGGAGATTAAAAATGACGAACTGGATATTTTTCTCCGGAATGAAACCCACAATCATGTTGGCAAAGTATTGCATGGAAATGGTAAGGGCGATTATGCCAATATTTTTATCCGGCCGGTCCAACTGGCGCCGTTCAGTTCTCAAACCTGCACGGCCCTGATTAGCTGCGGAACACAGGACCAGGTATTGGCGTCTTTAAAAAAACTGCCTTTGTTAAAACAGCGTTTGGCCGGTGCTCCTGAAGAAACCCTGCCGGAAGAAAAAGGAATATTGCCGGAAGGGAAAAAGTACCTGTTTAGCCGGAAAATGCTGCAAAGTACCTTACTTTCAAACGTTGTATATCCTGTTTATACTCAAGATCAATACATCAAACACTTTACACCCGGCAAATGGTGGAACAGTCTTTATACCTGGGATCTTGGTTTTATCGCGCTGGGCCTCTCGGATGTGAACCCTTCCCTGGCTGCTGAATGCGTAAATACTTATGTAACGGCGCCGGGAAGCCAGTCTGCATTTATTCACCACGGTTCTCCCGTGCCGGTTCAATTTTATGTATTTCTTGAGCTTTGGAACAAAACACAGTCAAAAGAGCTGTTGCGTTATTTTTACCCCAGGTTGAAACAATATTATGCATTCATGGCGGGACACCACGGAAGTTCAACTACCGGTAAGTTGTCTTCTCATTTGCTAAAGACCTGGGATTATTTTTATAATTCGGGCGGATGGGACGATTATCCGGCCCAGGTGGGTGTTCATCAGCAACACCTTGAACAAACTGTAACACCGGTAATAACAACGGCGCAGGTTATCCGCATAGCCAAGATATTAAGAATGGCCGCAAGGGCGCTGGACAGTCTTGCCGATCTGAAAGAATATGACCAGGATATCAGCCGGTTTACCGGTGCACTGCAAAACAGTGCCTGGGACGAATCAAGCGGATATTTTTCTTACGTGATGCATGACAGTGCGGGTAAAGCCACAGGGTTCTTTAAAGACACTGTGTCCGGTACCAATTTCAATATGGGACTGGATGGTGCTTATCCCCTTATTGCTGGCGTATGCACGAAAAAACAGCAGGATATCCTGCTGGATAAGATTTTTTCGCCAAAGCATATGTGGAATCCTTCCGGCATTGGTGTAGTAGACAAGTCTGCACCCTACTACCGGATAGATGGATACTGGAACGGATCAGTGTGGATGCCGCATCAATGGTTTGTATGGAAAGCCATGATGGATATAAACAGGACTGATCTTGCTTATAAAATTGCATCAAAGGGACTGGATGTATATAAAAAAGAAACAGATGCCTCTTATTATACTTTTGAACATTTTTTGGCTAGCTCCGGGAGAGGCGCTGGCTGGCATCAGTTTTCCGGACTCTCAACGCCGGTATTATCGTGGTTTTCGGCTTATTATAAAACGGGTACGGTTACGCCGGGGTTTGAAATATGGATCAATCAGCAGGCATTTAATAACGATTACTCTTCTTATAAAGCCAGTCTTTCTTTTGATGACGCCACTCATCCGCATCAGCGGGCAGTATTGGTAGGTATGAACCCTGCGTTCAATTACCGGGTGCTGTTTGATGGAAAGCCCATACCTTTACCCGTATGGGAAAAGGAGTGCTTCAACTGGTATTGCCGGCCAGCAATGAAACCGGCGGGCTAACTATTTTGCCGGCGGATCGTGTAAGATAAAAAATAAACACCTGCGTACCCAGGGAGAGATTTGAAAAGGGCGAAAGGATACATTGACTATTCAAAAAGAAAACAGGTAAGCAACATAGAAATATAAATTTCAAAATTGGGTCCCATATTCATTAGTCGTCCACTAACAACAAAACAAAACGGACGGCATGAACAGATTCATTTTAATATTCTTCCTGCTACTATGCTCTTGCTCAAGGACCGGTACACCCAATCTTGTTGCGCCGTGCCGGCCTCGGTGCAAAGCTATCCGCAGACACTTGTTAAAACCTCCTTATGATCCATAGTATACCCGATAACAGGATGCTGAACAGGATCATGGTGGTGATTGGAACATAAAAGCGGATGTTTTCTTTCTCAATGCGGATGTCTCCCGGCAGGCGTCCTATCCAATGCAATTTATCGTGAAAGAAATAGATGATAATGCCTGCAATTACTATAATTGCACCACCGATTATAATGTATTTTCCTGTCTCGGCATTCATTAAGTAAAGGTAAATAATGTATTGAATGTGGTTTGGCTCTCACTGAGCAGGTACTGGTCATATGGCCTATTCAAAAAATACGCGTATGGTTTGATAAAACAAACGGTTTTGCAAATGTGCCGATTGTTTTTCCGAGTACCCCTGCAGTCCCAGCAATCCGGCAGCATTGCCTTTGTTGATGGCTATTTCGAGGTAGCCTGCTGCATTAAACAGGGCTAGCTTTTCGCCTTCCGGAACATCCGCATAGGTTTCACATATTTTATCAATGATTTCGTCTCTTTTAAAAACGATAGTAAAGCGCCTTCCCTTTCTTTGTTCTTCAAAAGCCTCGCGGGTAATATTGATGACCACATTTTCAAAATGATCTATAAAAATAATCTGCCCTTCAATCCAGTTATCTCCCAATAATGGACGCAACGGATTTTTTTCAAGAATTTCGATATCGGGTGTGCCAATGCTGTCGATTTTCTTACCATCAGCTATCGCCCGGATGCTTTTACCAAAAGTACGCGCGATATGCAATGCATTTTTCAACACGTTTTTATCCATGGCCAATGCAATCACCATTTCCGGTTTTTTTCAGCAATCATGGTCAGTAAGCCATTATCCGCGCATAAAATGTATTGATTATCGTGAAAAGCCAGCAGCAAATGATCGTATTTGTTTTCAAACAAATTAACCAGTACCATGTGAAAAGTAAAGTCGGGAAAATTTTTTATGGCATTGCGGCATACATAGGCAGCCTGCGGGTAGTTGAACGGGGTAAGGTCGTGACTGATATCGATAAGCGTGGCTTCGGGTATCATTTGCAGCAATTGCGCTTTGATAGCTCCTGTGAGATAGTCTTTTTGTCCTATATCTGATGTTAATGTTATTAAGGGCATGTAATGCGATGAAACGATGGTGCAACTATATTCGT
>DATDIX010000421.1:0-8348 GCA_036520835.1 Chitinophagaceae bacterium | reverse complement strand
ACCGTTTCATTATTAGTAAAAACAAATTTTGGCAGCTTAGTCAGCAATACCGTCGGGCTACAGAAGCGGCTGAATTGCCTGGCATTGATATATCCTTTATCATCCCAGAAAGCATCGATCAATCCTATCAATGCCGTTCCCTGTCCCGGGAAATCCTGTAACCCCAGCAATTGAAACCCAGCCAAACCGGGAGTACGCAGATCTTTTTCTATTTCCGCTTTATAACATAATGCCTGCAATTTGCCGGAGGCATTGAAAAAATCTTTTGCCTGGTCAATCATTCCATGATCTTCCAGGTCCTGCTTGAAAAGCTCAAAGTTCTTTGCCCTGTAAACTCCTGTATATTTCTTAATCTCATCAAAGTTGGGGAATACGCACCACTGGCCCATTTCATGTGTTACATAAGGCACAGTAAAATCTTTGACAGCAGAATAATAATTGGAATTGTTTTCCGGTTCTGCATTCGTCCATCTCAATCCACGGGGACCCGATTTCACCATGTATTCATTTTCCGGAACCAACGGCCAGCTCATCGCCACCGATGCGCCGGTATAAACACGGCGTTTATCTTTTCCCTTCCAGTAATTGACAAAATCTGCGAGATATTTAGCCTGGTTCCTGCCGGCAGGTTCATTCCCCGCTGCCAGCATACAGAACGAAGCATAGTTACCATATGTCTTTACCATCCTGTTCGTCTCCTCATATATATACTGATCAATAAAACGTCCGTCACCAACTGATGTTCCGTGATTCGGCCATGTCGGTGCTTCCGGTTGTAAATAAAAACCGGTCTTGTCTGCGGCAATAAATGCCGCTTCCGGCGGACACCAGGAATGAAACCGCATGTGATTTAATCCATAGGACTTTGCGGTTCTGAATATCTTTTCCCATGCGGCTGCATCCATGGAAGGATAGCCTGTCAACGGGAACTCACAATTATTCAATGTGCCTCTCAGGAAAACCGGCCGGCCATTTACCATGAACTGAGTTCCCCTGATAGTAAACTCTCTCATTCCAAATTGCTGCTTCCTGGTTGCAATCGCTCCATTTGCTTCTGCTTTTACGGTGAGGCGGTATAAGGCCGGATCAAACTCATTCCATAAAACTACGTTGTCTGTCATTGGCAGGATCAGTTCTATTAACGTCGTGTCTCCCGGCTTTACCGGTACATTATCAAAAACTTCCTTCGTGTTTTGCAGTACATTGGTATTAAAACTCTCTGCTGAAGCCGTGATAATGGCCCTTGTTTCTCTTTGCCCTTTATTCAAAACAAAGACTTTGATCTTTGCCTGTTTATGCTGCACATCGGGATATACCTGTACATTTTCAATTTGCACATCCGGCAATGCTTCCAGGTACATTTTACCAACGATCCCATTCCAATTTCCCTGTGTATGATCCGATACGCTGTGCGAATCAGGCCCGACATTCATGTCTTTGATACGATTATCAATGCTTATCGTGATGGTATGTTTACCCGGAACTAACTTTCCAAGCTCAAATTCATGCGGTGTTGATAACGAATTATTTTTACCAACCTCATTTCCATCCACCCAGATCTTGGTTTGAATATGTACTCTTTCCAAAAAAAGTCTTGTGCTCTTTTCTTTCCAGTCAGCCGGAACAATTATCTCCTTCTGGTACCATGCACGGCCCACATAATATTTAGCCGGTGTCAGCCAAAAAGGTATTTTTAGATTATTGGCCGTCCGGTATTTGGCTAATGACGGACGAAAGAAAAATGAACTGTCGTAAATACTGCCGGTCCATTTTGTTTGCAGTGTCACGTCATCGCCTTTGCCACGTTCTGCCATGGAGCCGGGTAATACTATCGTTTCAATGAATTTTTTATTGAACCATTTTTCGGCGATGCCTTTATCCTCACGATCGATGGTGAATTGCCATTGGCCCGCAAGGGAGACCAGTTGGCTGTGAACATTTGCAGATAACAATATACAGAATAGAAAAAGAAAGTACCATTTACCGCTATTCATAAATATGGGTTGGATTTTATTTCTTCTCCAATATATACTTTTTCAGTTTACCCGGCTTTATTTCTTTGAGCGCATTTACGACAATCTCCGCACTGAGTTTAGCGCCGTCAATATTGGTATGCGTATGATCCACTGGAAAAAATGCCTTTACTTTTTCTGTCCCCAGTTCTTCATATTTAGCCGCCACCAGTTCATTAAGGTTAATAAAATAAGCTCCTTCTTCTTTAGCCACCTGTTCTGCCCATGTTGCATAAGAGTCAGCAGAACGAACCACTTTGCCATCTTTCCAATTATCCCTGGGAACAAGTGAGCAGACAACCGGGATTACTCCCCTGTCTTTGGACTCTTTTATATATCTTCTCATATACCATCCGTATGTACGCACTATTTCCTGCCTTTTTGTAATGGGGTTATAGATTTCCTTTGTTTCCTCGCCAATGCCTTTGATTGTTCCTCTTGCCCTTGCCGTATCATCCAACGGGCCCGCATCATTATGACCAAACTGCATGACCACGTAATCCCCTTTTTTCAAATCTTTCAGTATCCTGTCCCATCTTCCTTCTGTAATAAACGTCCGGCTGCTCCTGCCACCAATGGCATGGTTCCGGATACTTATTTTATTCGTATCAAAATGATCAGCCATAAAACTACCCCATCCCCATTGCTGGTTCTTCCCGGTACCATCACCATTGCGGACAGTGGAATCACCAATGATATATAATACCGGCTTCTCTTTTTTCAGCATCATAAATGAAGAACAAATGGTGAATGCGCCCAGGAGCATGAATATCCATTTACGGCCGGTTATTTTATTTTTCATTTTTTCACAGTTGTATTTTTTGAAAACTGAATTTTAAGTTTGGGCACCTCTTTCATTCCTTCGCCAAAATAAAAACCGGTATGCGGTGGCTGGTTATACGATGTATTCTGCCAGGCGATACTTAACCGGTATTGCGGGTCATGCATCAAAGTATAAAAACGCCTTACTGAAGGAATCGTGGTTGTATAAATACGCAACTCCTTATTATCCTCCGTTCGCCAGATCACTTCTTCCCTCCAGTCGCCAAACAGGTCAGCTGATAAACAAGGCGTAGCTTTTGTTCCATTATTAGCCACACATCCTTCCGCAGTTAATAGATTAATAGTTGTTTCATTAGTCCAATCCCATTTATCAATGCGGTTTTTATCCAGCAATTCTCTGGTCAGGTCATCATCCCACCATACCAGGAAATTGGCGGACGAAGGAGTTTTCTCTGAAATTGTTTTTCCATGTGTATCACGCAAACCACCCGGGCCGCCCCAGTTCTCAAACCCGGGATAGCGGGGATCAATATCAGCCGCAACGCCCCTTCCTACATCCACTCCCGGCGCCAATGAAAATAGTACTTTACCCGTCATCGCATCAAACTGTGTAACACCCGGCGTATTCAATGCAATGGTTCTTTCTTCGTTCTCATGAATACCGAACACTTCCAAACCCGGGTTGCCCGGATCAAGATCACTTACATGTATGGCATCCCCATGTCTTAAACCTGTTGTATATAATCCTTTCCCGTCATCATCCACTGTCATTGCACCGATACATACTTCATCTTTCCCATCATTATCAACATCTGCTACACTCAGGTTATGGTTGCCCATTCCTGAATAAGGGTTGTCTTTATCTTTTGAATCAAATACCCAGCGGGAAATCAGTTTCCCGTTGCGCCAGTCCCATGCCGCCAGTACCGATCTTCCATACCAGCCACGAACAAATACAGCGCTTGGCAACTTACCATCCAGGTAAGCGGCACAGGCAGTAAAACGATCAGAACGGCTTGCTGTATTATCATTGCCGCCATTACCCCCTATCCCGCCCCATCCATCCAAAGGATAACGGGTAGAAATATAATTCTCCGTAGCCAATGCTGCCCCTGTCATTCCATCAAAGACGGTAATGTATTCAGGCCCGTCAGCCACTTTACCGTACATATTTCCTTTGGCATCACCATAGGTTCGCCAGTCTTTGGAACTATCCCCAACTATTTTTCCTTTACCATCAATTGTACCATCAGCGGTCTTGCACATCATCTCCGCTTTTCCGTCGCCATCAAAATCATAGACCATGAATTGTGTATAAGCAGCCCCAGACCGAATATTTTTTCCTAAATCAATTCGCCACAATAATTTCCCATTCATTTTATAGGCATCAATAAGCTGGTTACCGGTAAACCCTGTTTGCGGCGGGTTCTTTGCATTGGAGGGATCCCATTTCAAAATGATCTCGTATTCACCATCACCATCCAGGTCAGCCACACTTACATCATTAGCGCTGTAACTGTATTTGCTCTCCATTACTTCGCCGCCGGAAGGAATTTGTAAAGGAACCGGGACGTATTGTTGAACAACTGTATTAGCCGGTAAGTCATGCGACTTGCTTGAGGAAAATTCCTTCCCGTTTACTACGGCCTTAATAAAATAACTATTTGGTTTGGAAAGATCAGCTGTTGCATCCACGTAATTAGTGTTGTTGCTGATAGCCTGTCGATTAAGTTTGGTAATTACAGTGCCGGTTGAACGATATATATTAAATGCAATATCACCGGGGTCGTTTGCCAGTAACCGCCAGCCGATATAAACCTTACCATCGCCGCTGTTAACAGCAATAATGCCACGATCTAAATTCTCCATGATACGCTGACCCATAACTATAGCGGGAAAGAAACCAAGCAGCAAAAAAGTTATAGTTATTCTCATCATTTATTTTACAGCCGTTGCATTGCCGGTTGTTTTTGGTTTTACAATGATAATATTGGGTTTTGGCGGGTTCTTCATTCCTTCTCCGAAATAAAAACTGGTATGTGGCGGCTGGTTATAGGCTACATTCTGCCAGGCAATACTCAACCGGTAATGCGGGTCCTGCATCAGTGTATAAAATTTGTGTTCGGTCGGGATAGAAGTAGTGAATATCCTCAGTTCTTTATTATCGGTTGTCCGGTAAATAACTTCCTCTCTCCAGTCGCCTAAAATATCTGCAGACAAAACAGGATTGGCTTTTGTTCCATTATTGCGTACACAATTGTATTGTGATGCTTCGAGCAACTTATTGGTTGTTGAATTGACATAATCCCATTTCTCTATAGAAGTACCGTTCAATATCTCACTTAACACATCGCCATCCCATAATATACCCATATTGCAGGCAGGTGTTTTCTCCGCTATCTTATTCCCTTTGCAATCAAACATGCCGGTAATACCAGCACCGGCTACCCAGCATTCGAAGCCGGGATACCTTGGGTCAACATCCAAAGCTAACCCTCTTCCCGGTCCTTCTCCGTCAGCGCCAGCTTTTACAGAAGCCTTTTTCCAGATCACTTCTCCTGTTTTCGCATCCCTGAAGTTGGCCCCGGCATCATCAAATCTCTCCTGTATGTCGAATACTTCCATGCCCGGTCGTGAAGGATCAAGATCAGAAACATGCAATGCATCGCCATGACCCAGCCCTGTTGAATACAATCCCTTGCCATTATCATCGATCGTCATAGCGCCAAAAACAATCTCATCTTTCCCGTCATTGTCCACATCAGCCACACTTAAATTATGATTACCCTGTCCTCGGTAATTCCGGTTGGAAGCAGGGTCATCACTGTCAAAAGTCCATAAATGTGTGATCTTACCATTGCGGAAATTCCAGGCAGCCAGGACAGAACGTGTATAATAACCTCTTGTCATTACAAGGCTTGGCGTTTTCCCATCGAGATAAGCAATAGCGCCTAGAAAACGATCCATCCTGTTGCCATAACCATCACCCCACATTTCCTTTAATTGTTCTGTTGTCGGAGTAAGCGTAGTAGGATAACGCGGAGGAATATAATCGGTGGTTGCCAAAGCAGCGCCAGTTAGTCCGTCAAATATGGTTAGGAACTCAGGACCTGCAAGGATATAGCCTCTGTCATTGCGCCAATCCTTGGTTGAATCACCAATCACATTTCCTTTTGCATCAATAGTACCATCCGCGGTTTTCATGGCTACTTCTGCTCTTCCATTACCATCAAGATCATACACCATGAATTGCGTGTAATGAGCCCCATCACGGATATTTTTTCCGAGATTGATCGTCCATAATAATGTTCCATCTAATTTATACGCCTGGAATATAGGAGCATCAGTTATGCCCGCCTGGCTATTATCCCTTGCTCTCCCTGCCTGGTGCAAAACAATTTCGTACTCGCCGTCCCCATCAAGATCGGCAACGCTGCCATCATTGGGAGAATAACCGGGCGGTGTTTGCAATGGAATAGAAAAATAAGGCACCGTACCGGGCTTTAATGTAAACGCTTTACTGGCCGGCCCTTCTTTCCCTTTTAAAATTGTTTTGACAAAATAACTTCTTGCCCGGGTAGTATCATTATTTGTAACAATAAAATGAGTTGTTTTTGAAACAGGTGTTTTATTCAGCTTTTCCGCTTTGCCAGTTGCTGTGTTTGTATACACATTGAAAGCAATATCGGGTGATTCGGTCGCCAGCAGCCGCCAGCTGATAAATACATTGCCTTCAGGATTTCGTACAGCCACTACAGCACGATCAAGATTTTCCATCTGCCGCTGCGAATGAGTGGCAGGCAATACAAAAAAAAGTACAGAAAGAAGTGCTAATGATTTTTTCATGATTACCGTTTTATAGCAGTTTTATCTTTGACGCTTTTTCCTGCTCACCCGTTGTTCCATCAACACATTGTTAATAATTCTACGTTTGCCTGCACTGGCAGTACCGGACGATACATGTAATTTAAGCAGTTTAAGGTACAATGCAGCGGCAATAGAAGGTGGTAAAACCAGTTGCAAAACAGGATTTGCTAATGCCGGGAAGGAATGAGTTACTCTCATTATGCAGCAATCTCTATCACAATCGTTCTATTAAGTAATATGGTTCGCCCTAACAAAATAAAAATATGAGGTTCATATTAAAAACTATCCTGCTGCATCCTGAGAATCAATAATAAACAGGAAAATCGCCGAATATTTTTTTAAAAGACAATTAAGATACCTGGTATCCGGCGGCGTATTTCAGTTTAACCCGCTTAAAATCCTTTAACCGGCTGAAAAAAGGCCGGAATTTTTAGCCCCATGTTTTCTTAAATTTGCACCCTGATATTGCCTTGTAGTATAATGGTAGTATGAGAGATTCTGGCTCTCTATGTCAGGGTTCGAATCCTTGCAAGGCAACGGTTTGCCCCGGTTTATTCCGGGGTTTTTTATTTTTAGTATTGTTTACATGCATTTCTTTTGTAAACTGATAAGAATATTACTATAAAGTTGAATATTACTTTACAGAACTCTTAATGGCTTTCAATTTTTCCGGGAAAGCCGCCTGGCCCCCGAGGTTATTTATTTTCAATCCTGTGATACGATAACTTTCCAATACATGGGCAAAATAGAGCGGCCGGTTATTTCCCCATTTCACCGAACTGTTCCTTACTGTAATGCCAATAGCCATATCAAAATAAAACCCCGAAGTTTTACCTTTTACAAACCCTTCCACGTTTGCAGGCCTGCGATCATATACACCCCCCACTATTGCTGTTGTCTTATTGATAAAAACATCTACTTCGTCAAAAACGATATTGGATATTTTACCAGGTGACTCTCCACTTACATAGATCCCGTTCTTGCTGGTGCATTTGATATTGCTGAAGTAAATATTTTTCACTCCCCCTACCTTTCCTTCTGTTGCGCCTTTTGGAAAACGCCAGTTAGCATCCTTGTGATCTATCTTAGCCCGGCGATAGGCTGTAACATAAATTGGTTCAGCTTTACCCCACCATACATCAGAGAAAAGATGGCTTTCGATGATCATATTGGAAAAGATCACATCGCTCACTACACCTTCATCACGGTTTTGGATACCCACACCGCGGTTACTTTTCTTAATGATACAATTATTAAACAAAACCTGCCGGATCGTATCCATATTCTCTGAACCGATCTTAATAGCACAACTGCGGCTTGTCATAGTGCAGTTAGTGACCGTGATATTCTCACAGCGTCCAAACTCTTCATATTCCCTCCTGTTCTTTAAACATATACAATCATCACCGCTTTCAATATAACAATCGCTGATCCGCACATTCTTGCTGTGGTCAAGGTCAATGCCATCGCTGTTACGGACTTTTAAACTGTTTAATAACGTAATACCTGATATCACTACATCATCACAACCAACCAGGTGAACGGTCCAGTAAGCACTGTTACCGATATGCACATCTTTGATCCGGATATTCTTTCCGCCGACAATTGTCAGTACATGCGGACGGGGATCCACCACGTTGAAAGGTTTCAATTCATAGGAATCTTCTAACTCAGCCCCCATAAATG
>DATDIX010000420.1:0-10018 GCA_036520835.1 Chitinophagaceae bacterium | reverse complement strand
TATAAATGCTATCCATTTTCTTTTCGTTGTTCTCGTACGCCACAGTTTTAGATTTTTGCAGTTAAAAAATTCCTTTGATTTTAGGATTTACAAATATATTGATGTTTTCGACATAGCCAAATGTGAAAAGAAAAGTTCCGTTCCGGGGGCACAGGGCTGAAATTCAGGTGCTAGGGGTTTATGCCAAGATAAAATAGTATCAATAAAAATAGTAATACGACAGCGAGTAAATGGCCCTGATTTATGGATCAAGGTTCCCTTCCTGCTGCCGGGCATAGAGGCCGGCATAGTAGCCGCCGCTCACAGACATGAGCTCCCGGTGAGTGCCCGTCTCAATTATTTCTCCGTCCTCCAGAACTACGATCTTGTCAAAACTTAAGAGGGAGAACATCCGATGGGTAATAATGATCGCTGTTTTACCGTGCAGGTACTCGTTGAGGTGGCCAATGATCTCCTTTTCTGTCTTGGCATCCACGGCACTCAGGCAATCATCAAAAATGACAAGCCCCGGATCTTTGATCAATGCCCGGGCAATGGAAATACGTTGTTTCTGTCCGCCGCTCAGCATCACCCCTCTTTCACCGATCTGGGTCTCGTATTGCTGGGGCAGCCTTTCTATTTCCTTATCAACATTTGCCTGCTTTGCAGCTATAGCTACCGTATCATGCGTTGTTTGCTCCAAACCAAACCGGATATTATTCCCGATCGTTTCGCTAAACAAAAACACATCCTGGGGTACATAACTGATCTGTTCCCGAAATGACCGCAGGTCAACTTTCCTGATATCTTCTCCCTCTATTTCTATCGACCCTTTCTTTACATCATACATTCTTAATAATAACTGGGCGATACTTGTCTTGCCGCTGCCGGTTCGGCCCACTATGGCTACTTTGTCCCCTTTTTTTATCTCCAGGCTGAAATTTTTCAAGGCTTGTATTCCCGTATCAGGGTAGATAAAGTCAACATCATTGAACCTGACATTCCCCTGCAATTTTATCTTAACAGGTGCCTGCGGTTGCTGTATTGCCGGTTCAGTTTGTAAAAATTCATTCAGTCTTTTTTGCGAAGCGGCCGCTCTTTGTATCATACTTGCCGTTAACCCGATAGCGCTGACCGGGAAGGTGAGCATATTGATGTACATCACAAACTCAACAATGGTATCAATACCTATATTGTGCTGGCCATTGATATAATAGATACCCCCGATCATAATGGTGAATAGTGTACTGAGCCCTATCAGTAAAGTAATGGAGGGAAAGTAAATCGCTTCTACTTTAGCCAGGTCAATGGCATTCTTCCTGTACTCCTCGCTGTTCTTTGTAAAAAAGCCCAGCATCGCCTTTTCCTGTACAAAAGATTTGATGACCCGGATGCCGGAATAGGATTCCTGTGCATTGGTAGTGAGATCTGACAGGGAAGCCTGTATTCTTTCACTTCGCTTGTGAATGATATTGTTGACATAATAGATAGCTACAGCAAGTATGGGCAATGGCGCCAACACATACAGGGTAAGTAATGAATCTCTTTTATACATAAAGAAGACCGTCAGGAAAATAACAGATACCAGGTTGACGAGGTACATTAATGCCGGGCCGGTAAACATCCTGACCCTGCTGACATCTTCCGATATGCGGTTCATCAGGTCGCCGGTACTGTTCCTTTTATAAAATGCAGCATCCAGCTTTTGATAATGATCGAACACTTCATTTTTCTGGTCAAACTCAATATGCCGGCTCATGACAATGATGGTCTGCCGCATCAGGAAAAGAAAAAACCCACGAAGCAATGCCAGCGCCAGGATCGTGAGGCCGCATAAGATCACCACTTTTCCCGGGCTGTAATTTATATTTTCCACTTTATGGATGAATGCATCAACACTTGCATCATAATCCGGCTGAACGGCCCTGGGTCTATATCCCGGAAGACTCAATGCTTTTTGTACAAAGTCGATCACAAAACCGGTGATCTGTGGTACCAATACGTTAAAGTAGTTAGACAAAAAAACAAACAGTATCCCCAACCCGAGGCGGAAACGGTATTTCCAGAAATATTTGTTGATCGCTTTTAAATGTTTCATCGGCGCAAAGGTATTGATCTCCCCGTTGAATCGTCTACCGGACAGGTCCCGTCAAATTATACCGTATATAATGGTGCTGACGGGAAACTGTTCTACCGGGCTGATAGGATATTGCCGGAAACAAAAGTGTTGTTCACACATTATATAAAACCTGAATAAATTTTACATACTTACCTGCAAAGAGTGTATTTTTCCATTGCCATTATGAACCCTTATGCATACTAAGGAATTCTTCATACACCTGTTACTTCCAAAAACACATCCCACTCCACATGAGCAACAAAAACTATCTGCTTAACCTGCATGAAGTAGGGTTAAATGACCTTGAAATGGTAGGCGGTAAGAACGCCTCACTTGGTGAAATGCTACAAAACCTTACGGCTCTCGGCATCAATATCCCGGGCGGATTTGTGATAACAGTAGATGCGTATCGTGAATTCCTCCGTCACAACGACCTGGAGAAAACGATCAGGGATATTGTGAATGCGATCAATTACAATGACATTGAATCGTTGCGCCGTGGCGGCTTACAGGTGAGAACTTTACTGAAAAACTCAAAATTTCCAAAAGACCTCAGCGAAATGATCATCGGGAAGTATTATGAGTTATCAAAAAAATATGACCAGGAACAAACCGATGTGGCCGTACGTTCATCAGCTACTGCCGAAGATCTTCCAGATGCTTCCTTTGCCGGCCAGCAGGAAACCTACCTGAATGTTCGTGGACCTGCCACACTGATCAACTCGGTCCGTAACTGTTTTGCTTCTTTATTCACTGACAGGGCTATCAGTTATCGCCAGAGTTTCGGGTATGATCATTTCAATATCGGTCTTTCCGTTTGCATACAGAAAATGGTGAGAAGTGACCTGGCAGCATCCGGTGTTGCTTTTTCATTAGATACGGAAAGCGGGTTCAAAGATGTGGTAGTTATCAATGCCTCGTATGGACTCGGTGAAATGATCGTACAGGGCGCTGTCAGTCCCGATGAATATATAGTTTTTAAACCCACCCTGCAGCAAGGCTTTGCCAGTATCATCGAAAGAAAGCTCGGCAACAAGGACCGCATGATGGTATATGGTGATAATCCCGATGAAAGAGTACAGATCATCCCGGTGGAAAGGCCATTGCAGCAACGCTATTGTTTAAGCAACGAAAGAATTGTGCAACTTGCCGGGTGGGTAGTTAAGATCGAAGAATACTATTCCAACCTGAAAAAGCGCTGGTGCCCGATGGATGTGGAATGGGCTGTTGATGGATTAAGCAAAGAATTATTCATTGTACAGGCAAGGCCGGAAACAATACATTCCCAAAAAGATCATTCAAAAATTACGGGGTATCTTGTTGATGAGTCAACACCAAGAACAACTTTATTCAAAGGCATTGCAGTAGGTGATAAGATCGCCAGTGGCAAAGTCGCTATCTTATTTTCACTGGATAAACGTGTAACAGAAGGCCATGTATTCAAACCCGGAGATGTACTGGTAACAGATATGACCGATCCTGACTGGGAACCGATCATGAAACAAGCTTCGGCGATCATTACCAACAAAGGTGGACGAACCTGTCATGCCGCTATAGTAGCAAGAGAATTGGGAGTGCCGGCCATCGTCGGTTGTGGCAATGCCACCGAACTGGTGACCGATGGTCAATTAATAACTGCCTCCTGCGCTGAAGGGGATGAAGGAATTATATATGAAGGAGCTGTACCTTTTCAAAAGACAGAGACCGACCTGCATGACCTCCCTTCCATCAAAACGCCAATCATGCTGAATGTGGCTTCCCCAAGTCTGGCATTTCGTTTCTCTCATTTACCCAATGCAGGAGTAGGATTGGCCAGGGAAGAATTCATCATCAACAACTATATACAGGTACACCCGCTGGCATTGATGCAACACCAGCGCCTTGATGATAAAGAATTATCAGCAGCGATCAAAAAAATGATCGCCGGATTTGACAACGAAGAAGACTTTTTTATCAAACGTCTTTCCTATGGCATTGCAAAAATTGCCGCTGCCTTTTATCCCAATAAAGTGATCGTTCGCTTCAGCGATTTTAAAAGCAATGAATATTTTAATTTATTGGGAGGAAAATATTTTGAACCACACGAAGAGAACCCGATGATCGGCTGGAGGGGTGCATCAAGATATTATTCTGAAAAATACAAAGCAGCTTTCGGGATGGAATGCAAAGCGATCAAAAGAGTAAGGGAAGAAATGGGATTAAAAAATGTAGTCGTGATGATCCCCTTCTGCCGTACGGTGGAGGAATTGCATAAGGTGACAGCCGTGATGAATGAATTCGGGTTAGAAAGAGGTAACGACGGGCTGGAGATCTTTTTAATGGCAGAAATCCCTTCTAATATTATTCTGGCGGATGAATTCTCGAAACATATAGACGGTTTTTCCATTGGCTCGAATGACCTGACACAACTGACACTCGGGCTTGACCGGGATTCTTCGCTTGTTGCACATTTGTATGATGAGCGCAACCCCGCGGTAAAGGGAATGTTACGTATGCTGATACAAACAGCCAAACGTAATAAAGTAAAAGTGGGAATATGCGGACAGGGACCCTCTGACTTTCCTGACTTTGCCCAGTTCCTTGTTGAAGAAGGAATAGACAGCATATCGGTAACACCGGATTCGGTGATCAAAACGATCAAAGCCATTAATGCAGTCGAGAAAGGAAGGTAGCGACACAATTTACCCGATACAGCCGGCTCATATAGAACACGAAACTCTGAGGCTCATGCCTTTCTTGTTTCCAGTAATTTAAAAAAATGTTCCTGGTAGGTATTACCGATGGGGATGATGCGGTCTTTGATATGTATTTCCTGCCGCTCAATTGAATTGATCTTATCCAAAGCGACAATGTAGGATTTATGAACCCTTACAAAACGGTTGGGGGGCAGAATTTCTTCCAGTTGTTTCATTACCTGGAGGGTGATTATCCGTTGCGTTTTGCTGTAAATGGATACATAATTCTTCAGCCCTTCTATAAACAATATATCATCCAGTTCCACCCTCACCATTTTCGTTTCCACCTTTACAAAGATGTAGCCGCCTGTGGAAGGATGCATTTCCTGCGACCGGTTCAGTTTTTGTGCCGGGTTTTTCAGGTTGAATGCTTTTTCGACTGCTTTGTAAAATCTTTCAAAAGGAATGGGCTTCAGAAGGTAATCGATCACATTGTGTTCAAATCCTTCTACTGCATATTCATGATAGGCGGAGGTGATAATTACCTGTGCCCGGTTTTGCAGCAATTGCATAAACTGCACCCCATTTAATTGCGGCATCTGGATGTCTAAAAAGATGAGGTCGACAGGATTGCTGTTAAAGCTGATCAGCGCCTCCATGGGATTGGTAAAAGTGCTGGCAAGGTCAAGAAAGGGAATTTTTCCGATATGATCTTCCAGCAATTTTGTAGCCAGCGGCTCATCGTCAATTACCATGCATCTGAGCATAACGGGGCTTGTTTGTTCACTCATAAAGGTAGGAGTAAATTCACAATAAACTTTTCTCCGGTTTTGGTTACCTCCAGTGAATGCTCTTTGCCATAAAGCAGTTCAAGACGCTTCTTTACATTCTGGATACCAATACCACCGATCTTATCTTTCTGGTAAGCATTGATAAAATTTTCTATATAAAATTCAACCCGGTGATCACTGACTTTTAAATGAATATCTACAGGTTTTTCCGGATCGGTGAGCAGGCCATGTTTACATGCATTTTCAATCAGGGGAAATAGAAGTAAGGGAGCAATTCTTTTCCCGGTAGTATCTCCTTCAATTGAAAAATTGATATAAATATCTCCTTCATGGCGAAGTTTCTCCAGGTCAATATAACTGTTGATATGCCTGATCTCCTTATCAAGACTTACTTTATTCTCCGCGTCTTCTTTTTCATACAATACATACCGCATCAACTCAGACAGCTTCATGACGCTATCTCCGGTTTTCTTGCTATGTTCCATTACCGCCAACGAATAAATATTATTCAGCGCATTGAACAGGAAATGCGGGTTTACCTGCATCTTCAAAAAAGAAAGCTCAGCCTGCAGTTTTTGGTTCTCGAGCTCTTTCCTGATCTTTTCCTGCAGGTACCATGCAGCCATCAGCCGGTACGCAAATGCAATAAATATGATAGAAAGGGTACTGTAAATATTAAATTGCAAATAGGTCCTGAAGCGATAACTGAAAAAACCCAATGATTGTTTTGCAGGTTTAGGCCTGTTTGAAGCAACGGTACTCATCGGTTTTTTTTGCATCAACCGTTCGGCCCTCCAATTTTCCATCCTGAATTTTGCAAACGTAAATGCAAGTGCTAAAACGATGCAAATAGCCGAAAGCCAGATCCATCTTTTCTCTTTTATACCTATCCGTGGCAGCAGGTAAAATGCGACCAGGTAAAACAAAAGAAAGTTAACCGTCGCCATTCCTACATAAGTAAAAACTATGAATTCCCAGTTGATTTTGGGGGAATTAATCAGCGCAGGTATATAGGTGATAAAATACAACAGGATCCAGGCTATCCAGTGGATAAAAAACAAGAGCCACGGTCTTTTTGTTAAAGGTGGTAAAGCCAAGAAATCAGTATTTAAATTACCCTGGGTCACAATGTACAATTAATTGAAAAAATAGGACTGCAATGTTGCAAATTATTGAATGCCATTCTCCGGCAACTGACCTCCTTTGGGATTTAAAGGACGAATCCGGCCTGTCTGCCGACCAAAATTCATCTTCCAGTTTATTGATTTGGTCATCTGAAACAGGAACTTTGTTTAATAATTGGTTCCTGACCTCAAAAACCGGTCTACCTTAACACCCGCTAAGCTTGCTGTTGTCCGGGCTTTCTCAAGAAAAGGGGTAAGATCAGTCCCAGAAATTGCTCAAAACAACAAATGCAAGTTTTAAAGAAAACATGCCAATAGCTAAAAGCTAACGGCTAACAGCTAAAAGCATCTCTAAATGAGCAAATCAAAACCCAGACGAGTCTTCATGAAACGCTTATTATTTTCTATTGCTACTGGTTTCTTTTTTATAACCTGCATTTCATCGGAAGTATCTGCTGAAACAGGCGCCCATTACCAGGCTCCGAAAGACAGTCTTCCTAAAAAAACAATCGGGAAAGTCTCGATCAGGGTAAGAGACCTGATGGACGGAAGTGCATTGGACAGCGTTTATATTAATGTCGGTTTGAAACGGGGATATACTGATACCAGGGGTATTATTGAATTCGACAGTATACCCGCCGGGCTTTTTGTTCTTGCAAGCAAGGCAGGTTACCAGGCACAATCAAAAAAAGTGAAACCTGATATGGAGCTCCGGCTCGGAAAGCGGGAAATTCAATCGCAGGCTAATGTTTACAGGAATGGCTTATATGAAAGACCATTGGAGCATTTTTCCGGTGCAGCTACCATAGTATCGGGCAATGACCTGCGGAAGGTAAACCCATTGAATTTTACCGAGGCATTAAAATATTATGACCCGTCATTTATAGTTACTAACAACAATAATTATGGCAGCGACCCAAATGCTACACCAGCTGTAAAAATCAGGGGCGCCTATAATTTTCCTGTTTCAGCCACTATTGCCAGGCAGTCCGCGACAACTGGCACAGGCGTGCAGGTGAATCCTTCCACAGGTGATTTCGTCGCCAGCAACATTGCTAACCCTGATCAGCCTGTTATTTTATTAAATGGTGTGCAGGTAGCATTACAAACCGCCCTGGACATTGATATCAACCGCATAGAAAAAATTACCATATTAAAAGACGCTGCTGCCACATCTATATATGGCGTACGTGGTGGAAACGGTGTTTTGTTGATTGACACCAAACTCCCACAGAAAGGCGATCTCAATATTACGTATTCAGGGCAGGTGCAGGTTACCACACCCGACCTCTCCTCTTACCAGTTATTGAATGCTTCGGAAAAACTACAGCTTGAGCAGGCTGCAGGTTTTTATACTAACAATCCTTCCTTGTCTCAAAGCCGTTTGAGCCAAATAAACAAGGGGGTAAACACCGATTGGCTGGAGATCCCGACCAGAACTGGTGTAGGGAGCAAACATACTCTTGCGCTCGACGGTGGCGATGATGATCTAAAGTATGGTTTGGATTTTTCCTTTAATAATATAGAAGGAACGATGAAGGGTTCAAACCGGAAGAATTTAAATTTCGGTGGTTATATCAGCACCCGCCTTAAGAACGCCGTTATCAGCAACTATATCAGCTATATAAAATCAGAGGCTGCTAATTCACCTTACGGCAGCCTTAGTGAATACACCAGGCAGAACTCATACTGGAATCCCTATGATTCAATATCAGGTGGAATGACCAGGTTAATGGAGGAATATACTTACCAGGGCAACACGGTACGTTTTTATAACCCTGCATATAACGGCACTATTTCCACTACGGACGAAACGGCCTATTCACGGCTGAGTAATCTAACAGCTATCGACTGGGTGTTGGGACGCGGCTTTCGTTTGAATGGAAGATTTGGTTTCAGCAAACAAGCAGATGAACGGAACACATTTCTTCCGCCCACCCATACTTTTTTTGCTGATTATACCCCCAACGAATTTTTTAAAAGAGGAATGTATGATCAAACCACCAGCGGGTTTTCGAGCATAGAAGGTGCCATCAACCTGCATTACAATAAAAAAGTTGGGTTACACCAGTTCTACGCCTCATCGGGTGTAACAGGTTTGGAAACGAGGAGTGAATCAACCGGCATCTCATTAATTGGTTTTACTACTGATAAGCTGTCTGACCTGTCTTTTGGTAATGCTTATTCTAACCAGCGCCCAACCACCGGCAAAATCATAACCCGTTTGGTATCTGGCTACGGCAACTTTACTTATAGTTACGACAATCGTTACCAGGGCGAAATTTCAGTCAATGCTGATGCTTCCTCTCAATTCGGTGAAAACAACAGGGTGGCCCCGCATTGGTCAGCGGGGGCAAGCTGGAACCTGCACCAGGAAAAGTTTTTCCAGGCAAATAAGATATTGAACCAATTGCGTGTCCGGGCCACGGTTGGTACTGCAGGCAGCCAGTATTTTCAATCGTACCTGGGTAAAACAACTTATAACTATTATACAGACAGGCAATACATACAAACCGGCAGCAGTGCTGGTACAAGAGGTATTGGTTTGGGCGCATTCCTGACTGCCTTTGGCAATAAAGACCTGGAAGCTCCCGAAACACAGAAGCAAAACATAGGCATCGATGCTGTATTGTTACAAAACAGGTTGTTTGTCCGCGTTGATGCATACAGGAATAAAACAACAGACCTTGTGTTGCCAATAGTTTCCCCATCGTACACCGGGTTTTCAAACTTTTCTTACTATGATAATCTTGGAGCCGTTGAAAATAAAGGGGTCGAATTCGATCTGAACTATAGTATTCTCCGGGATGTGAAAAAAGGCCTTGCCTGGTCCGTGCGCCTGAATGCTTTGCATAATACAGATCTTGTTACTACTACTTCAGAATATATCGATGTAGTGAATGATGATAATAATGCAACTACAACCGACCAGACAAGACCCCAGCCTCGTTATGTGGCAGGGCAATCACTTACAGGAATTTGGGCTGTGCAGTCATTGGGCATTGATCCCACTACGGGCCAGGAAAAATTCCGCAAGGCAGATGGCACAGAGACCTTCACATGGGATGCCGCCGATAAGATTTTGGCAGGTGATCTGTCACCAAAATGGTCAGGCTCTTTTGGAACGAACGTATCATTTAAGAATATCACAGCCGGGATCTATTTTAATTACCAAATTGGTGGAGAATATTATAACCAAACACTGGCAGACAGGCTGGAGAATGCGGATCTGACTTATAATGTGGATCAACGTGCTGCCAACAACAGGTGGGCACAACCCGGCGACAATACTTTCTACAAGCCATTATCATTGAACGGCATGCTCACATC
>DATDIX010000419.1:0-5700 GCA_036520835.1 Chitinophagaceae bacterium | reverse complement strand
GGTTTGGATGGTAAGGGAAACCGGTATCACCGTTGGAGTGCCGGAGTTAGCAGGACATATTTTTATTGGCCGTACAAAAGAGGGTTATTCGTTGGTCAAAGTAATGAACGGCCATTCACCATGGACTTCAGAAAGGCAGATGGCATTGGATGTTATTCCGATTTTAGCAGATGGTATAAAATGGTTTGGCTCCTTGCCAAAATCGAGGGTATTCTGGAATCTTGGGTATTTTAATGATTTCGTTTCAAAGGGCCAGGGATTTTCAACCTATTCATGGCAATATGTTGCCAGGGTAGGATGGTTACCTTATTATGATAAGGAAAAAAACAAAGTGGTGCATATAGCCGCCAATTTCCGTTATGGTAAACCGTTGGACGGAAAAATAACTTTAAAGTCGCGGCCCGAATCCAACCCTGCGCCTCAAATAATAAATACAGGCTCATTTGCAGCCGATCATTCCACGCATATTGGAGGTGAGATCTATTATAGTAGCGGCCGATTCTTGTTAGGCTCAGAGGTTATGATGCATAGGTTCAATGCAATCGTTGCTGAAGATCATAGCTTTGTTGGCGGGGACATTATTGTCAGTTATATGATCACGAAGGCTAAACGTCCTTATACTACTACTGGAAGCATTTTTGGGTTTGTTCCGGTAACGACATCCATATTTAACGGAGGATGGGGTGAATGGGAGGTGGTAGTCCGGTATTCCACCCTGGACCTCGAAGACGGATCCATACACGGAGGCAAATTCTGGCGTATAACACCAATGATCAACTGGTACATGACGAAATTTATGCGAATGGAATTTGTGTATGGCTATGGTGTTCTGGACCGGTTTAATCTAAAAGGTGCTGTTCAAATATTCCAGACCCGTCTCCAGTTTACACTTATGTAATTTGTCATTGTCTAAAGGCAGGTTATTGAATTATTCAAAAAAAATAAGCAAAATTCAATGCTCGTATTTGCGAAGAAACTGCTTATCGGTTTTTTGTCAACCTCAATTGAGTGGTATAGTACAGCCAGTAGTGTATTCCTGAATTATTTTTGGTTAAAAGTCTTTGCAGTTGATCTGCGATATAAAACGGTTCGATGTGTTAAAACAACTGCCGTAAATTGACAATGGTTAACTGCCCGGTGTCGGGTTTAATCAAACCGCTCATGGGCCTCGCCAGGTCCATTGTTATGTAAAGGATAGTTGATGCCAGCAATGCAAACACGGCAATGACCATCCATTCCTTCCGTTTGACCGCGGGTGTAGTGAAACCACCTACGAGACAGATAGCTAATGCAAGTGTGATCAACATAATACAAATGGGAAGGGGTATTCCAAAACTTAATATGGCTTCCCTTTTAATACCGATGTCAAACAAACTGGCCAACGATGCCGACATCCCTCCGGCAGCACCGCTCAAATTTGGTTTTTTCGATTGTTCAATAGTCATTGCCCATAATGCTCTCGCTGTCTTTGACAACTCTTCCCTGTTTTTTTTGAATTTGGCGCTATTATCAGCTTCATCGTAATATGTAATCCGCTCTTCCAGATATTTCCGCAATTCTGTTCGATAGGCATTCCGTATACTGTCAGGAAAAAAATCTGCTTTAATGATGGTATTTCTTAAAATATTGGCTTCATCGACAATCATGCCCCTTACGGTTTCGAAACGGGTGCCAGACTGGCCAAATGTAAATGCAAGCATAAAGCCCCATAAACCAAAAAAGGCCCCCAGCAAAGAATTTACACCGCCTTTAGTATCGCCTTCTTCTGCATGCCAGAATTTTTTTCTCATTTTGTGTCCCAGCCAAATCGCAACTAACATCAGGAGAAAGAGAATAATGCAAATCACTAAAGGATCAACTTGTGACAGGCTTGACTTATCCATCTTATTATTTTTATTTTCTTGTAATACAAGTAAAACTAACAAGTTTCAACAAATCTATTTTAAATTCTTCCTGGTCAGCTCAAATCACTATCCGCTTTTCTTTTTACCAAAATCCATTTTTCTCAAAAAGAAATAACGCCCGCCAATATCCATACTCCATTGATAGCGTCCGGCGAAATCACCGAATATTCCTGCACTTGGCGTGATCCAGATATTAATGCGGGGTGCCGGCGCATAAGTCATCCGGCTCCTTAAATTCATAGACAGACCACCGTTAACATAATCCACAAACCACTCGGGTGCCAGGACGGACCAGAATCTTTTTGACCACGCCTTAATGAGTATTGCCTGAATTTTTGAAAAACTAATATCTGCCCTCCCGTCATCACCACTAACCGAATTTGCCTGCTGAAGTACCACGGAAAAGATCATTTTATTCTTTGGGATCAGTGTAGTGTATGAAACAACTGGTATGAGCAGGTTCTTACCCGTACCCAAAATGGGTGATTGGGCCGTGTTCAAACTGATTTCTATGGAGGCAGTAAAAGCAGACTTCGGGTTTTCAAAAAATTTATATCCGAGCAGGCGAAATGAAATATCACCGATTCCCGACTGCCTGTTCTTAGCGGGAGTCTCAATAGAATTATGTACATAAGGCAGGTCAATCCTTGTTGTAAACCGTTTCCCGATCTTTACTATGGTTCTTAGCACGGTTTGATTTAAGTAAAAATCAGTTCCGTTTCTGTCGTGATGCTGCAGTTCATTGAAGACCTCTGCTCTCGTAAAAAATTGCGATGGATCATCGGGGTTTGCTTTGATCGGCTCCGTTTTCAGGGTGTCAGCTGAAGTTTGTGCATGCGAAATGCCCCAATAATGCAATAAGAAAAAAAGGGGCAGCAGCTTTTTCATCTACTGAAATTTTAAACGGGGTAAAAAGATTGGGATTTTGCTTTATCTAAAACCTGATGTATTTAAGTTATCGTGCTAAAAGAACAGCCGTAAGCATCAGCAATCCAAGGATTGAAATTAAAATTGCAAGGACAAGTGATTGTGAAAATGGAGTCTCAGGATACCCTTTTCGTAATTTGATTATTTGATTTCTATGCATAATGGAAGCAAGTAACAGCATAAAAGTACCAATGCCAATCATCAGGGCACCAATTGTCCTTGGTCCTAAAATACTATCCGCATGTTTCCCAGGTTCTTTTTCCACCAGGTACTGAAAAAATTTAAAAAGTGTAAAGCCAAATGAGATCAGTGATACGGATGTTCTTGTCCATGCCATCAATGTTCGTTCATAAGCAAGAAAGGTTCGCTCTGCTGCAAGTTTGGTTGCATCGGGTTTAATTTCTTCTGTACGATCAGTCATAACTTCAATTTTATTGATAGTCTCCATCGCTTCATTATTTAGTTTATGCTGCAGGTGATTGCCTTGTCAATTAAAATTTCTTTTTTCATCCCTCCAACTGATTCACGATTTTTTGCTGGCGACCCTTAATCCATAAAATATATGGGATCGAAACAATTGCATTGATGAGCAGGTATAGGAGTAAAGCAGCAAGCACCATTTTCTCCGCAGGAAAGTTTGCCTGGGCCATTGCAAGTGCGATTCCGGGATGACGTGATGCAGTAGAGATTGCTAATGAAGTACGATTCTCTGTTACAGGCCCTCCCAATAAATGACCGATCGCTAAACCAACCGCCACAAAGGCTGCGAATGCGAGGCCGGTGCCATTGCCAACGAGTGACCACATTGCAGGCGCCGCCATAATCCAGACACCGATTATAAATACTATTATTCCAACACCTGAGATTAATGCAATAGGTTTTGAAAGTCGTTCAGCGAGAGCAGGCGCAAACCTGTGTACAGAAACGCCTGCAATAATCGGAATCAGAACCGATATCAAAACCACTTTGGCAACTGGCCAAATGGACATGTGCAGATCTACATCACGAACCAGGCCAATGACTTTCATTGCAAGTGGCACGAAGATGATCGCCAATGAACCGATTGCGATATGCAATCCTATCGAGTATGTTTCTGCGCCTCCGGACTTTACCATTTTGGCTGGTACGGGAGGAGGAATTGGGGAGACCGACAAGGCTACCAATGCAATTTTCACAGCGGGGTCGAAATCAAATATAGTATTGAGTGTAATTGCGAACACGGGCATCAGTACATTCATAGCAAGGATTGCCCGAAACAATTCACCGGGTCTGCGAAACAAATAAGTGGCATCATGTACACTGGCTTTTAGCCCGATCGAGAACAGGTTTAACAATGCACTCGCCGCCAACCCGATTATTATTAGTTTTTGTAAATCCATGGCTACTACATTTAATTACCAGGAAAGGCACATGCGTTTTATTTCGATTCGCTTACGGGCAATAGCATCAGCATTTTTTTACTTCCTCTGTTGGTTATTTTTTTTCCTTTTGCTTTACACGTTCGATTTCTTCAGCAAGAATTGGAAAACCCAGATTACTCGCCTGCATTCCCTGTGAGACACAAATTTTGAGTACTTCCATGATCTCCTCCATAGTTGCGCCGAGCCTCAACGCTGACTGGATATGCCGGCGTGTTCCGGGCGCATACATATGTGTGATAGACGCATCGACGGCAATGCTCAATAACTCCGCCAGTTTGGGTGTGAGTATGCCACTGGTGTAAACGGGGAGACTCGCGGCTATGATTGCTTCTGTCCATTTCGGGTCAATTTCGAAGAAAGCGTCCCAGGCCTCATTCCATTGGTTCGCTGCTTTCATCTTATCACAGACAGGTGTAGACGCAGGTTTCTTCGGTGCCAGCTTTACTCCAGCAGCCTTAGCTTCTTCCAACAGGATCGGTGCACCCAGGCTGGCCGTATGGATCGACAATAGAGAGGCGATCTTGATGATCATCATAATCTCTTCGCGGGTGGCACCTGCTTCGAGTGCAGCACGAATGTGACGCCTTGTTCCCTCTGTGCTTAGGTTCGTACAGGCAGCATTCACCGAAATGCTGATCAACTCAATATCTTTTCGCGGAAGTACACTACCGGTCCATGGATCATTGGACATTTTGAGACATTGGTCAATCCAAACCGGATCCCATTCGTGCAGTAAGGTTAGCGCATCCTTTTCCCAGGGTCCGGCTTCCCGCACATGTTGGCTCTCTGATTTTCCCACTGCTTTAACATCATTTTTCATAATATTTTCCCTCGCTTATTTTGCCACTGGATTGTTTATCTCAGGAAGGTTCGTCTTGTCAGACGATTCAATCTGCCAGCGTTTGCACCCGGCACATAGACTCCGACAGGGAATAGCCGCTTTGTTCATCTTACTACCGTCAAAGGGGGGTGCAACTAAACTGCATTCAACTTCCTTGAATGGAAGAATGTCATTGTCCTGATAATTTTCTTCCATATTTAACCATGATAATGTTCCCGGCGCATCCGATTCGATAAATTTATCCAGGGAGAAAACTCCCGGATGAACGTTTAATGAACCATAATCGACTGTATTTTTCATACACGGTTTTCTATTATTAATAAACCGACAGCAATAGTGAGTAGTGAATAGTGAATGGTGAGTAGTGAGTAGAGAGAGGCACCTTATCTTAATTGAAACATGCTATTATTGAGAGAGCTATTCACCATTCACTATTCACCACTCACACCTCAGGCTCCGGCATCGGCATTGCCAACGGGTCGTGCTGATAAACGGAGAAGATGTTACCCTCTGGATCTTCTACTACCGCGTACCAGGCTGCCTTAGGCACAGCTGTTTTCGGATACACCAGTTTACCTCCTAGCTTCTTTACCTGCTCAATCGTTTG
>DATDIX010000418.1:0-3564 GCA_036520835.1 Chitinophagaceae bacterium | reverse complement strand
TTGGTATAAAAAAGGATTGATGAACAGGGACCGCATCCATTTCACAGCCGAAGGATACCGTATCCAGGGAAATCTTTTGTTTAACGCTTTGTCGAAGGGATATAATAGTATTGTCAGTAATTATTGACCTTAGAACGGCAGGTCGTCATCATTACTGGTGAATGACGTGTTGTGAAAATCTTCTTCTTTATTGTTGTTTGCATCAGCCGGCGCTGCATTGCCGGCAGTTTCTATTTTCCAGGCTTTGACGTCGGTGTACCAGCGCCCATTGTATTCGCGGCTTTCTACATCAAAATCTATTTTTAAGGAACTGCCCATTTTCAATACGCTTTCATTGATCTTGTCGCCCCAGATCGAGATACAAACTTTTTTCGGATACTGGCCGTCTGTTTCCACAACGATGTCCTGCTTTTTCCATTGACCATTTTTCCCGGTTCCTGTTTGCAAAGGAAGAAGCTGTATTAGCTTAGCGGTGAGTTGCATAAAATAATTTTAATCTTTAGCAAATTTAGCGGAATTGCTTATAGAACTCATTTTCTCTTTACTACTCTTTTGTCTCTTAGCCTAAAATTGTAAATAGATCGGCATCACCGGCTCAGCTGATTTAAAAGCTCCATACAACAATACAAAAGCAAAGAAAATGGCGAGATAAGCGACCATGGGTATTTTAGGAAACCGCTCAATGATCCTGTCTGCATAATTATCAGGAATCGCATGAAGCAGCGCAGCCAGCATCATCATCCAGAGTACAGGTTTGTAGTTGTCATAGAATGCGCTCCATACAGAGAAGTTGAGATCATGAGTGATCTGGTAGATCATATTATTGGCAATGGTGAAATCAGCCGCTTTAAAATATATCCAGCCAAAGCAAACAAAATGAAAAGTGATAAATATCATAATGGCTTTGTACCACCCGCGATTGTTAACCCTTTTCAGCTTATTTCCTGTAATGATCATCCATATTTTATGTACAGCCAATGCTATCCCGTGCAGGCCTCCCCAGACGATAAAATTCCAGCTTGCTCCATGCCAGAAACCACCCAGGAACATGGTCGTCATTAAATTGAGATTAGTGGAAACGCCGCCCAGGTTTTTCTGGATCACTGAGGGTAAAATAAATAACAGGAGTATGGAAAAACTGATCAGCAATCCTGTCCATATTGATAAGTTCAGGGCATGCGTGGTAACCAGTAAGGATGAGGCAAAGATCAAAGCAGTAAAAAGATAAGTGCCAATTGTTGCTTTCCGGTTGCCGCCTAATGGTATGTACAAATAATCCTTCAGCCAGGATGAAAGAGAGATATGCCATCTTCGCCAAAAATCGGTGATGTTATTGCTTTGATACGGTGACAAAAAGTTGATGGGTACATGAAAGCCAAGCCAGCGGGCAATACCAATGGCGACATCACTGTACCCGCTGAAGTCACAATAAATAACGATCGCATAACCATACACGGCAAAAAGGTTTTCCAAACCGGTATATCGGGACGGATCATCGAAAACATAGTTGACAAAATTCAGGGTGATGAAATCAGAAATGATCAGTTTTTTAAATAGGCCCGATACAATGAGATAAAAACCTTTGGCAAAATCCGTTTCCGTGATCTTGTATGGCTGGTTGATTTGTGGAATAAAATCATTGGCCCTGACAATGGGCCCCATTACTAATTTAGGAAAGAAAGAAAGAAATAAAAGGTAGTCTGTGAATTTCCTCACTGGTACGAAATGACCGCGGTACACATCAACCGTATAGCTGATGTTTTCAAAGGTGTAAAAGGAAATACCTACCGGCAATACTACATTCAATGGGTTAAACCCGGCGCCGAAAGCTTCATTGGTTGTAGCAATAAAGAAATTGGTGTATTTAAAATATACCAGCAGGCCGAGGTTATAAATAATACTAAGAACCAATAAGCCCTTTTTGGTTGCTTTATCCTCTGTTTTGTAAATGGTGTTGGAGAGATAATAGTCAACAACTGCCGAAAGCACAACCAATAATACAAATTCATTACTGGCCTTATAAAAGAAATACAGGGAAAAGAAGCAAAAAATATATCGCCTGACTTTAAAGTTGTTCCGGAAGCGGTAATACAATGCAATAAACACAGTAAAGAAGAACACGAAGAACCCATTGTTGAACAGCAAAGGGTTGTCCGGATCATACAGGAACTGTTTTAAGAATGCATTGATATCAAATGATGGCATTATATCCTCTGGTTACTTTAATGATCGGATGTATTTTTCATAGTCTTTCATAATGGCTTCAAAAAAATAAGTAGCAAGCACTTCAGCGCCTTTATGATTCGGGTGAACATAATCTTTATTTGCCAATGAAGGTTTGCGGTTGGCCCAATCTACTATCGAGTTAGTACCACCCATGGTCTCGAACTGGTTATAAAAACTGCTGTTGGTTTCAAAGGCCAGGGCTGCCTGCACTTTGACCAGGGAGTCAATACCAACGGCTGATTTATATTGGGTGCCATAACGAAAAGCCCTGTCGGCTGTGCTCACCAGTAAGAGATCAGTTTCGCTAAAACAACGCCTGAATTTTTTTAATACCGGCAACATGCTCCTTGCATACCAGCTGAAATTCTTATCATTCGGGCGGAATAAAAGATTGACCCCATACTGAAATACGATAAGATCATAAGGATTATTCTCTTCAATGGCTTCCAGAAAAGATGAGTCAACTCCTCCCCATTCAACGCCGGTAATACCACGGAAGGAAAAATTGTCTACTACAATTCCTGAAGCTGTTTCAAATGAAATGCCATACACTGGTAACCGGTCATCAGCAACAGTTATTTTGATGGATTTGTTCCTGTCATTGGCCAATACGATCCGGTTGAATATTTTTTCAGGCGTTAATGTAACTGGTTTGTTATTGACAGTAATGGATACTGGTTTTTGGACATAGCCGCAAAGGATGCTTTTTTCAATAATAGCTGTTGTATCAGTAACGGTTTGGTCAGCCATTTGTACTGTGGCACCCGTTGCACGAAATAAATGCCCGGAAAAGAACAAACGATTATTATTCCCGGATTTAAAATTCAGATCTTCCCAGCCATCAGAATAAATATCCGTTACTGTTTGCCTGAACTGTGAAACCTGTGAAGTGACCGGCACAAATCCAACACCGCTTCCGCCAAAAGTCCCTTGTAACAGTTTACGTAATGTTTGGGTCAGGAGGTCTCCTTCTATCATACTGTCGCCGAAATAGGCAATACGCACCTTCCTTTTCTTACCTGTTTTAAGCTCATGCAATTTTTGCAGGAAGCCTTTTAAGGACGGGTTAGTTGTATCTGTATTAAAATCAGTAATGAAATTTCCCTTTAGATAGAGCATAAAATCTTCATGAACCTTTTTGATAATTTCAATACCGGGAGAACTATTGCCGGAAGTGTCCTGCAGGGCTGCTGAATCTTTTTTAAGGATATCAGCTATCGGGTTAATATTATTTAATGAAGTGCTTTTTTTAAACGGGAAGATCTCTGTAAGAAAGGAAACCAGCAACAAGATGGCGGTACTGCACAACACAAAAGCAAGGACACGGCGGTTGCTGTT
>DATDIX010000417.1:0-3299 GCA_036520835.1 Chitinophagaceae bacterium | reverse complement strand
ATATTGTACCGAAATTTTTTTTGACCGGGTTATACATGACCCTGGGTTGTATATATGCCGGTGCACAAAACTGTCCTCCTAATATTGATTTTGAGACCGGAGATTTTAGCGGCTGGACCTGCTATACGGGTTATGCTACCGGCAACGGCTCAAATGTTCTTAATATTACCCCTTCCGGCGGACCGGTTCCTGAACGACATACGATGTATAATTCATTCCCCGGCGATGGGGTTGACTATTATGGTGGATTCCCGGTAAATTGTCCCAATGGCAGCGGCCATTCGATCCGGCTGGGAAATGGTTTTGGTGGTGGAGAAGCTGAAGGCATCTCCTACGAGTTTACCATCCCGGCAAATGAAAACTATTATACCCTTATCTATAATTATGCAGTCGTATTCCAGGATCCTAATCACCAGGAGTACCAGCAACCAAGATTGGAAATAGAAGTGACGAATGTGACCGACAATTCTGTTATCCATTGTTCTTCTTTTACATTCATTCCTTATGGTTCCATACTTCCCGGATTCTATGAATCACCTAACCCGGGTAGTGAAACCCCTGTATGGTGCAAAGACTGGACAGCTGTTTCCATTAACCTGGACGGACATGCAGGGAAAACCATCCGGATATTTTTCAGAACCGGTGACTGTACTTTTCAACGGCATTTTGGATACGCTTATATTGACGTCAATTCGGAATGCAGCGGAACCTTTACAGGCGCTACTTACTGCCCGGATGATACATTGGTAAACGTTTATGCCCCTTACGGGTACCAAAACTATACATGGTTCAACAATAGTTTTACACAGGTGATTGGCAGCCAGCAAGTGCTTACCCTGCAACCGCCCCCACCTGCCGGAACCTCCATTGCCGTTCAGTTGATACCTTATAACGGTTATGGATGTGTTGATACATTATATGCCCTGCTGGTGGATTCCTTAACAGCGACAGCTAATGCCGGCCCGGATGCATCCTCCTGTAACTATAACCCTGTTCCTATCGGCACTCCTCCCAAACCTGGTTTCGTTTACAGGTGGACTCCCGCAGCCGGGTTAACAAATCCATCGGCAGCTAATCCTTATGCGGCGCCGGATACCACCACCACCTATATTCTTACGATAAATCATGATGGAGGCGGCTGTTACGACACCGACACGGTGATAGTAAGGGCGACCATTATCAATAAATCAATGGAATTAATTGGCAAAGCAAACTATTGCATTGGCAGTGGCGATAGCTCCCTGTTAAGGGTTCAGCCAAATGACAGCATCCAGTGGTATAAAAATAATGTTCCTATTCCTGGTGCCATCCAGACTGATTACAGGGTAACAGAGACCGGTGTATACCATGCGGTGCTTTTTAGTGATATGGGATGCAGCACGGCAACGGATCAGCAGCCAATAACTATTGCTTCAATTCCTGTTCCTGGTATTGTTATCGGTGCCAGCAATCAATGCCTGGTCGGTAACCGGTTTGTTTTTACCAATACAAGTACCAATGCGGTTGGCATCATGCAATACAGGTGGATACTGGGCGACGGTAACATGGCTACATCAAGAGATGTTGTGCAGAGCTATGCCCAGGCTGGTGTGTACCAGGTAAAACTGATTGTTAACAGCAGTACGGTATGCCTGGATAGTATCAGCACAACCATTACCATATATCAAAATGCTATTGCCGACTTTGACATTCATCCTGTTTGTATCAACCTGCCGATGCAGGCTGTCAATAAAACGGTTGACACGCTTGGTTCACCCATCAGTTATCTATGGGATATGGGCAACGGGCAAACATCATCCGGCCGTACCCCGCCTGTCCAGGTTTATCCGGCTCCCGGAACTTTTTCTGTCAGTCTCTCTGTCAATACTGTTCAATGCCCTACTCCGTTGAATGTTTTGAAAAAGAACCTGGTGGTTGACAAGCCAAGAACAGCTGTCAATTACCCGGTGCAATTTGCCGTGGAAGATTACCCGGTAACTTTGCAGGCAAGACCTTTTGGTGCATCAGCTTTCTGGAGTCCCGGTACATTTTTAAATACACAGGAAAGCTTTACTCCTGTGTTCACCGGAACAAGGGAACAATTATACACCATAAGAATAACAACAGTCAGCGGATGCGTAACCATAGACACACAGCTTGTAAGAACTGTAAAAGAAGCTGCGATATATGTGCCCACCGCCTTTACACCAAACAATGATGGATTGAACGATCGCTTACGGCCGGTACTGATGGGGATAAAAGAGATCTATTATTTCAGGGTATTCAACCGCTGGGGCCAGCTATTGTACCAAAGCAAAAGCGAATTGCCCGGCTGGGATGGTAACGTAGGTGGTATTCCCCAGGGCTCAGGTGTTTTTGTATGGATGATAGAAGGGTTCAGCATTGATAACAGGATCATCAAACGAAAGGGCACCGCTACGCTTATCCGGTAAACATGGGCTTTATTATTTCAGTTCAGTGATCGTAGCGGATAGCGGGGCAACCATTATTTCATTCTGTAAAGAAAACTGCTCTCCCGTCAGCACATTGGTCGCTGACTTTTTATTTTTAATTATCTCAGCAAACCTTTCCATTTTGATCGTCGTTGGCTTGTTATTTTTATTCAGCATTACCATCACCACTTCTTCTTTGTTATACCTGAAATAAACATAAACGCCTTTTTCAGGGCCAAAATGTAATGTATTCCCATCGTGGATCACTTTTTTGTTTTTTCTCCAGTTCAATAATTTTTTTACGAAAGATTGAATCCGTAGCTGGTCGTTCGATAACCCGGCTCCTGTAAAACCATTGACCGTGTCTTCTTTCCAACCACCGGGGAAGTCAGACCGGATCAATCCATGATCATTTGGCTTAGCCGTATTTTCTAACAATACTTCTGTGCCATAATAAATTTGAGGAATACCCCTGATGGTTAACAAATAACTCAATGCCATCTGCATCAGGTCAGCATTGTTTTTTAGTTGAGTGAACAACCGGTCCATATCATGATTATCCCCGAATATCATGAGATCTTTTGGGTTGGCATATACAAAATCGTTTGCCAGTGCTTCATATAGTTTCACCAATCCATTATTCCAGTTTTCTGTTTCGATCAATGCCTGGACCAGCGTTGACTGCAGTGGAAAATCCATCGTGCTTTTCATGCAACCGTTGTATCCGCTGTTATTGGGCTTTCCTTTTTGCCAGTAAGCTACGATCAGCGGGTTGGTGCTCCACTCCTCTCCTACAATATTGAAACCCGGGTATTCATTCATGATCTTGCAGGTCCATTGTTCAAGAAATTTCTTTTGGGAATAAGG
>DATDIX010000416.1:0-5182 GCA_036520835.1 Chitinophagaceae bacterium | reverse complement strand
AAAAACAATTTAATATATGTACCACAAGCATTATAAAGGTACAATATCATTTGTTGAGGCAGTAAAAACAATTGGATGCTGCGGAGCGGCCTTTTAACGGGATGAACGCAGCAACGAATATTGGATGAACAGGCTGTTTATTTGTCTATGACCGGTAATAATTTTGTATTCGATAAGCCTTTAAAAATGATAACGTTACCGGGAACGATTGCGTAAATAAAACGGCTGTAAAGACTTGACAATCCTCTAAATCTGTGTAGACTTGTTAAGGTTTTCAGCTGGAAATTTAATTAAAGCGGAAAGGCTGATACCAGATTGCTTACGAAAATGCTTGCCGGAATGAAAGGATTGCTTAGTTATACTGTTCGAAAAAACGGGCTTCCGCCCTTTGTAAAGGAAATTTATCTTCTCTTTTCTTTCCCCTCATTACCCGCATTTTCATTTTTTGTTTTTACCGGTTTTAATCACGGTACTTTAAGTGTATTACCCTTATCGAAAACGACCAGGTAATTCCGTAGGGGTACACCCAGCGGATCTTTTTTAACAGGCTTTGATAATGCTCTATTTAAAAACTGCGCTATGACAAGAATTTTCAAAAAAACAGTAACAGGCATTTTATTTCTCCTTGCCTGTCTTTCGTTTCATCAGCTCTATGCCCAGACCCGGCAGATCACCGGAACCGTCACTTCCTCAGAAGGCAATCAGCCTTTAGTGGGAGCAACGGTAACAGTAAAAGGGACTAAAACTTTTGCAACCACCAATGAACAGGGTCAGTTTACGATCTCCGTTGCAGACAATGCCACGACTTTAGTGATCAGCAATGTGGGCTATATCCCCACGGAGGTTTCGATCAGTGGTAAGACGGCTGTTTCCGTGCAACTGATTGCTGAAATAAAGACCGAGGAGGATGTGGTTGTGATCGGTTATTCAACAATTAAAAGAAAGGACCTTACAGGTTCTGTTTCTTCTTTGCCGGCAAAGCAATTAAAAGATAACCCGTTGTCTAACGCTGCGGAAGCCATACAGGGAAGAATGGCTGGTGTTCAGCTTACTGTCACGGAAGGCGCTCCCGGTGCCGATGTTATCATCAGGGTTCGCGGAGGCGGATCAATTACACAGGACAATGCCCCCCTATACATTGTAGATGGGGTGCAGGTGGAAAATGCATTATCTGTCGTATCTCCGCAGGATATTGCTTCAGTTGACGTATTAAAAGATGCTTCTACCACGGCTATATATGGTGCAAGAGCTGCCAATGGAGTGGTGATCATAACTACAAAGGCCGGCCGGCCAGGCAAAACGCTGATCACTTATAATGGTGCATTTGGGTCCCGCAAACTGACGCAGACAATGGACGTACTGAGTCCTTATGATTTTGTGGTATGGCAATATGAAAGAAGTCGCGGAAGTGTTGCCGATAGCACCAGTTTTGCTCAGACCTACGGTACTACCTGGGATACGCTGGCAAATTATAAAAATGTGCCGGCTGTCAACTGGCAGGATGAAGTGTTTGGCAGAAGTGCAAAATACCAGAACCATAATGTATCTGTTAATGGCGGATCACAAACCACCAGTTTCAACCTGAGCCTGACAGCTAACCGGGAAGAAGGCATACAGATAGAATCCGGTTTTGACAGGAACCTGGTGAATTTCAAACTTGATCACAAAGTTTCTGATAAAGTAAGAGTGGGGATCACGGCCCGTTATCTTGATCAGACAATAAAAGGAGCAGGAACTACCAATAGCGGGACCAGGGCAACAAACCGCCTGCGCCATACTATTAATTACCGCCCGTTTGAATTGGCAAGACCCGGGTATGGTATTGATGATTTTGATGAAGCCTATTACCTGGCCTCAAGCGGCGCTACTAACCCGGTATTGCTTACGCAGGCCGAGTACAGGAGACAGTATACCAAAGCGACCTACCTGACAGGCTATTTCAATTATAATATCATTAAGAACCTGGTGTTCCGCTCTACCTTTGGTTATGATAATGCCAATATAAGGACGGATCTTTTTTCCAGTAAGATCACTTCTACGGCAAGAAACTTTGCTTCATTGCCGGTTGCTTCGATAGGACAGCAGAATAATAACCAGCTTATGAATTCCAATACGCTGCAGTACTCAGTCAGTAATTATAAAGATCATCATGATTTCAGCGTACTGGCCGGGCAGGAATTAGTAGATTACAGGTCCAAGCAAAATGCATTCGAGACCCGTTATTTTCCAGCCGACATCAGCCCTGAAAAAGCGCTGGCTAATATGGGACTTGGCTCCGCTCCGGCAGGTTCCGCACAACCACTACCCTCTTCATTTGAGGAACCATCTGCAAGAATATTTTCATTTTTTGGACGTGTTAGTTATGCTTATGATGATAAATACCTGGCCAATTTCAATATCAGGGCCGACCGTTCTTCCAAATTCAGCTCTACAAACGGAACACTGGTGTTTCCATCAGCTTCTTTTGCATGGAGGTTTACCAAAGAAAACTTCATGGGTAGTTCAGGCTGGCTGAATGATGGAAAGATCAGGGCTGGGTACGGGGCAGCAGGTAATAACAGGATCGGTAATCTTTTATACCTGCAATTATATGGTGTAACGGGTCAGTATGCTTTCAACCATTCCATATTACCAGGACTTGCACCTACAGCCCTTTCAAACCCGGAACTGAGATGGGAAAAAAATACAAGCATAAACTTTGGACTTGATCTTTCCATGTTCAATAACAGGCTCCAGTTCACCACGGATATTTACAAAAACAAGGCCGACGATCTTCTGCTTGCTGTGGCCATACCTCCAACAACCGGTTATACATCACAGATACAGAATATCGGCGCCACTTCTAACCGTGGAATCGAATTCCAGATAAATGCTATTCCCATACAGAAAAAAGATTTTATATGGACATCTAATTTCAATATTTCCTTTAATAGAAATAAAGTAGAAAGCCTGGGTGGAGTACAATCACAAACCCGTAACTCCGGCTGGCAGGGAAGTGATGGGGTAGATGACTACCTTGTAAAAGTAGGTGAGCCGGTGGGATTGATGTATGGGTTCATCACGGAGGGATTTTATAACATTGATGAATTTGATTACAATACTGCAACCGGGGTCTATACAATAAAACCGGGCATTGCAGTTAATGGTGTATATGGTACCCCGCAACCCGGCATGCTGAAATGGAGAGATTTGAACGGGGATGGAACCATTACAGCCGATGGGGACAGAACGGTGATCGGCGATGCGAACCCTGATTTTACCGGCGGATGGTTCAATGAATTTAAGTACAAGAACTTTGACCTGAGTGTGTTTGTTAATTTTGTATCGGGCAATGATATATACAATGCCAATAAGATCGAATGGACAGACGGAGCATTTCCTAACCTGAATATGCTGAACACAATGAAAGACAGGTGGACCAATATTAATGCACAGGGGCAAAGGGTGACCGATCCCGTTGAGTTGGCTAAACTGAATGCGAATGCCAAAATATGGAGCCCGGTAAGGGTGCAACGCTGGTGGCTGCATTCATGGGCAGTGGAAGATGGATCTTATCTCCGTTTCAATAACCTGACACTCGGCTATACCCTTCCGGCCAAAGTGCTTAATAAAATCAAAATATCCACTTTCCGTGTTTATGCTACGGTGAACAACCTGTCAACGATCACTGGCTATTCCGGCTATGATCCTGATGTAACAGCCAGGAGATCTGACCCGTTGACACCAGGCGTTGATTTTGCAGCCTATCCCAGGGCGACAACATGGGTATTTGGTTTAAATCTTTCTTTCTAAACTTTAAAATGATTGTAGTATGAAAAATAAAGTTTATCAGACAATAGCGGGTACAGCACTGCTGATGGTGTTGCTGTCAACTGTTGCTTGTAAAAAGTATACCGAAGTCAAGCCGAAATCACAGTATAGCGTTGAGCAGGCTTTTTCGGATGTTTCAAATGCATATAATACTGTTATCGGCGTATATGATGAACTGCAGGGGGATAATGGGTATGGTATCCGTGTCAGCATGTATTATCCGTATGATTCAGATGAAGGGATCGTAAGTGGCAATATAGATAATGGGAGAAGGGGTGTTGGCCGTTACCAGTTATTACTTACCAATGCAGAACTGACCAACCCGATCAGGCAGTTATACCGCGGGGTAGAAAAAGCCAACCTGTGTATTGAACAAATACCCCTGATGGCTCAATATGATGGTGGTACAGATGCGGAGAAAAAAGAACTCAGGCGTTTGTATGGCGAGGCGCTCACACTCAGGGCCCAGTTTTTATTTCAGCTGATCCTGAATTGGGGAGATGTGCCGGCACCGTTAATGCCTGCCTACAAACAAACTAATTTATTCATACCAAGGACTGACCGCGACTCAACGTACGATAAGATCCTTGCTGACCTGGCCCTTGCAAAAACGCTTTTACCATGGAGACTGGAAGTGCCGAGAAATGAACGTATCACCAAAGCTGCAGCCATGGCTTTACGGGCAAGGATCGCATTATTCCGTGGCGGATATTCTTTAAGAGGAAGAGGCCCTGGTGGGTCAGGAACGATGGAGCGCCGTCCTGATTTTATTAACTATTATACTATTGCCAGGGATGAATGTGCTGAACTGATGAATAACAGGACCCAGCATGACCTGAACCCGAGTTTTGAGAATATCTGGAGAAGCGTTACCTCTTTTATTTACGATCCAAAGGCTGAGATCATATTTGAAGTGGGTGCCGGTGGTGGTAACAGTAACAGTGATAGCCGCATGGGTAATTATGATGGCCCTAACTTAAACAACGCTTCCCGTTATGGTGCAGGCGGTGGTGGTATTATCATGTTGCCCAATTATTATTATGCATTTGATTCAGTTGATACAAGAAGAGATATCACTATTACACATTATGCAGTTAATGGAGCCAACAATTTAAAAAGTCAGAGGCGTTTGGGCGAACTCAATACTGGTAAATATCGCCGCGACTGGAGAGTGCCATTACTGCCGGGAACTGTGTTGAATGTTGGATATAATTGGTGTATGATACGATTTGCTGATGTGTTACTGATGTATGCTGAAGCTGTTAATGAGATCAACAACGGGCCGACCGCACAGGCTACTGCTGCATTTGAAGAAGTAAGAAGAAGAGCTTATGCAGGTAATACAGGTTTGATCGGTGTAACACCAACTGAT
>DATDIX010000415.1:0-2646 GCA_036520835.1 Chitinophagaceae bacterium | reverse complement strand
AGTTGGCGGGTGGCGGTCTTCCCGAATCCGGTCCTCAGTTGTCCTTCGATTGTAATTGATTTCATTGTATGTTGTTTAAAAATTTACTTTTTGCTTCCTGCTTCCATTTCGCTTCGCTCAATGTCGCATTCGCAATCACGATTCACGACTCCGAACTCCCGTCTCACAACCCCTGCCTGCGTTGCGAATGAATGAACAGGCTGGTGATGCTCTTATTTTCAAATGCATTCCGGATAGCCACGGCAAACAATTCAGCTACCGATATCACTTTGATCTTTGGCGTTTCTCTTTTTACCGGTATCGTATCACATACCACCAATTCCTCTAACACACTGTTCTCAATATTCTCGTATGCCTTTCCACTCAGTACCGGGTGTGTGATCAAAGCCCTCACTGTCCTGGCTCCTTTCTCTTTTAAAAGACCTGCACTTTTTGCCAGTGTTCCCCCGGTATCGCAGATATCGTCAATGATCACAATATCTTTCCCGGCCACATCTCCTATTACTACCATGCTGGCGATCTCGTTGGCCCTTTTCCGGTGCTTATCGCAGATCACCATTTCTGCATTGAAATAACTGGCAATTTCCCTGATACGGTTGGTAGCTCCCACATCGGGGGCGGCAAAGGTAAGGTTTTCCAGCTTCAGATTCTCTATATATGGGATAAAAACTGCATGGCTGTCGAGGTGGTCAACAGGTATATCAAAATAGCCCTGGATCTGCGGTGCATGCAGGTCCATAGTGATTACCCTGTCAGCACCGGCCGCCACTAACATATTGGCAACCAACTTACTTCCGATTGCTACACGGGGACGATCCTTTCTGTCCTGGCGGGCATAACCATAGTAGGGAATTACGGCAATTACTTTGTAAGCGGAGGCCCGGCGGGCTGCATCTATCATGAGCAGGAGCTCCATGAAGTTCTCGGCCGGGGAGCAGGTACTTTGTACCAGGAAAACATAATCCCCCCTGACACTTTCCAAAAAAACGGGGGAAATCTCGCCATCACTAAAACGCTGGATATTGACTTTTCCGGGCTGTGTACCGTATCGCTTGCAGATCTGTTCAGTTAGCTTTTGCGAGCCGGTTCCGGAGAAAATTTTAGCTGAATGCATAGCAGGAAAAATATGTCCAAAGGACTCCTTTGGAGCGGCGAAGATATTACTATCATCGCAATCAGCCCTGCTGCGCTGGAAATATAAAGTTGAGGGAAAACTCTTATTCTTATCTCAGTACTACAGCCGTTGAAACCTGGACCGGCATGGCCTGCTGTTTGGCCGGTGCTGTGGTCTTTTTAGCGAGTTTTACGCCGCTTGATTTACAACTATAAAAAAGTGATGAACAGATAAAAATGGAGAAAAATAATACCACCACATACATTACTGCAAAGAATAGGATGGGGTGAAGGGCTCCCATAGAGGTAACAGATCTGGTTTTCATAGTGCGCTTTTTAGTTTTTTCAAGTAGTTACTGGATGTTCTCGTCGCTGGTATCAGCACAACAATTCAAGAATATTGTGTTGATGACATAAAAATATTAGCTAAACTTGTTCTATGCAAGAGAATAAGTACTCAATTAAGCAGTGGGCAAAAGACGACCGCCCCCGGGAAAAACTACTATTGAGAGGTGCAGAAAACCTCAGCAATTCAGAGTTGCTGGCGATACTAATTCATAATGGAACGAAGGAAAAGACGGCGGTTGACCTCGCAAAAGAGATACTTAAACTGGGTAAGGACAACCTGGGCGAACTGGGAAAGCTGACCGTGAAGGAACTGATGAAAATAAAGGGGATCGGGGAAGCCAAAGCCATAACTATTGCAGCCGCCCTGGAGCTAGGCCGCCGCCGGCAGGCGGGTTCTTCGCTTGAAAGGGTGACAGTCTCCACCAGCCATGATATTGCCCAATACCTGCAGACGGTGCTGAAAGATTACCGCCACGAGGTGTTTGCCGTCATTTTCCTGAACCGGGCCAATAAGATCAGGCATTTTGAGATCGTCAGCGAAGGCGGGATAACCGGGACTGTAGCCGATCCTAGAATTATACTCAAAAAGGCGCTGGAAGAGGACGCCGTTAGCATTATACTCTGTCACAACCACCCATCCGGCAGCCTGAAACCCAGCCGCGCAGATGAAGAGCTAACCAATAAGATCAAAGAAGCCGCAAAGTATTTTGATATCCGGGTGGTGGATCACATCATTGTGAGTGAAAATGGGTATTACAGTTTTGCAGATGAAGGAATGCTTTAGGAGTCGGGAGATGGGAGTCGGGAGTCTGGAGTTAGATTACGTTTATTATTTTTTATTCACCTGAACATACGTAGTATGGGTTATTATAAAGACTTACTGGCATTTCAGAAAGCGTATGAACTGGCTATGAAAATCTTTCATATATCTAAACGATTCCCTCCGGAAGAAAAATTTTCACTGACTGATCAAATAAGAAGATCATCCCGCTCAGTCTGTACCAACCTTGCAGAAGCATACAAAAGAAAAAGATACAAAGACTATTTCATCAGTAAACTCAATGATTCAGAAACAGAAAACGCAGAAACGGAGATTTGGCTTGACTTTGCCAAAGACTGCCTATATCTAAGCCAGGAAGAATACGAGGAATTAATTTCACTAAATAATGAAGTTGGGAAACTGAT
>DATDIX010000414.1:0-3610 GCA_036520835.1 Chitinophagaceae bacterium | reverse complement strand
GAAAAACTGGCGCCGGCATTTGAAGCATACCGGAAAATGTATGCCGACTATTATAATACCTGCAAGCATCCCAATAGCCCGGCTATCCGGGATGCCAACCCGGTAGTGATCCTTTATCCCGGCGTAGGCATGTTCACTTTTGCAAAAGATAAACAGACAGCCCGGGTAGCGGCTGAGTTTTATATCAATGCCATTAATGTAATGAAGGGCGCTGAAGCTGTTTCCGAATACACTTCATTACCAAGACAGGAAGCATTTAATATTGAATACTGGCTGCTGGAAGAAGCAAAACTGCAGCGCATGCCCAAACCAAAAGCCTTATCAGGACGAATTGCACTGATAACAGGCAGCGCCGGTGGTATCGGAAAAGCGATCGCTAAAAAATTTGCTGACGAAGGCGCCTGTGTACTGATCAATGATAATGATGAAACAAGACTCGGGTCAGCCAAAGATGAGTTTCAACTTCAATACGGCAAAGATGTATTCGCTGCCGAAATACTGGATGTCACCAAGGCTGACACGATAAAGAAAGCATTTGACGCGGCAGCCCTGGCATTCGGCGGAGTTGATATAGTAGTAAACAATGCCGGTATTTCTATTTCAAAACCGATAGAGGACCATACTGAAAAAGACTGGGACCTCCTGTATGATATATTGGTAAAAGGGCAGTTCCTGGTAACACAGGCAGGCGCTGAAGTAATGCGCAAACAGGATATGGGCGGCGATGTTTTGAATATTGTAAGTAAAAATGCCCTGGTAAGCGGCCCGAATAATGCCGGTTATGGTTCAGCCAAAGCAGCTCAATTACACCTGAGCCGCCTGAATGCTGCCGAACTGGGCAAAGACCATATCCGTGTGAACGTAGTGAACCCGGATGCAGTGATCAGCGATAGCAAGATATGGGCCGGTGCATGGGCTGAGGGCCGTGCAAAAGCGTATGGCATTACGGTAGAGGAGTTACCGGCATACTATGCTAAACGAACTTTATTAAACGAGATCATTTTACCGGACGATATAGCCAATGGATGTTTTGCTTTTGTCGGCGGGCTTTTAAGCAAGTCAACAGGCAATGTATTGAATGTAGATGGCGGTGTGGCTGCGGGGTTTGTGAGATAAGTCGGAAAGACTGAGACAAGTCGGAAAGACGGGAAGTCCGCTGCGTACACATTCAATGAGCCTGTTAATGAAAGTCCGGAAGACGAATCTTCAAAAAAGAAATGATCTTACAGGATACGGAAAAGATTCTTCCGGACTTTCCGTCTTTCGTCAAAATGTATATTCAAATATCCACGCAACAGACTTCCGGACTAAATATTATTTATGGCAAGAGTAGCATTCAAAATGAAATTATTCCCGGGAGTTGAAGCCGAATATAAAAAGAGGCATGATGAATTATGGCCGGAACTGGAACAACTGCTGAAAGAAACCGGCATCAGCGACTACTCCATATTTTTAGACAACGAAACCCATATTCTTTTTGGCGTTTTAAAAGCCGAAGACCCGTCTGCATTAAATAATTTACCTTCAAAGCCGGTGATGCAGAAATGGTGGGCCTATATGAAGGACCTCATGGAAAGTAATCCCGATAATTCGCCGGTAAGCATCCCTTTGAAAGAAGTTTTTTACCTTCCATAAAGCATTTGATATGAAACTAACGAAGCAAGCCATAGCTGGCCATAATGAGTCTCTTGCCAAAGCACACAAAAAACATTTTGATTTTGTTGCCGAAGGAGTGGCTGACCTTAAGCCCGTATTGCAAAAGCTGGCAGATTTCCAGGTGGCCATACCCAGCTGGGCCCTTGGTTCCGGCGGAACAAGGTTTGGACGTTTTCCCGGTGGCGGTGAGCCCCGAAACCTGGAAGAAAAGATCGAAGACGTAGGTTTGCTCCATGCATTGAATCAATCCAGCGGCGCTATTTCTTTGCATATTCCATGGGATATTCCTAAGGATGCCAGCGCTATCAAAACGTTGGCGGCCATGCATGGCTTAAAGTTCGATGCCGTTAATTCCAACACCTTCCAGGACCAGCCTGACCAGGCATTGAGTTATAAATTCGGGTCATTACAGCATGTTGACAAAGCTGTCCGCCGCCAGGCCATTGATCATAATGTTGAGGTGATCAAACAGGGTGTTGACCTGGGTTCAAAATCATTGACCGTATGGTTGTCGGATGGTTCCTGCTTCCCGGGGCAATTGAATTTCCGTAAAGCATTCCAGCGGACATTAGAAAGTTTGCAGGAAATATATGCAGCCCTGCCCGGCGACTGGAAGATGTTTGTCGAGTACAAGGCATTTGAACCTAATTTCTATTCGATGACCGTTGGCGATTGGGGCCAGTCTTATTTATATGCCAGCAAACTGGGACCCAAAGCTTATACATTAGTTGATCTCGGCCATCATTTACCAAATGCCAATATCGAACAGATCGTTTCCCTGCTGATGATGGAAAATAAACTGGCAGGTTTTCATTTCAATGATTCCAAATATGGTGATGATGACCTAACCGTTGGCAGTATCAATCCCTACCAGCTCTTTTTAATATTCAATGAACTGGTGGAAGGGATGGATGCAAAAGGGATGAACCATGCCACTGATCTTGGCTGGATGATCGACGCTTCGCATAATGTAAAAGACCCGCTGGAAGACCTGCTGCAATCCGTTGAAGCCATCATGATCGCTTATGCACAGGCTTTGCTGGTAAATACCAAAGAACTGAAAGCAGCGCAGGATGTAAATGATGTGGTAAAATGCCAGGAGATCCTGCAGGCGGCTTATCGTACAGATACCCGGCCTTTGATTGCCGAAGCAAGGTTGCAATCTGGCGGAGCGCTGCAACCATTACAATTATTCCGTAACTTGAAAGTGAGAGATGAATTGGTCAAAGAACGAGGGAAAAAAACGGTGGCGACGGGATTGTGAGGGTGAGTGGTCAGTGGTGAGTGGTGAGTGGTGAGTGGGGAAGAGTCAGTAAATTTAATGAGTCATTATTTGCTTAACCATTAAACTTACTATTATGTTTCTTCAGTTGGCTCACACAAAGCTGGATGTTTTCAAATTCTCCCATGATCTGACTCTTGAATGTTACCGGGTCACAAAGCAATTTCCAACAGACGAGAAATTTGCTTTGGTACAGCAGATAAGACGTGCGGCTTTATCTGTTCACCTGAATATCGCCGAAGGATGTTCAAGAAAGTCTGCAGCAGAAAGAAAAAGATATTTTGAAATAGCGAGAGGCTCTGTTATTGAAATTGATACTGCGACCGGCATTGCTCACAATTTATCCTATTTGTCTTTAAAAGAGTTACAACCTCTTGGTGATTTAATTATAAGAACTTTTAAAATATTAAGTGGAATGATCGGATAGAGGGTTACTCACCACTGACCACTCACAAACTGACCATGAACAAAACGCCTGCCATCGCCATTTTTGATGTTGGTAAGACCAATAAGAAGCTTTTGCTTTTCGATCAGCATTATAATGTTGTATATGAAGAAAGCAAGAAACTGGAAGAGACAAAAGACGAAGATGGTTTCTCCTGCGAAAATGTAGCTGAGCTGACCGCCTGGGTAAAAAGCTCATTTGAAAAGTTATTAACGGATGATCGTTTC
>DATDIX010000413.1:0-2353 GCA_036520835.1 Chitinophagaceae bacterium | reverse complement strand
GTCATTGAAATTGTAATATCTTCATGAAACCGCTATAATTTGTTGTAAGTATGAATGAATTATAGAATCTCTTTCTTACCTTTTCTTACGAATACGCTAAAAAACCTGATTGCATATGTCTATCTCTAAAGAAATTCTCAGTATAATACTTGGTGGCGGCGCTGGTTCAAGATTATATCCTTTGACCGCCAGCCGTTCCAAACCTGCTGTTCCAATTGCAGGCAAATACCGTCTCGTGGATATTCCTATTTCCAATTGCATCAATTCCAACATCAACAGGATGTTTGTACTGACGCAGTTCAATTCCGCTTCCCTGAACAGGCATATCAAGAATACGTATCACTTCAGCGCTTTCAGCACTGCATTTGTAGATATACTGGCTGCGGAACAGACTCCCGACAATCCTGCCTGGTTCCAGGGCACTGCCGATGCAGTTCGTCAAAGCCTCCGCCATGTTACTCCTTTTGACAGCGACTATATACTTATCCTTTCCGGCGACCAGCTATACCAGATGGATTTCCAGGCCATGCTGGACAATCATAAAAGTACCGGGGCTGATATTTCTGTTGCTACCATCCCGGTAGGCGACAGGGAAGCTCCGGAATTCGGCATTCTCAAAAAAAATAAAGCGGGCCTTATTACTGCCTTTATAGAAAAACCGAAAAAAGAAATCTTAAAAGACTGGACCAGCGATACCGGGGAAGAAATGAAAAAAAAAGGCAGGATATATCTCGCATCCATGGGCATTTATATTTTCAACCGCCAACTGCTTTTTGATTATTTGCAGAACGATTACCTTGAAGCCACTGATTTTGGAAAAGAGATCATCCCGCAATCGATCAGCAAATGTAAAGTAGCCAGCTACCAGTATGAAGGCTACTGGACAGATATCGGGAATATTTATTCCTTCTTTGAAGCCAACCTTGGGCTAACAGAAGACCTGCCCGATTTTAACCTCTTTGACAATCACAATGCGATATATACCCGTGCCCGCATGCTGCCACCTGCAAAAGTAAGCGGCACTACATTGGAGAAAACGGTGATCGCCGAAGGAACCATCATCAATGCTTCAAGGATGGAAAAATCAGTGGTGGGCATCCGCTCACGTATCGGTCATGGCTCTACCATTATCAGTACTTATATGATGGGCTGTGATTATTATGAGACGCTGCAGGATATAGCCAGCGACCAGGCAAAAGGGATTCCGCTGTTAGGTATCGGTAACCGCTGTTATATCAAGAATGCGATACTGGATAAGAACTGCAGGATAGGAGATGATGTCCGCATCAATGGTGGCCCGCATTTAGAAAATACCGATCATGCACTTTATACTATCAAGGAAGGAATAGTGGTAGTAAAGAAAGGCGCTATCATTCCCAACGGGTATGTGATCTGAAAATGTTTTATAAGGAAGTCATTGCTTCCTTTTTTTGATCCTGATCGAAAATGTGTACCTGTTACATAAAAGTTCTTATCTTCCCTTTGCTGATCTTAAAACCAACGATTGCTTATGGCAGGTTCTTCTATCTCAGTCAACAAAAATGGACTGGCTCCTAAACCCCGTTTAAGTTTCTGGCAAATTTTCAATATGAGTTTCGGTTTTCTCGGAATTCAATTTGGCTTTGCACTGCAAAATTCCAACGCCAGTGGTATTCTTCGTAATTATGGTGCAGATGTAGAACATCTTTCCTGGTTCTGGCTGGCAGCTCCATTGGTGGGGTTGATCGTTCAGCCAATCGTTGGATATTACAGCGACAAAACATGGAACCGCTTAGGAAGAAGACGTCCATACTTTTTGGCCGGCGCAATTTTATCTTCAAGTGCATTGGCCTTAATGCCTAATGCAGGGATACTGGGAGAGATCGCCCCGCTGGTTATTATCGGTGCAGCCTTCCTGATGATCATGGATGCCTGTTTCAACCTGGCGATGGAACCTTTTCGTGCATTGGTGGCTGATAACCTTCCCGATTCACAAAGAACAATGGGGTTCTCCATTCAAACTTTCCTGATCGGCATTGGCGCCGTGGTCGGTTCATTTCTTCCCTATATACTGCATAGATGGGGAGGTGTTTCCAACGAAGCGGATGCCGGAGTAGTAGCTGATAATGTAAAATTTGCTTTTTATATCGGCGCCGGTGTTTTCATTCTCAGCATTGTCTGGACAGTAATTAAAACCAAAGAATATCCTCCCGCTGAATATGAAAAGTATCATGGCAAAGCTGAAGAAGGCCATTCTCTTTTCCGAAGTATTTTTTCAGATCTGCGTAAGATGCCGAGAACAATGAAACAACTCGGGTTAGTTCAATTCTTTAGCTGGTTTGCCTTGTTCGGGATGTGGGTGTTTACAACAGAT
>DATDIX010000412.1:0-3704 GCA_036520835.1 Chitinophagaceae bacterium | reverse complement strand
TGAGCTGCAGGTCATTTGTCTGGTCCATGTGCACATGGCTCTTGATGGCGCCAACAAGATGAGATATCCGCGAAGAAGCTTCTTCGAGATCTTTAATGACCCTCCGGGAGCTTAACAGGTTTTCGATCCAGAGCAGCACGTCGGCAAAAGCTTCATTGCCTGCATGATCCCGGATGGTTTCCAGGTCTTCACCTGTAAACCCGGCATCAACAAATGTTTCTCCTGCTACATGATTATCCTGAATCCCGTTGGCTTCGAGCCAGTCATTCATTTCATCTTCTTTTTGGATCCGCTGAAGCGGGCTGAGCTTTTTTTTACCGGCATATTCCTTTTCTTTTTGTTCCACCATATTGCGGATGCTTTGAAGAGGTTCTGCGCTGATATGCTGCCGCAAAAGGTTTTCAGTAAGCCCGTAGTTTTCTTTTAATCGTTTGGTCAGTTCAGAAGATATCCGGTTGATCGCTGCAGCCGGGTTATTCAACTCATGCGCAATCCCGGCAGCGAGTTTTCCCAATGCACTTACTTTTTCATGCTGCAGTTGTGTAGTGGCAAATGATCTTGCTCTTTCCGTCATATAACCGATGAGCCGCTGGATAAACGCAGGATTGAGGCGCTCCAGTTCCGGGAAATGCTCTTTATGCATCCGGAAACCACGCAACTTCCCGATCGCAAAGGAAGTGCCCGGGGATGTTTTCATTCTTGAATAGGGAAGCAAACCGGTGACGCCCCCGGTACTCACATCATTGCCAAAATCAAAAAAATGCACCAGGGTCCCGCCTTTATCCATATAGAACGAAACAACACCTTCCACAATAAACATCATAAAATCGGCAGCTTCTCCCGTTTTTATGATCACCCCGCCATCCTCAAATTCAATATACGCTGAATGGTCCAGTATCCATTGCAGGTGCTCACCCGGCAGATCGCTGAGCGCTATCACTTTTTTAAGTTCGTCAATTGGTGCGGTTGACATATACGCTAAAATTACATTTTTTGGGCTGATCGCAGCTCTGTCTTTACCTGGCTAAATGAAAAACATTGTTGCAGTCGCTACCCACGGACCCGGACTCACCCGCCCTTGCATACTTGCATCCCTGCATAAAAAAGTTACCGGTTATTGCCCCGTGGTCATCTTTTTATTTTTTGTTTTACCCATTTTTCAATTTCTACCGCATGAAATACAATAGTGGATGCACCGATACAGATCAATAGTTCGTTCAACTGCAGCGGTTGCGTTTTAAGCAGGTCATTTGCAACGGGCAAATAAATGACCGCTAACTGCAACAGGAATGTAAGGAAGACAACACTGAGTAAGGGCCAGTTAGAAAAGAGTCCCTGCTTGTATAAAAATTCTCTTTCACTCCTGATCGCCAATACATGGCCCAGTTGTGTCAGCGACAATACGGTAAATACCATTGTTTGCCAATGGCTGTTGTTATTATTGATCGCCCATGCCTGTATGCCTAAGGTAACTCCTGCCATCAGCAAACCGACCCATAAAATATGATAACCCATGCTGCCGGTAAAAAGATTTTCATTGGCTTTTCGCGGTGGCCGTTTCATTACATCCAATTCTGCTTTTTCGCCTGCCAATGCCAGGCCGGGCAATCCGTCTGTTACCAGGTTTATCCAGAGTATATGTATAGGCAAAAGGGGTATGGGCAGGTCGATCAGCGGGGCCAGGAAAATGATCCAGATCTCTGCACCGTTGCAGGTCATAATGTATTTGACAAACTTCCGGATGTTTTCATAGATGCGCCGCCCTTCTTTCACCGCCTTTACGATCGTGGCAAAATTATCGTCAAGCAATATCATGTGTGCCGCTTCTTTACTTACATCAGTGCCGGTAATGCCCATCGCCACGCCAATGTTGGCGGCTTTTAATGAAGGGGCGTCATTCACCCCGTCTCCTGTCATCGCAACAAAATGATCTTTTCCCTGCAGCGCTTTTACAATTTTCAGTTTTTGTTCAGGAGATACACGGGCATATACACGAACCCTTTCCACTTTATCCCTGAACTCATCCGGTGACAAAGCATTTAACTCAGAGCCGGTTAACACGAGGTCCTTTTCTGTCAGTATCCCGATCTGGCGGGCAATAGCAGTAGCTGTTGCCGGGTGATCGCCGGTGATCATTACCGGGTGAATGCCGGCCTCTTTGCATTCCGTAATGGCAAGCCTGACCTCTTCCCTTGGCGGATCGATCATTCCCACGAGGCCGGCAAATACCATGTTCTTTTCTACACTGTCATAGCTGAAAGGTTCCGGCAACCCGTCAATAATATTATAAGCGAAGGCCAGCACACGGATCCCGTTTGCAGCCATTTGGCCAGCTTTATCATTTATAAAATCCGCCTGTTCGTTATCTTTCAAACTGCCCGTGATCGACTCAACTGCTCCTTTTGAAAGTATTAAATAGTTGTTTTGAAAACGATGAACCGTGGTCATACTCTTCCTGTCTGAATCAAAAGGTAATTCAGCTACCCGCGGTAATTGCTGCTGTACTGCTGCGAGGTCATTGACAGAATGCTCACTGATAAAATATTCCACGAGGGCAGCTTCGGTAGGGTCGCCCACGAGGCTGTTGTTATTCGTTAATCTTACGTCATGGTTAAGTGCCATGGCGCAATCCAGGACATCAATGTCATTGTAGATTTTAATACCGGCTGATCCTGCATCTATTTCCACCACCTTCATTTTATTTTGTGTAAGTGTACCCGTTTTATCAGTACAAATAAAACTGACAGAACCTAAGGTTTCTACGGCAGGGAGTTTACGTACGAGGGCATTTTTCTTAACCAGCCTGCTGGCGCCCCTGGCCAGCGCAATAGTAATAAGCGCCGGCAAAGCTTCGGGAATTGCAGCTACCGCCAGCGAAATAGAAAGCAGCAACATTTTCATCGGGTCCTCGTTGCGCAGCAGCCCGGTTACAAATAGTAAAAGACATATCAGCAGAATGATATAAGATAGTTTTTTACCAAAATCGGTCATCCTTTTTTGCAGGGGAGTTATGGCATCTTCCTGCTGCAACATGCCGGCAATTTTTCCAACTTCGGTTCGCATCCCGGTTTCCACGACAATAGCTTTTGCCCTGCCATTTGTTACCAGCGTGGTTTTATAAGCCATGTTATTCCTGTCGCCGAGAGGAAGTTCGGTACCTGTAATTATTTCTGCTGTTTTATCTGCAGGGACGGATTCACCGGTCAGTGTTGATTCGTCAATACGGAAGTTATAAGTTTCCAGCAGGCGTGCATCTGCCGGTATAATGTTACCTGCTTCTAACAGTATGATATCCCCGGGAACCAGTTCGGATGATGGAACAACGGCTACGCTGCCGTCACGCAATACATGGGCCTGCAGGCTTGCCATTTTTTTTAATGCTCCAATGGCTTTCTCTGCCTGGTACTCCTGTGTAAATCCCAGGATGGCATTTAATAAAACAATTATAAGAATGATAATGGTATCGGTAATGTCTCCTGCCAGTCCTGATACGATAGCGGCAGCTACCAGTACCAGTATCATAAAATCTTTGAACTGGTCAATAAAAAATAACCAGGCAGGTTTTTTCTTTTTCTCCACCAATTCATTAGGCCCGTATTCGGTGAGTCTTTGTGCCGCTGTCTCCCCGGCCAGGCCATGCATGGAAGAACCGGTCAGCTCCATTACTTTTTCAGTATCCAGGCTATAATAATTCATAGTTCAAA
>DATDIX010000411.1:0-3048 GCA_036520835.1 Chitinophagaceae bacterium | reverse complement strand
CTTTACGCTATGGCAAACAATTGTATTAATGCCCGTTTTATTGTATAGTATAATAGGAGTTATCAACAGTGATTATCCTTCGTCATTTCACAATGCAAGGATTAAGAGGACCAGTATAGCATTTGCGGCAGTGATTTTTTTAACGGGATAGCAGGATATTTTTTGTCATTCGAATAATAATGCCAGGGACTGGAATCATGCAGTCAATAATTACAGTTGCAACCAGTAAATGAAAATAGCTGTTAACACCCGTTTTTTGCTGAATGAATACCTGGAAGGGTATGGCTATTTCTTATATGAGACCTTTCAACGCATCACAAGGGCACACCCGGAACATGAGTTCATTTTCATTTTTGATCGTCCCTTTGATAACCGGTTTGTATTTGCTGAAAATGTAACAGCAGTTTTGGCCGGCCCGCCAGCCCGTCATCCTTTATTATGGAAACTCTGGTATGATGTAAAAATTCCGGCCGTACTGAAGAAGTATAAAGCGGATGTATTTGTTTCCTGCGACGGGTTTTGTTCGTTAACAACCAAAATACCACAGTGCCTGCTGGTGCATGATCTTTCTTTTTTGCATTATCCTTCTTTTATACCAAAGACCCATTTTCTTTTTTATAAATACTATACGCCAAAATTTTTGCGGAAGGCAAAAAATATAATGACGGTATCTGATTTTTCAAAACGGGATATCTTATCACATTACGGAACTGAAACGGGGAACATCAGTATAGTACCTAATGCAGCCAGAGATATCTTTCAGCCGGTGACGGAGTCAGAGAAGGAAGCAGTGAAAAATAAATATTCCGGTGGCCGGGAATATTTTGTTTATGCCGGGGCTATTCATCCAAGAAAAAACCTGGTGAACCTGCTGAAAGCATTTTCCATTTTTAAAAAGAAACAGAAGAGCAACTGGAAACTGGTGCTGGCCGGCCGGCTTGCCTGGAAGTATAAAAGTTTTGTTGAAAATTTGAAAACATATAAATACCGGGAAGATGTAGTGTTGACCGGTTACCTGGAAGAAAAGGAGTTGGCGGAACTGGTGGCGTCGGCATACGCATTAATCTACCCATCTGTTTGGGAGGGTTTTGGCGTACCGGTTCTTGAAGCCATGAAATGTAACGTGCCGGTGATCACTTCTGAAAACTCAGCTATGCAGGAGATAGCCGGGGAAGCGGCCCTGTATATAAATCCTGCCGATCACCAGGATATTGCCGCAAAAATGTTGTTGCTATATAAAGATGAAGGACTGCGCAGCCGGTTAATTCAAAAAGGAAGAATGAAGAGTGAAGAATATAACTGGGACAGGTCAGCCGGATTGCTTTGGCAATGCATTATGAATACCATAAAATGATTTAATTAACTTTGCCCCCTTTCAATTAATAAATATGAACAAATCAACGATAACAATTGATGTAGAAATGGATGAGAACCGGGTGCCTGATGGGATAACCTGGAATGCCAGTGATTCAGTTTCAGCCCGGCCGCAAAAATCCAAAGCGATGATGCTGTCGTTCTGGGACGGGGAAGAAAAAACAGCTCTGCGGATCGATCTCTGGACAAAAACAATGATGGTGGATGAAATGGCAGATTTCTTTTACCAGACCATGATGACGATGGCCGACACTTATGGAAGGGCCACCAACCATGCAGATATTGTAAAGGATATGAAGAAGTCTGCCCAGGAGTTTTATCATAAGTTCCGGGAAAAACAATTGAAAGAAAATAAAGCGTAGGAAAAGTCCGGAAGTCGGGAAGACCGAAAGTCGGAAAAGACAGGTCTTATATTTTTAAAAATCTTCCCGACTTTAAAACAACAAACTATAAAACTTATTACCATGGGCCTCGAACAAAAAATAATGGCTGACTTAAAAACAGCCATGCTTGCAAAAGATGAAGCTGCATTAAGAAGCCTGCGTGCGGTGAAAGCAGCCATATTACTCGCAAAGACCTCGGAAGGCGGCAGCGGTGAACTAAAAGAGGAAGATGAAATAAAATTGCTGCAAAAACTGGTAAAGCAACGGAAAGATTCACTGGAAATATTTCAGCAGCAAAACCGTACCGACCTGGCAAAAAAGGAAGAGGAAGAGATTGCCGTGATCGAAAAATTTTTACCTGCGCAGCTTTCTGCAGACGAATTAAAAGGAATGGTAGCTAAGATAATAACTGAGGTTGGGGCTACTTCACCTGCTGATATGGGAAAAGTAATGGGTGCTGCTACCAAACAACTCGCCGGTAAGGCCGACGGGAAAACAATTTCTGCCCTCGTAAAAGAATTACTTGCAAAATAGTTTCTAAGTTTAGTGTTTGTTTAAGAGAACCGGTGTACCAGCCTTAAACCTATAAACGTTAAACCTCTTAAACCAAACAAATGGTCCTTGACCTGGTCTTTGTTGTCATTCTTGTTTTAGCAATCTTCAAAGGCTATCAACGTGGATTAATAGTTGGAATATTTTCTTTCGTCGCGGTAATAATCGGGTTGGCGGCTGCTATAAAATTATCTGCTGTAGTTGCCGGTTATATTGGCAAAGCAGTAAATGTATCTGACGGATGGTTACCGGTTATTTCTTTTGCAGTCGTATTTATCATTGTTGTGTTGCTGGTTCGCCTCGGTGCCAATGCTATCCAGCGCACCGTGGAAATAGCTATGCTGGGTTGGGTAAACCGGTTGGGAGGGATCATTCTTTATGCGGCAATATATATTACTGTATTCAGTGTTATTATTTTTTATGCCGAGCAACTGCAGCTTATCAAACAACAAACTATTGACAAGTCGGTCACGTATTCTTTTGTTCAACCATGGGGACCAAAAGCGATCAACGGCTTTGCGACCTTTATCCCTGTTTTCAAAGATATGTTCGCCCAACTCGAACAGTTTTTTGGCGGTATTTCTGAGAAAGTATCGTATTTGTAAATTTTTGATAAGCCTGGTTAATAGCGGCGCTATATTGGATCAGCGCAGATGGATATTCTATCTTGAGTGTATAAGAGTAATACTTGTCCTTGTAGCTATTGGCGTATTTTATCCCAACAACTGGGCATTCAGCG
>DATDIX010000410.1:0-3432 GCA_036520835.1 Chitinophagaceae bacterium | reverse complement strand
CGGCGGGATCAGCGTGATATGCGCCGGTGATCGCAGTGCAGCCGTACAACCAAAACGTTCTCTCATCCAATATTTGAACTGCTGCACTTTCCCATCCGTCTCCGGTGAGCAAAGAAGTGCGACATAGTACATTTTATGTGTGGCAAAGTGGTTCATGGACAGGTTGATGAAGAAACAATGTACAAGGTAGTTTTTTTCAGCCTGACCTGTCTCATCCCGAAATTTGATGCTTGTCATTCGTTGCCATATGGTAATACTGTAACTTTATCCTGTAAAACAAAGTGAACAGGAGGCAATAATTATGTCAACAACATTCAAAGAAACATTTACGGTCAAAGGCGAGCAACTGCTCAAAAAGATCAAAGATCTGATCGCAGAAGGTAATGTAAGAAAGATCAGTATCCACGATAAAGCCGGCAAAGAACTAATGTCGTTCCCGCTTACGATCGGGGTAGTGGGCGCCGTACTGGCGCCTGTATTGGCTGCCGTTGGGGCATTGGCTGCTTTGATCGGCGAATGCACCCTTTCAGTGGAAAGAGAAGAATAATCCTGCTGCTCTGCAACGTGATTGCGGTAAGTAATCCCGCAGTTTTATTTTAAAGATCCGAATAATCAGCAGGCCGTAAAAAAATAATATCAATATGTGATACATTATGCTGGTATTCGGGCATAGCTGAAAGTTTTTTCCAGTCCGGGTGAGCGGAAAAACTTTTCCAGTGGACATTCCTGTCATCCATATTTTCAAAACTTGTCATATACACCAGGTTGGGCATTTTACCGCCTGCGATCACTTCACTGTAAAAAACAGCATTAAAATTCAGTTTTTTGAATAACCCTATCTCATCGCCTTCATTGAACATCTGAACTTTATTCCTGAATATTTTTTCGGTAGCGCTTTCATAACTGCGCAACTCGTACACCCTGTCTTTTTTCGCTGCTTTTAATGCCGGTGTCTGCAGTTGAGGCGCTAAAGAAAATGCCTGCATTAATATTGTTTCCATGCGGGTATAGGGTGGCGCCGTATAAACGGCATCACTATATTCCATAGCCGCTGACCGGTAGGCTTTATCATCATTCAACTTTGCCGGGATCTTTGTTATCATGTCCAATGACTTTACGGGTACCAGCACATACAATGATTTAACTGCAGATGTATCGTTAGATATTGCTTTAAAAACTCCAACCTGTTTAATATTCATCCGGTGCAGGGCAGGCAATAACGCCTGCTGCAAGTAGTTGTCAAGAATTTTTCCCTGCGTTTCATTGCTGAAACGATAAACCGTAAGCTGGTAAAACTCTCTTGCCGGCTTACCACCCTGTGACCAGGATAACAGGATGGCTAAAAGAAAGACGAAGGAAATGCGTCGGGCCAGTGGAGAGACCATATTTTTCATGGCGATCATAAGTTTAATAAGAAAATAAAAGTTGTCAAAAATAATAAACCGGGATCAGGCAGATCCCGGTGATAATAAGATTAATTATGGCAAGCGGCTTATTATTTCTTTTTCATCATGCCTTTTACAAACCCGATAATAGCCATAAGCACCCCGCCGCCAACACCGCCACCCGCCACACTGCTGATAATACTGTTTACATCCATGCTGCCGCCTTCGGCGCCGCCACCGCCTAATCCGAGCAGGCCTAACAATTGACCACCCAATCCTCCGCCCACGATACCGGCGATAGAGTTGCCGATAGTACCCAATGATAATTTGGGCATTATTTTACCGGCTACATTGCCCCCGACCGCCCCGGAGGCTAACTGGATAATTAAAGGTAGAATGTCCATAAAAGTTGTGTTTTGGTTTACTAATAAAATAAAAGGTACAACTATTTAATGGATGGAAGCCAGCAGGATATTAAGTATGGATAATCCCGGTCGCCTGCCTGTACAAAATTGCTAAACGTTTGTTACAAAATAACTCCATCATAGAGCTGGGTGAAACGGGGTAGTTGAATACCCTTAGCAATGAAGTTGGCAAACAGCCCGGTGAATGAACAGGAAAAGTAAGCGGTTACATGGTAAGAATTACGTGTATGTAACTTGTCATTCATTCCATGACGGGTCATGACTGATGTAAGCAAATATTTCTTAATTTTGCTTCATGCTTTCAGGTAAGCAACTCATTCTTACTACTAAACCGTTTGCCAAAGAAATCCACTGGAAAAGCTGGTATTATACTTTTTCCTCTTTTTTTTTGCTGGCAGTATCTCTTTTTGGAACTTATTTTGCCCCCTGGCTATGGGCTAAGATCGGGTGCAGCCTTTTCGCTGCGCTGATGCTGGCCCGCTGCTTTATGATCTTTCATGATTTCCAGCATCATTCTATTTTACGAAAATCCTGGCTGGCTAATTTTATTTTTACGGTTTTTGGCATGTATATACTTACGCCGGCCAGTATCTGGAAACGTTCCCATGATCATCACCATAACAACAATTCAAAATTATTCAGCGCCAGTATCGGGTCATTTCCCATCATGACCAAAGAGAAATTCCTAGAAGCGTCAGATAAAGACAAAAAAATTTACCTGGCTGTACGGCACCCGCTGACTATCCTGTTTGCCTATTTTACTATGTTTTTATATGGCATGTGTCTGCAATCTTTCCTGAGCAGTCCTAGAAGGCATTGGGATTCACTGGCTGTATTTATACTCCATATCGGGGCCTCCGTTTTCGTGGGTATTTATTTTGGTCCGATGACATGGTTTCTTACGATCTTCCTTCCTTTATTCATTGTTCATATGCTGGGAGCCTATCTTTTTTATGCACAGCATAATTTCCCCGGGGTAAAATTCCGCAGCAATATAGAATGGTGCTACGAACATGCAGCCCTTGAATCTTCCAGTTATATGTCGATGAACCGCTTTATGCAATGGGCCACTGCCAATATCGGTTTTCATCATATCCATCACATCAATTCAAAAATTCCTTTTTACCGCTTGCCGGAAACGATGGCCAAAATTCCTGAATTACAGAAAGCCACAGTGACAAGGCTCACCCCGTCAGACATTATTAAATGCCTCCGTCTTAAATTATGGGATGCCGGTCAAAACAGGATGATCACACTGGCCGAAATTAAGAACGTACAAAAGACTCCTTAGGTTTTTTGGAACCGGTTTGTGTCACGCATTTTTGTTCTCTGCGACTGCTTTATTTTGTTTTTCAAGAGCAGTGATCCTGTCAACAATACTATCGAGGTTGCGAAAATGGATATATGTCTTCCTGTATTTATTGGCATCAAATGCCGGTGAGCCCATATACACACCTCCGGGCTTGGTGATGCTTTTTGAAATACCCGATTGTGCTGTGATGATGGTATTATCCGCCACCTGCAGGTGTCCCACTATGCCTACCTGGCCGCTGAACATACAGTTCTTCCCGATCTTGGTAGAACCGGCTACCACACCGGCTGCAGCATAATAAGTATTCTCG
>DATDIX010000409.1:0-5495 GCA_036520835.1 Chitinophagaceae bacterium | reverse complement strand
CTCATTGATACGGCGGGTATACGACAGCATACCAATGATCTGATCGAAGCAGCAGGGGTAGAAAGAAGCCTGGAAAAAATGAAGCAGGCTAACCTGGTATTGTATCTTTTTGATGTAAGCGACAAGAAACAGGAGATCGGGAACCTGCGGTCGGAAATTGAAAAACACCAATTGAATTATTTATTGGTAGGCAATAAGATCGACCAGTTTGGAGAGGAAGCAGCAAAACTAAAGTTTGCTGATAATGACCGGGTGGTATTTATTGCTGCCAGGCAGGGCCTGCATACGGAAGTGCTGAAAGAGCGGATGGTGGATGCGGTGCTGCTGGGAGAAGTAAAGTCAGAAAGTACGATCATAACAAATGCACGGCATTATCATGCGTTGAAAGAAATGGAAAGATCCCTGGTGGATATAAAAAACGGGCTTGATAATAAACTTCCCGGCGACCTGCTGGCGCTGGATATACGCCGTTGCCTGCACTACCTGGGAGAAATAACCGGGGAAGTGAATAACGAGGATATGCTCGATTATATTTTCAGTAAGTTCTGTATCGGGAAGTGATTTCTTTGACCTGAATGCCCGATCTTTCAGAAAGGCTACCGGTTAAAACAGGAGTGTTAATAAATAAATGTCAAAAACACACTTATTTAATAAAATCCCTTATATTAGCAAATAAATTGCTGCCATACTGAATGGAACACACTGCTTATGTTATAGGTGTTGACTATGGAACGGACTCGGTTCGTTCGGTCATTGTAAGTGCTGCCGATGGCAGTGAGATTGCCTCCTCTGTATTTTTTTATCCCCGCTGGAGAGACGGACTCTACTGTAACGCTTCGCTTAATCAATTTCGCCAGCATCCGTTAGATTATATTGAGGGCCTGGAATTCACTATTAAAGAGAGTTTGCAAAAAGCAGGAACAGCTATTGCAGCAAGCATCAAAGGTATATCGGTCGATACCACCGGGTCAACTCCTGTTGCTGTTGACAGATCAGGTACTCCGCTGGGATTACTTCCCGGCTTTGAGAATAATCCCAATGCTTTATTTGTTTTGTGGAAAGACCATACCGGTACTAAAGAAGCTGCTGAGATAAATGATCATGCCACAAAGTTCCCCGTCAATTACCTGCAGTTTGTTGGCGGTATTTATTCAAGTGAATGGTTCTGGGCAAAACTTTTACATATACTAAGGGAAGACGAAGCCGTAAGAAAAGCATGCTACAGCTGGGTGGAGCATTGCGATTGGATACCTTATTTACTAACCGGCGGTAGTAATGTTCACGACATGAAACGCGGCGTTTGTTCTGCCGGGCACAAAGCGCTGTGGGCAGAGGATTATGGGGGACTGCCGCCTAATGATTTTTTCTCTTCATTGGATCCGTTACTCGACGGGTTCACTTCCAGATTATTTACGCAAACCTATACTTCAGATAAACCTGCCGGTCATTTATCCAAAGAATGGGCAGAAAGATTAGGTTTATCAGCAGATGTAATAATTGGTGTTGGCGCTTTTGATGCACATATGGGTGCAGTAGGCGGCCAGATAGAACCCTATCACCTGAGCAAAGTAATGGGAACATCTACCTGTGATATGCTGGTAGCACCTGTTGATGAAGTAAAAGATAAATTGATAAAAGGTATCTGCGGCCAGGTGCCCGGTTCGGTTATTCCCGGTATGATGGGAATGGAAGCAGGTCAATCTGCTTTTGGCGATACCTATGCCTGGTTTAAAAATGTATTGGCATGGCCATTGAACCTGCTTTCTCAATCTTCATTGGTTGATGCAGAGAAAGCAGCTGCTTTGAAAAATGAGATCAGGGATAAGATCATAAAGGAATTATCACAGACTGCATCACAGCTTCCAATAGAGGAGGATGATGAACTGGCTATTGACTGGTTAAATGGGAGACGAACGCCGGATGCCAATCAATTATTGACAGCATCCATTGCTAACCTGAATTTAGGCAGTAATGCCCCGCAGATATTTAAAGCATTGGTGGAAGCAACTTGTTTTGGCGCCAAAGCCATTGCTGACAGGTTCGTCAGTGAAGGCATACCTGTTAAAGGACTGATCGGTTTGGGGGGTGTTGCAAAAAAATCGCCCTACATCATGCAAACAATGGCGAACGTGATGAAGATGCCGATCCGTATTCATAAAAGCGAACAAACCTGTGCGGCAGGCGCTGCTATGTTTGCAGCTACAGCAGCAGGTATTTATCCAAAAGTAGAAGAGGCAATGGCTGCTATGGGCCAGGGTTTCGATGCTTTATACAAACCGGAGAAAAAGAAAGTAAGTTTATATGCCAGGCGATATAAGAAATATGTGAAGCTTGGTAAGTTTATAGAAAAAAACCTTGGCTAACAGTTAAGTGATATGAAATACGAACATATTAGACAGGCAGCTTACGATGCAAATATGCAATTACCAAAATTAGGATTGGTATTGTTCACTTTTGGTAATGTAAGCGCTGTGGACAGGAGCCTTGGCGTGTTTGCGATCAAACCGAGCGGTGTTCCTTATGAAGAACTAAGCCCGAAGAAAATGGTGATCGTAGATTTTGATGCAAAGACTGTCGAAGGAAAGCTTCGTCCTTCATCGGATACAAAAACACATGCCGTGTTATATAAGCATTGGACAAAGATCGGTGGTATTGTGCATACACACAGTACTTATGCAACGGCATGGGCACAGTCGCAACGCGATATCCCGATCTTCGGAACAACACATGCAGATCATAATACAGTTGACATTCCCTGTGCGCCGCCGATGAGTGACGAAATGATCAAAGGAGATTATGAATATGAAACAGGTTTCCAGATCATGAACTGTTTTAAAGAAAAAGGATTGAGCTACGAAGAAGTGGAAATGATACTTGTAGGCAACCATGCCCCCTTTACCTGGGGTAAAACGCCGGAGAAAGCAGTATATAACAGCGCCGTACTGGAAACAGTAGCTCAAATGGCTTTATTAACCGAACAGATCAACCCCAATGCGCCGAAGCTGAAAGAGGCATTGATCAAAAAACATTTTGAGAGAAAACATGGGCCGGATTCGTATTATGGGCAATAGTCCGGAAGTCAGGTAGTCGGGAAGTCCGGAAGAACATTCGTGACAGATGACAGAATCTTTCTGTCTTCCGGACTTTCTGGCTTGTATTTAAAAAAAAGAAAAATGAAAGACTTAAAAACATTAGAAGTTTGGTTTGCCACAGGCAGCCAGCATTTGTATGGTGAAGAAACCCTCAAGCAGGTTGCGAAACACTCCCAGGAGATTGCCTCTTCATTTGATCATGCAGAAGCCATACCGGTAAAAGTCGTTTTCAAACCTGTGCTGAAATCTACGGAGGAGATATATGCCTTATGTGCAGAGGCCAATAATACAAAGAACTGTATCGGTATCATTACCTGGATGCATACCTTTTCTCCTGCCAAAATGTGGATCACCGGGTTGAAGATCCTGCACAAACCTTTATTGCATTTGCATACGCAGTTCAACCGGGATATACCCTGGAAAGAGATCGATATGGATTTTATGAACCTCAATCAATCAGCGCATGGGGACAGGGAAGTAGGGTTTATCATGACAAGGATGCGATTGGAGCGAAAAGTAGTTGTGGGTCATTGGAAGAATGAAAAAGTAATACAGCAGGTCAGTGTATGGATCCGCGCTGCTGCAGGATGGCATGACTGGCAGGGTGCAAAGTTTGTCCGCTTCGGCGACAATATGCGATATGTAGCTGTGACCGACGGCGATAAAGTGGAAGCAGAATTGAAATTCGGTTATTCAGTCAATACTCATGGGGTAGGTGATCTCGTAAAAGTGATCAACGAAACAACGGATAAAGAAACTGATAAACTGGTAAAAGAATATGAAGAACGCTATAATGTAGTAAAACCATTGAAAAAGGGCGGGGATAAACATTCTTCACTTCGTGAGGCGGCAAAGATCGAGATCGGCTTGCGAAATTTCCTTGAAGCAGGAAATTTCAAAGGGTTTACAGATACATTTGAAGACCTGCACGGCATGGTTCAGTTACCCGGTATTGCTGCGCAAAGATTAATGGGTGAAGGATATGGTTTTGGAGGCGAAGGTGACTGGAAAACGGCCGCACTGGTAAGGGCGATGAAAGTAATGGGTAGTGGGTTGTCCGGCGGCAATTCTTTTATGGAAGATTATACTTACCATTTTGAACCCAATAATACCATGGTGCTCGGATCACATATGCTGGAAATATGTGAAAGTATAGCAGAGGGAAAACCTTCCTGCGAGATACATCCGTTGGGTATTGGCGGTAAAGCTGATCCTGTACGTCTTGTGTTTAACGTAGCAGGCGGTACCGCATTGAATGCATCTGTTGTTGATATGGGTAACCGTTTCCGTTTGCTGGTGAATGAAGTGACGGCTGTTTCACCAAAATATGATCTTCCTAAATTACCGGTAGCAAGAGTATTGTGGAAGCCACATCCCAATATGTATGATGGGTTGGCAGCCTGGATCTATGCCGGGGGAGCACATCATACCTGTTATAGCCAGAACCTGACAGCAGAATACCTGCAGGACTTTGCGGCAATGGCCCGTATTGAATGCGTGATGATAGATAAGAGTACGGAGTTGGAGAAATTCAGGAATGAGTTGAAGTGGAGTGAAGTATATTACCAGGTCAATAAGTAATAACCAGGTTTAGCAAAGCCAGAAATAAATATATAAAACCAACGATTAACAGTTATGAATACGCTTGCCACTAAAGACATCATTGTCTTTGTTCTGTATTTTATTTTGATAGCCAGTTATGGTTATTGGATCTACAGGAGAAAAAAGAAAGCTTCCATTACAGCATCGCATGATTATTTCCTGGCAGAAGGTTCGCTTACCTGGTGGGCTATTGGCGCCTCGCTGATCGCTTCTAATATTTCGGCCGAACAATTTATCGGAATGAGCGGTAATGGTTTTTTTGTAGGGATTGCCGTTGCTGCGTATGAATGGATCGCCGCGGTGGCATTGATCATCATTGCAGTTTGGTTCATTCCCATTTACCTGAAGAATAAGATTTACACGATGCCGCAATTTCTGAAGACAAGGTACAATGAAACGGTGTCGCTGATCATGGCCATCTTCTGGTTGTTCCTTTACATTTTTGTAAATCTTACTTCTATTTTATTTCTCGGTGCGGTGGCCATCAGTGGTTTGGTTGGTCCGGAATACTTTCATGCAATTATGGTAGGCCTGGCCATTTTCTCACTCATCATTACACTGGGGGGTATGAAAGTTATCGGTTACACAGATGTCATACAGGTGGCCGTATTGATCATTGGCGGGTTTGCTACCATTTATTTTGCATTGACCATTGTGAGTGAAAAATTTGGATTAGGCCGGGATGCCGTAGCAGGGTTTAATACTTTATTAAAAGAAGCGCCGGATCATTTTCACATGATATTGAGTAAACCGACAGCTGATTCATCGCAAGAGTATATCAACAAGTATTTACTGTTGCCG
>DATDIX010000408.1:0-2429 GCA_036520835.1 Chitinophagaceae bacterium | reverse complement strand
TGCCATTGGCGAATGGATACTGAAGAACTATGCAAGGGCGAGTCATTATATAGGATTACACTTTGAGCAATACGATGATTTTATACTTCCTCCTGTTATTAAAAAAGAGATACTGGAAGCAGACCCGGTTGATAAAGGATATATCACCGTTTATCTTCCATCCTATGCAGGCGCTGAACTGGAAAAAACATTCCGGGCCTTCGGAGATATCCCGTTTCATATTTTTTCAAAAGAAACCAAAGAGCCGGCGACAAAGGGCAATATTACTTTCATGCCTGTCAATAAAACGCTTTTCAACAAAAGTCTTACGGACTGTTCAGGCATTATTTGTGGCGCCGGTTTTGAAACACCGGCGGAAGCTCTTTACCTCGGGAAAAAGATACTATGTATTCCAACCCGCGGGCAGTATGAGCAGCTTTGCAATGCAGCAGCGCTGGAAGGAATAGGAGTAAAATGCGTGAAAAAGATCAATAATAATTTTGCTTTTGTCATTGACCAGTGGCTGCGGACTCAACAGCCGGTCAGTGTAAAATATAATGACACTATACCTGATGTACTGGATGAGCTTTTTTCCTGGCAGGCAAGTACAAGACGACGCATTACTAATGAACCCATGGAGCAGCCGGTGGAATTATTACAAGCCCTGATGCCTTATTCTTCATGATAGTAAAATAAAAAAGGAATTTTCAATCATATTGAAAATTCCTTTTTTCTCTGTTTTTATTATTACATCAGAAAATATACCTGAGCCCGAACTGCAACTGCCAGCGTGAGATCAGGTCTGGGCTGGCTGTAAATGTTTCTTTTAATGACGGGTCAAACTGGTAAGTAGGTGTGTTGCCGCTGAGGCCTACTGATAATGGTTGAAAATAACCGGAATTGGTCGCCAGTTTTCTTACGCCCCATTCACTGCTGATCAAATTACCCAGGTTCACTACATCAATACTGAACTGGACCGTACTTGTTTTCTTCCCGGTCTTAAAATTAAAATCCTGCAATATGCGCATATCCACCTGGCTGTACCACGGAGTTTCTCCGCCATACTTCTCTGTATATTGTCCGCGCAACCCGTTCAGGTAATCGTCCTGGCGGATATATTGTTTTAATGCGGCCCGCTGGGCAGCGGCATTCTGTACATTACCATCTACATCAGTGAGAGGATTAAAATTCATTGCATCAATTTCGGTATCGGTCGGCACATAGAGCAGGTCATTGGAATTGGTTCCGTCACTATTGATATCTCCTCCGTATACATAGGCAAACCGGTTGCCTGATGTCCAACTGCCGAATAATGATATGGTAGTAGCCAGACCTTTCTTTTGCCCCCACTCATATCTTTTTGATACAACAGCAATGATCCTGTGCTTATTGCCATATAGCGATGGTGTCAGCCTTGCTTCGTTGGCATTATTCAAAATCGGGTTACGGTCAAATGCATCACTGGAAATTTCTGCTGATATGGAACTGGCATCTTCAGCTGTTAAAAAGTTATACCCGATCATAGTAAACAATCCGCCTTTGAACGTACGCTGCGCCTGTGCAGAAATATTGAACTGGTATCCTTCATTGGTATTCGTGAATACATAGGTATTCGCAGCTCCCTGGTTGCCGGTGCCGGTATAAATTTTACGGGTATCCCCGGTTCCGGAAGCCAGTGTGCCTGTCGGTGTACCCAGTTTATAATTCCTTACCATCATCGCCTTTACATCTTTAGTATAGGCAACATCCAGGGAGAAGATCGTTCCGCTTTTGATCCTGAAATCAGTCCCCAGGTTTGTTCTCCATACCTGCGGCCACCTGAAATCCTTATCCGTTGCATTATAGAAGGAAGTGAATGGATTGCCGATATGGTTGCCGATCCATACAAACGGGAAACGACCGGTGAATAAACCCGAACCGCCTCTCACCTGCACACTCCTGTTTCCTTTCACATCCCAGTTAAACCCTACTCTTGGCGAAAATAATGGCTTAGTGGTTGGTAGCCGGGTATTGTCCAGGTCTTTTCCTTTTCCATTGGTTACAGGTTTGCCATCCTCGTCAAACAGTGTAAGGTTATCCGAATTTAAAATGGTAGGCGAACCCGTACTATATGAACCTAAGTAAGTGCCTGCACCCGGCGCAAACACATCCTCCTGGATATTAGGAGTTGCATAAGATAAATTACTATAGATAGGTTTGTCAACCCTAAGCCCCAAGGTCATTTTTAATTTGTCATTTACCTGCCATTCGTCCTGGAGATACATAGACAGTTGCCCTACAGTCATTTTCACAAGTGCCCACTGATCAGCTGCTGCCCTGTTTTGGGCATACGTATTAAACTGATCGAGATTAAAAACACCAAACCACAGTGGACGGCCTGTTGGCACACTATCCTTAAAAACTGTAATATCTACATCACCCAAAAACATATTAAAACCATATCCCGTCAA
>DATDIX010000407.1:0-55954 GCA_036520835.1 Chitinophagaceae bacterium | reverse complement strand
TCGAGGAAAGTCTCATCTATATCGGTGATAATAGCTTTTGGTTTGGCAGAAGGGATTTTCAAAGCTTCCTCCAGGCGAAGATGTGCAATATTATAAGCCTGAATGCACAATGCTTTGTATTCAGCCGCCCTTTGCTGGAATAAGGAAGACCATAACTTACCATCGGGAACAAGGCTGCTTCCAGGCGCCGGAGCGGATGCTTTTTTCGTTCCTGCACAGGCCATCAGTAATGTTGTGCAAAGGATAAAATATAAACCTTTCATAAAACAGGCATTTATGCCTGCAATATAAAGACACCGGGAGGAATTCAGGCCAATCAGGAGGGATTATGCAGTTCGTCCTCAATGGCTTCGTGGAGTTTGATCTCGTTCTCAGGTACCCACCGGGGCAGTACCTGGGGCATGACACCCCACTGGTTAGTACCGTTCTTCTGCATACGGAACAGGATACGGTTACCGCGGTCATCTACCGTATCAACAGTAAAGATCTCGGGATCCGTGGTCCTTAATTTCCTGAAATTGAACTCCCGTAAACGGCCACCGGCTTTAATGAGGCGGGTGAAATGGACGATCTTGATAAAACTTACATGCATAGGTCAGCGTTGAGAGAGATATAATAACAATTACTATGCTAGGCTCTTTTAATGAAATGAAAAAAGTTGTTCACAGCAATTGATCCCAAACAACTTTGCAGAAGTGGTTAACGGGTCAGTGCAATCGGTGTTATTTGCGATGACCGGGAAGTATGGAATTATTTTTTAACAGTAGTTGTCAGTTGCCTGATTGATACAAGATGAGTAAATATAACAGCAGGTACAATAAATGCCGGCAACCAGATATAAGGAAAATATAAAACGGCAATATTGGGCTGGTCAAATGCAAACTGCTGAAACCGGGTGGGTACTGACAGTATCCCGTTAGTTAAGATATTAAGGACAAGCAAAAGGCAAATGATATTCCAGCCCAGGATAACTTTCTTTGGAAGTTTTCTTTTTATAAACCCAAACCAAGCGATCAGCGGGGCTGTAATACCGGCAATGATATCAAAATTGCGGCCTTCGAAGGTCATCAGTTGCGGAATGGTCTTATAAACAGCGAGATAATACAAGCCGATCTCAACAGGAACCCTTACAATATTTAACCAGGTTAATGTTTGCAGTGGCAGTCCGTCAATAAATTGCCTGCCTTTTTTCGAAATAAAGAGAAACACTATTGTAAGAGCAGGCGGCAGGACCACCAGCATTAATTTCGGGGGAGTTGTAAAATTGTTTTCATAAAAGTTGTTGTAAGAAAGCGCTGCCTGCAGGATCAGCCAGACCACCAATGCTATTAAAATAAGGATAGACTTGTTTTTGGAATTTGACGACTGCCGGATAGCTGCAAATAAGATCAATAATGTGACAACCGTGGTCAGTGCGAACAGGATCGCAATATAGGAAGGCATATTAGCTGGCATCTTTTTGTTTTTAGAGCATAAAAATGGCATGATCCGGGGAAAAATCAAACAGGGTTATCTACGAATTGTATTTTACCAGCTATGAACTGGTGCAGTTCTTTATTCAATTGACAGGCTGAAGGAAGAATTCCCCTCTATACCAGCCTATTGATACTTGTGGGGCGGACCTGTATTCGGGTGGCTTTTAACAGACCATATTTCACCCCAAAGCTTTTTAATGCTATTTTTAAGTCTTAATATTCGCCATGAAAATTATACCCGTTATTCTTCTTTTATTGCCGGTGTGCCTGGCAGCACAGGAATGTAAGCTGAAAAGAACAACCGACCCCTACACAAAGGAAATACGATTATCAACCGGGCTGATCTCCCTGCAGGGAGCTTCATTATCCGTTGAAGCGGACAGCAAGGAGATAGATTTTTTCTTTTCTGTAGATGGCAAGGAAAAATGTTTTAATGATGCTTCTGCTGCGGTGATAATGTACGAGGGAACAAAAGTAAAGGCCACTTTCAAGAACAACGGTTCAATGAATTGCGACGGGTTCTTTCATATCATTTTTAAGAATGCAGCAAATACCAATTCATTACTGCAACGACTGATCACACAAAAGATCATCAGTATACAATTTACAGGAACCGACAAGAAACCGATTACCGTGAACCTTTCTCCTGAGGAGCAACAAAAAATTATGACCCGTGCTGATTGCCTCGTTAAAGAAGCCAAAACACTGGTGAAATAAGAAAGGGAAACAGGCTATAAGGACATGGGAAGAAGCGGCAGAATGTGCCTGTAATAACTACCGCAATTTTTTAAGAAACATTGCGCAGTTCTTCTTCTATCAGTTCATGGAGTTTTTGTTCATTCGTCAAAACCCACTCCGGGACAAGTGTCTGCACTATTTTCCAGGAAGTTTCCTTTTGCTGCATTTTAAAAAAGATACGATTGTTCCGCATGTCGCATACATCAACAGAAAACAAAATGCCTCCCTGCTGATCGCTGTGCTTCCTGAAGTTAAACTCTCTCAGCATGCCATCGGCTTTAACCAGACGGGAAAACTGGACATTTTTGGTAAAAATCATGGCCATAAATTTTTTTGAATTGGTACCTGGTGCGTATTTCATACTGCAATAATCGTATAGCTTTTTTCTAAGAGAAACGAATCCTACACAATTTACACCCTCACCGTAACATGCAGGTTATTAGTTATACACTTTTAACCTCATTTTATCAACCTTGTATTTGAAAGTGGAAATAAATCCACTCTTCATAAGACCGGGAATTGGCGTCTGTAGCTGCTTTTAGACGGTTATTATTTTATGATTTATTAACCCCGGGCCAGCTGAAATTTGCCCCCTTTGTTTTAAGGCCGGAAAGCGATCATCATGTTGCGACTATTTGATGTTCAAATTTTTACCAACAGGGACAGTAAATCAAAACCCTGTGAAAATGAACCCGGAAGGAAATGATACACCGGATATTTTTTCATGACGGATAAAGAAATAAGTTGGTTCGCTATGATTCTTTTAAAAAAGATATTACTTTGGCATTCCCATCCAGATATTCACGAACATCCCCTCACAGATCCACTTCCACTGATTACTGCAAAGATCCTCATCCCGGATAATCCGCACTATTTAAACAAAAGCTACGGATATGAGATATTGTTTGATCTTCCTTCTTTTTATTGCGACTAATTCGGTTGCCCAAAAATGGGATATTGAAGTTATGGGCGGTGTATCCGGCTACAACGGAGACCTGACAGAGCATCCCATTTCTTACAAAACTGCCGGTCCTTCAGCCGGTATAAATGTAAAGTATAATTTTAGTGGCAATGTGGTCGTATTACGCGGCGGCATCACCTGGGCTAAAGTATCAGGGGATGATAATGACAATAAAGAGGCTGACCTGAGAAGCCGTAACCTCAATTTCCAGACACATATATGGGAGGCAAGCCTTTGTGCAGAGGTTAATTTGTTTGATCCTGAGTTTTTCAGCGTTTATCCTTACCTGTTTGCCGGTGTAGGTGTATTTCGGTTTAATCCTTACACATACGACAAGGATAATGTAAAGCAATATCTGCAGCCACTGGGCACAGAAGGGCAGGGATTAGCCTCTTACCCGGATCGAAAACCATATTCTCTTACCCAGTTTTGCATACCTTTTGGCGGGGGGATGAAAGTAAACCTGAGCGACCGTTGTGATTTTATATATGAATTTGGTGGCCGCTTCTTATTTACTGATTACCTCGATGATGTCAGTACAACTTATGTAAACCAGGAGGAAATGATGACAGGCAACCAGCAAAAATCTGCAGAACTTTCCTTCCGGCAGGTCAACGGCCCCTTTCCCGGTGCCGGGGCCACAAGAGGAAATCCAAAAGTAAATGACTGGTACTTTATCAGCGGATTCAAATTATTGTTCCGCCTTGGTAATGATCGCTAAGAGTATTTCAGAAAGAGTTGGTGATAATTCTTATTTCACTTTTTCATTCAACTTTAATTCACCAATAGTTTCTGCCCTGGCAATGCTATTCTTTTCATCAACCGGGCTCTCTTCGGCAACCAACGAGGTATCCAGTTTTTCTTTCAGCAATGTATTTTGTTTAGCTACAAATGCCAGCATTACTTTTTTGTAAGCAGCTACTTCATCTTTGGTTAAAGTAGTTACACTGCCTTCTCCTTCAAAAAAGTAATGGGTACTGATGAATTTCTTTACGTGACCTCTTGTTTCAGCCGGTAAATAATGCTGTAATTTCCAGAAATTACGGCTGCCTGATTTTTTAATGGCCTCATTAACTCTCCCTGGACCACTATTGTAAGCAGCGATAACAAGCGGCCAGTCACCATACAGCTTATAAAGATCATTCAGGTATTTAGCAGCGGCGACAGTGCTTTTGTAAAGATGGGTACGCTCATCATACTTCTTTGTAACTTTTAATGACAGTAACCTGGCTGTTTCAGGCATTAATTGCCAAACACCCCTGGCACCAACCCGTGAAAGTGCTGTTGTCTTTAATTGTGATTCAATTACCGCCAGGTATTTTAATTCAACGGGTAATTTATACCGGGTGAATACAGCGTCAATGACCTTAAAAGAATTCGGGCTTTTTGCCTGTATTTTTTGAAGCATCTCCCTGTTGTTTTTATTGGCCAGGTAATCGCTGACATATTTCTTTGCCTGCTTATTCATGGTAATAGACGGCACATCGAGTACACCTGTTTCACAAATGCCATTCAACTTAAGGAGGGATGTATCAAAGTAAAGCAGCCCGGAAGCTGTATCGCTGATTGCACGCAGGCCGGTATTACCGGTTTGATGGGTAGCAGCAACGCTAACCAGGGCAATGATCAAAAGTGAACCAGTACTGACAAGACCTGTCTTTTTAAGATTTCTCTTCAACATTGTTTTCAAATTAGGGTAATCAATGCCGACCTTAGGTTTGGATTGAGCCGTTTCTGTTCTTGAAGAAGAGTAAGAGTAATCGATCTCACGGGGGTACGGACGTTTCTGGTTTTTCTGTCCGGAGATTTGTACTACTAACTGGGTCAAAAGTACTTTGTAAAAACCGCATGTCATAGCTTTTGGAAGCAGGGAAATATACGATGCAGGTGTATACTTGTGGTTTCCATGCCGCTACAGCCCAAAATAAATTCACTGAAAATTAGTCATGGTTATTTGACAGTTACGCATGTTAGTCAGGCAAAAAATCCCTTTATACTGACTGTCAGATACGTATATGCAACTCGTTATTTTACGATGCCCATTTAAGAAAAGATAAGAGGCAGATGAATATTGGAAAGAATAGAGGCCGTTGAACAGTTGAAAAACCCCTAGCCGCATTAAGTAAAACCACTTCACTTTGTAGTTCAACTATTACACATAAACAATAGAGTGATCTATTCATGCGTTCTCTTTTTTTATTTTACTTCGGATGATCGAATATCATCTGAAAACAAAGTAAATTGAACTGAATCCAGAAAGCAACCATCTAAATCCGGTACCTTATGAGACAACAAAATCCGCTTCAAACCACTTTTGCCGACCCCACTGTTCCCGGCACTTCCCTTGAGTCTCTCATTAATCATATGCTGCGTCATTCGTTAAGCGACCTGCTTCGTAACAGTGATAGTTCAGTTATGAACGAGATCCCGGCCGAGCTATACCTGGCTGTTGATGAAAACAAAGTAAGCGCTGTAATAAAGGAATTATTGACTACGGTACTATCCAATGCCCGCAAAGGCCGTATTCATATCCGTGCCGACAGGTTCCGGGATATCATTATACTGGAGATACAGGACCAGAGCAGTTATAACGGGTATGCACTCGATTACAGCCTCAGGTCTATTGAGCCCCTGGCAAGGATCGTTGGCGGATATATCTCCATCAACGGGAAACATCATCTTGACACTACGATTACGTTCAGCTTCCCTAACCAGCCCTCTGCATTAAATTACGATTGCTGAGCATTTCGATAGCAGGATGTATTGTAATTGAAACATGACAGATAAGTGCAATACTATATTTAGTGAAAGCGGATCAGGTTGGTCTATTCAACTGTACCGGCTATATTTTCTCTTCGATATCAGCTACCAGTATATGCCCTAATTGCTGGTACATTTTCAAAAAGTCAAAATTGTTCCAGCCCTCAATCAACTGGCCGTCTTTATTGTAATGCCCGACGCACAAGCCAGAAAAGGATACTTCTTTGCCTGTTGCTGATTTGGCTGAAACGCTGCAATGTACAGTAGTAAATTCGTCATCGCTAACCAGCGGTCTGACCACTACGTGAACAGTAGGAAAGGATTCCCTGAAATTCTTGTAAAAGGCCTTGAAATGTTCAATGCCATGCGAGGTGCCTGCCGGATCGAGACCATGTACGATCACATCTTTATGCATCATTACATCAATAAAGCTTTCATTGGCTTTATTCCATACTTCATCATACCATTGTTTAATAAGATCGGAAGTGGACATGATAGTGGATTTTGTAGGGCAATAAGATAAGTTTTATTTCCGGCAGTCGCAACCCGTACCTTATGGGCCGGCCTAATTTTCCGGGGCTCCCTCATCACCCCGGTCTTCTTTGTTTTCTATCTTTTGCTGGTTTATCCTGAAATTTAATGTCAGCGTCATTTGACGCGGCCGCCATAAATAGTCCGAACTGGAATAGTAGCCGGGGATATCAACTATAGTTCTTCTTCGCCGGCTATTCATAAGGTCCCTTACATTAAAGGTAAGCGTACCCTTTCCCTTGAAAACATCTTTGGCCATGCCCAGGTCTATAGAATAGATTGCAAGATCCTTTCCCTGGGTAGTAACCCGCGGCGACTGGTAATTGAGTGTAGCCTGGAAATCCAGTTTTTTGAAGAAGGTCATGCGGGATATTGTCAGGTTGGTCCAGGTAACTGTTTTACTTTCCAGCAATTCGTCTTTATAGGTGCCGTTTGCAACAGCATGGTAAAAATTGACACTGCTGTTCAACCTCCACCAATTGCTTACGGATAAGGAAAAAATAAATTCAAGACCAAGAGTGTTTTGTTCTGACAGGTTAATAGGAATGATATTGGTAATACCTGTTACCGTATCCAGTACCCTGATACGTTCTATCATACCTTTTTTATGACGGTAATAAACACCTGATAAAAAAGATCCTTTATTCCAATCCAGTAAATGCCCGGCTTCCAATGAATGTGTGTATTCAGGATTGAGGTTAGGATTGCCAACAAAGTAAACCCGGGGATCTGAAAAGTCAGCAAAAGGAGTAAGATTGCGGAAATTAGGGCGATTGATACGGTAACTATAGCTTAGTTGTAAGGTATTTTGTTCATTCAGCTCATAAGAAAGACTACTGGCCGGGAAAACATTGAAATATTGTCTCCGGTTCACCTCGTTGGTTTTGATAAGTCCTGTGCGGATATCCGAGAGTTCACCACGCAATCCAAACTGGTAGGAAGTTTTTTTGATCTTATTGCCAAGTATGGCATAGGCGGCATAGATCTTTTCTGTAAACTCCATATTATTGTCAAAAGCAGGCAGTGTTACCCAGTCACCCCCATTGGTTTGTTCTTCTACAAGATATTCATTGGTGATGGTCCTTATTGTGCTTTTGAACCCTGTTTCGAATTTACCATCCTTCCCGAAAGGGTGAACATAATCTGTTTGCAAGAGGATGTTATCTTCATAAGCCGGGTTGGCGGAACGCTGTACCAGCACTTCCCCGCCATTAATATCACCCTGTGTATAATCAGAACTTTCTGTTTCCCCGCTGTTGGTCCATCGGAAGTCGGCGGTCCATTCCTTTTCCGCATTATGGGCAAATTTTTTACGGAAACTCAGCGATACTTCTGTATCCTTTTCTTTTGCTTTTTCATTATCGGTCCGCAGGGTGCTTTTGGTCAGTTGCCCGTTTTCATTGAAATCTTCATACAGGATATTACTGAGGTTCTTCTCCCTTCCGCCATCAATCAGGAAAGAACCCGTAATCGTTATATAAGGAGAAATGTAATAATCAACACCGGTCATAAAATTCACAGAAAAATCACGGCGGGTACGTTCAATGGTCTGGTGATAAATGAAGCTGGTATCCGTACCACCAAATTGCTGAAAAGAAGTGCCTTCACCGGGATTCATCCGGTAGTTTGTGCCAAAACTGGAAAACAGGTTTATTTTCTGTGTGCGGTAATTGATGCTATAGGCGGCGCTGAAATTATCCGGGTATCCAGCGGTTCCGGTGAAGTTGCCATTAAAGCCTTTTGTCTTATTTTTTTTCAGGATAATATTGATGATGCCTGTTTCCCCTGCCGCATCGTAGCGGGAAGAAGGATTTGTAATAACTTCGATGCGTTCTATCATGGCGCCCTGCAGGTTGCGGAGTGCATCGGTGCTTCTTAAACCGGTGAGTGCAGACGGTTTGCCATCTATTAATATCCGTACACCCTGGCTGCCGCGTAAACTTACATTACCATCTATATCTACCGTCACCGAAGGGATATTGGCCAGTATCTCCGACGCATTTGCACCGATATTGCTTACATCCTGGCTTACATTATATACTTTTTTATCCAGTTCGAGGTCCATTAATTTTTTTTCTGATGTCACCACTACTTCAGTCAATAATTTAGTGGCTGTTTTCAGTACAATAGATCCGAGGTCAATATCCCCGGCAGTAACAATTATACCGGGTATTCTTTTTTCTTCATAAGAAAGGAAGCTGATCTTTAGATAATAGGAGCCGGGTGCAATGGCGAGGCTGAACCTTCCTTTTTCATCTGATGCTGCGGCAGCTACCTGTGCGGAGTCAGTAGTTTTGTGCAGGCTGATACTGCTGAGCGGGATCACCATTCCTTTTTCGTCAGTGATGGCGCCGCTTATGGAGAATTGCCTGTTCTCATTTACCTGCGATAGCGCCGGTAAAGAAAAAAACAGGAATAATAATATGGCAGGCAGCCGCATCATCTTTTATAATGATTGGTCAATGATTGGAATGAAATAGAAATGAGAAGGCAAGTTAGTTAATTTATAAAAACCGGTATTTTATCGGGCACTGTTTATCCGGCATTTTTCAACAGTTATTCAATTGAAAGTCATTGATCTCTTGGGCGGCCCGTTCATTTCTTAAACATGGGAAGAGGATTTAACGGATGCCGGAAGAAATTTTTTATTGTTGTCCTGACCAGGAACGAATGAAAACCCAGGTTCGGGAACTTTCTCCGGGTTTCTTTTAGTTTTTGCTTGTCATTTCCAAAGGTCAATAACCCCAGCGAAACATCTATCCAGTCTGCTTTACGAAAGGTTTCAGTGGTTGTAGAGTGGTTACCTTTGTATTTGCTCATTTTATGGTGCCAGTTTATCATCTGGCTGATCTCGTCTGTCCAGTCATGTTTACCAGTTTCAGATAAATAAATCCTGGCCTGTTCAGCAGAGGGGCTTAAATAATCAAAAGTATGATTGGTCCAGATCCCTATATCATGGAATACTGCGGCAATTGCATATTTTTCTTCATTGGTCTTATCGCTGTCGATCAAAAGACAGTTTAAAAACACACGGTAAACATGATTTTTATACCTGTCATGATCTGCACCCATTATGGGCCTGAACTTTTGCATCAGATCTTCAATAGTTTTATTTGAATGATCCATTTACAATTTTTTGTTATTACAGAATGCTTAACCCGTCATACCTGCATTGCGTTGTTCCAAATCTAATCATTCTGCCTGTATACTCTTCATTAGCAGCATTACCGTTACAGGCATGCATTGAATTATTATCAAGTGAAGTTCCTGGTGATTAAATCCCGCAATCATTATTTATACTGTATATTTATCGGCATAGACCAATTCTTTTTACTATGAAGTTTTTTTCATTCATTCTTGTTGCAGCAATCCTTTGCTATTGTTCTGCGCCACCAAAGGAAGCAAAGGGGCAGGTCAGTTCTGGTAAAGAACTCATTAAAACGGGAGCAGAACAAACAGAAAAATATTTGCCGTGGCTCAGCGGAAAAAGAGTGGCTATTATGGCCAACCCCACTTCCATCATCGGGCAGCGGCATTTAGTGGACAGTTTGAAGGCACTAGGGGTGAATATTGTAAAAGTTTTTGGCCCCGAACATGGATTTCGCGGCAATGCCAGCGCCGGCGTTAAGGTAGCTGATGAAACAGATCCCGCTACCGGTATCCCGGTGATCTCTTTATATGGTGCAAAAAATAAACCAACTAAGGAAGACCTTGCAAACGTTGACATCCTGATCTATGACCTGCAGGATGTAGGTTGCCGTTTTTATACCAATATCAATGCGCTGGCCCGTTTAATGGATGCTTGTTATGAGAACGGGAAAGAAATGCTGATCCTCGACAGGCCCAACCCCAATGGCTACCTGGTTGATGGCCCCATACTTGACATGAAACTGAGATCAGGTATCGGTATGTTCCCCATACCCATCTCTCATGGGCTGACAGTTGGCGAATTTGCACAAATGGTAAATGGAGAAGGATGGCTGACCAACAAAGTAAAGTGCAATATCAGGATCATTCCAGTTGCCAACTATACCCATGATATGGCGTATACACTGCCCGTTAAGCCATCACCCAACCTGAATACGCAACAATCAATAATGCTCTATCCATCTACCTGTTTGTTTGAAGGTACATATCTCAATCATGGCCGCGGCACCTATTTCCCTTTTACTGTATTAGGCAGTCCTGAATTAAAAGGAAAGTATGATTTCAGCTTTACCCCGACTGGTTTAAAAGGCATGGCGGAAACCCCGCTGCATATGGACAAACTTTGTTATGGCTTGGATCTGCGGGATTACGATATTAACCTGCTGCGCAAAAGCAAACAGATCAATATTCAATGGATGATGGAACTGTATAAGGCGCACCCGGAAAAAGAAAAATTCTTTGATTCCAAACTAAGTAAGGAGATGGGAAATATAGATAAACTGTCCGGCACTACTTTGTTCAGGCAGCAGATCATAGAGGGCAAATCGGAAAAAGAGATCCGCCAAAGCTGGGAACCGGGTTTAAGCGAGTATAAAGAGCTGCGGAAAAAATATTTGCTTTATCCATAAAATGAACGGGACTTTCCGCTGCCTGTCATTTTATTTATTTGGCTTAAAGTTGTATTCTTTTATCATATGGCAGGACGGGTTTAAGTACAGGTTGTCGATCGGTACCACCCGGATCGAATTGGTGTAAGCAAAGGGAAGCCGCAAATGCACTGAAAGAACACCTGCTTCTGCCGCCGTCGGTTTAACTGTTTCGATGAGTATTCTTTTTCGGGTTGCTTTTACCAACGCTTTCATGACCATTTCAGAACAGTACATCTTATCATCTGTTTTAAGATTAAAAGCGGTTTCAAATTGTATCCCCTTTGCATACCAGCCGGTAATCACTTCCTTTAATTTTTTTATTTCCTTATCGTTCATATCATAACGGAATATACCAAAGGCCCGGTTCTTCCGAGGGGCACAATAACTGCTTAACAGGTCTTTCCTCAGTTTTTCGCCGGGGTTTTCTTCGCCATTCACGATATGATATATATAAGGAATGCCATTTTCAAACAAAACAATACCCGCATGTGAATAGCTTTTATCCTGCCGGCTGAAGTTCTTTATATAGCGGCTGACCGGGTCATTGTTAAGCCTTACGACCAGGTCGCCTTCTTTCAGCAAAGTCTCTCCTTCGCTGATCATGGTAACAGGATCGCTAAAACTGTTTGGGGAAACAGGCAGCGGCGATCCCTGGCTGTTGCTGCTGACAGGTGAATAAAAGCTATTCAGGACGATAAATGCTATCAATAATAGATATCTCATGACGCTGATATTTTTATGACCGGGAATAGTTTACTGACTTTCAAATTTAAAAACGTCTATGCCGATGCCTTTAGCCTTTGATGTGCTGGGAACAAAATACCTGAATGCGATCCTCACATTCTTTGAACTGCTTAGTCCTGAAAAAGTGTGCTCGAATTTTGTCCAGGTGATAGGATAGCCACCCACTGCCAGCGTTGGATTGATCTCTAGAAGCTGAGTTGTGTAATTGCCAACCATGGAAGGATCGCTTCCCAGCGTTGTTAATGAGGAAGTGTTCATCAATACCTGCAGGCGTTCGCTGTTGGTAGTGCCTGTATCGGCACGGGTGTGAAATGATATTTTATCGCCATTTTTTACGTACAGGATCGGTGTGATCAGCCAACTGCTGACAGAGAAGCTGGTGCTTTGATCCCATACAGATGCATAGGCAAATTCACCCTCGTAGCTTGTATAAGAGTGCGCAGGAAACCCATGCCATTCGCCTGATTTGCTAGGCCCGTTCGTTCCTTGTCCCCATCCCGCTTCTTCAAAGGGAGTGGTATTGTTTTGAACCTTCCATCCTTTGGATTCAATATTAGAAATATCGGCAAATTCTTCGGTGAAAGATTTTGACGAACCAGGGTCAGAGCCCGGGGAATCTTTTTTGCAGCCAATGATCAATAATGTTGACAGGCCTGCTAAACAAAGCATAAGCAGGAAGGAATTCTTTTTCATAAATCTTATTTTTAGTTGATTGAATAATTGATTTCGGATTAAAGATAGTTGCCGGTATAAGCGGGCCGAAATTGAAGAATGAAACAGCTCCTGGGAAAAATGCAGGTTCCGCCGACGATATACCCGGAAAGTAGTACGTTAATTGGTTTTTACTAAAAAGGGGTCAGCAGGCCGGACGATTAGTAAAATTTGCAAAACAATCTTTACCGCCGGAGGGGTTATCCGTTTAAATAATTGAAGGATAGTTAAGAAGGATGACGCAAAACGATTTCCGCTTCAATGGCTGACTGTGATCCAGCCTGTTACCTGGCTTTCTCCAAAAGAAATTTATACCGGGCATCCGACCTGAGTGGTTCAAGCTGCGGATCATTGACCAGGCGATGCTTTGATGAATACCCGCCAATTGCTTTTTCTAAATACTCAAAGGCCTTGTCTTTTTCGTTGATCTTTATATAAGCGCAGGCTAGCTGATAGGCTGACAGACCCCTGTCGTTCACACCAAGCTCAATTGCCTTTTCATAAAAGACGATACTTTCATTGTATTTTTTCATATCATACCTCAGTGACCCGAGTTTTGAGTAATGCACGGCCGACAGCAAGCCGGAGTTAAGCGTCTTTGAAATATAAGTTTCCGTTTCCGCCGGTTTATCCACGGCGTTCAGGATAAATACCAGGTCGATCATGGCTTCCATATTCTGCGGCTGCAGGTTTAAAAGTTTTTTATAAGTCATCTCTGCTTCATTAAAGCTTCCTCCATTTTTCAAAGCAATGCCATAGTGTAATAAAGCGCCGGGATCATCCGGATGTTCAGTGACTCGTTGTTTCAGCGAATCCAGTTTTTTTGCCGGCCCACTGGCATAGGGGGCATTTAGTAATTCCCATTTTCCTTTTTTCCATTCCCAGAGTTCGTTGGTCAGCTCATTTGAATTTCCGTCTTTGTATGACCCGCCATACATGAGGAGTGAATTTTTTGCGGGAACAAGGATCGAAGAACTTCGGGCAGATGGCTTCAACTTTGCTTCAATTTTTGTCCATTTCATTCCATCCCATTTCCAAAAATCTCCAACCGGGACAAAGTTTCGGGGAGTAGAGCCGCCAAAGAAATAGATAGCGTGGTCACCTGGGTAATAGGTGAGTGCATAAGCAACCCGGTTCGCGGGGCCCTCATTTACTTTTTTTAGCCATTTATTATTGTTCCATTCCCAGGTCACCGGCTTCTCGTTTTCCCAGTCAAGTATGACAAGTGATTTTCTTTTTTCATTATAAACAATATTCGCCGGAAGCACTTTAGGTCCCTGGTCCGATAATTTTTTCCATGAACCCGTTTTGAATTCCCATAGTTCGTAAACGGTCATTCCATCTTGTATTTTTTTGTCTCCGTATATGAGTATCCTTTTATCAAGGTGATCGTAAACAGCATTGATCGTTTGCAAAGGACAAATGGTATCAATAAGTTCCCACTGCTTCCCGTCCCATGTCCAGGTATCTGTTAAAAAACGTGAACCGGGTTTATTACGTGAGGTGCCACCCAGCAGGTAAGTTATTTTTTTATCCCTGTCATACATAAGTTGGGGACTATTCCGGCTGCCGGGCCCGCCTGCATCTATGGTCTTCCATTGGATGCCATCCCATTCAGTTACATATTGGGGCGCTACAGGCTTACCATCCACGAATTCACTGCCGCCAAAAAGAATAAGCTTTTCCCGGCCCGGGTCATAAACAACCCTTTCCAGGTGTCGGGGCACCGGCTGATTAAGCTCCATTTTACCCGGTGCAGTTACTGTCTTTGAAGTTTGAGCATCCGCAGAAGCAATAAATCCTGCGAGGCTGATTGCTGCCAGGAATAATGTGTTTTTCATGACCATTTATTTTGCTTGTCTCATTACTGCAGATTTAAGAATGACACAAGATCTTTCCCGGGCAGTATATATTTTCCCGGCAAATTTTTTATGATGAGGTGTGGTATATATCAAAGATGGAGATAGTTCTTTACGCCAGCACAGGGTTTTCTATCACCGGCAAATGGTCCTTTGCGATTTTCTATGTAATAATTAATTAGGAGGCCCGGTATTCATATGATTGGTGAGGATATTTCACGGCACCTGGCAAATCACAGCAAGATGATCAGCTACTTTAAAGTACTCAGGGCTCCGGAAGCGAAACCTTTTTCAGCAATAACAAACCATCAAATTGTTTTGCAAGAATTATTTTGTTGGAACCGCCGAGGTCAATGAATGTATCATTCACTACAATATATTGATGAAGCCATTCCGTTCCGGGCACTTTCTTTTCAGGGATATGAAGATAAGTGGTGAACCCCTTAAACGGGGCGATGATATGCTTCAGGTCTGCATGGGCTGAATCCGGCGGCAGCATCTTTATTTCTTTCCCGGCATTGTCGGCGTATGCACCACTGGCGGCAAAGAAGCCTAATGAGTACGTGTTGCCCGGGTAATATTCACGCAGTATTTCACCCATCACTTTTTCTTTTTCATTGGATTTCGCAATATGGAAATTATGACCAATGACCAGCAATTTTTCGTTATTATAAATACTATCAGCCAGCCACCTGATATTATCGGCCATGGCAGAATCCCTCGCCGCCCACCGGCTGTTCCAGTCACGGTCTTTTACAAACCGCAGCATATATTCAAGAAAACGGACCCTGTTGATAATGGTTCTGCATGACAATAAAAGATCCCTGGCAAAATTACCGGATCGGTTCCCGGATAGCTGGCCATAAATTTTTTGATAATCTGCTATCAGTTGCCAGGTCTTTGAATTGACAGAATCGTATACGGCCTTCCCGCCTGACAGTTCACGCTGAATGAGGCCAAACCTGTCTTCCAGGGCAGCACAGAAGACGGTATCTATTTTGTATTTGTGTGCAGTGGTCTTTAATAACTGTTTGAAAGAATTCCCGGTGCGTTGCACATCAAAACCGGCTACAGAGATATTATTCGTTTTTACATACTCCATCAGCTCCCTGTTTTCTTTGGTACGCCAGCCGCCAAAAAAACCGAGTGTCATTTGTGCCCCATTCAGTTGTTTCCTGTTTATATCCACCACCGCCAGTTCACCGATACCTGATTCAAAAAGAATAGTATTAAAGCCCAGTTGCTCATGTAAGAAACGAACCAGGTTATTGTGTAGCTGAAAAATCTCTTTGGCGCCATGTGTAAACTCGCCGAGCATCATGATCCTTTTATCGGTAATGTTGGGAACGAGATAATCCCAGCTTGATTTGGAAAATGTTTCATCCGGGTGGATGGTATAGGCGTTCTCTCTTAAAAAAGTGCGTTGGGGATAATCCAGAGTTTGCGCCTGCAGGTTCAATGCAGCTGTCAGCAGGAATGAAATTAAAAGGAGCAAGGTTCTTTTCATATGTTGGATTTGCAAACAGGGCCGGTAATGATAGTGATCCCGGCTAGCCAAAGATAAAAATAATTACAGGCTGTGATGGGTATTTTCGGTGAATGGCAGATACCGGTGATTTTCGATGGGGTGGCGTGAACACCTGCGGAAATGGTTAAAACCATTTCATCAATCCCGGAACCATTTTGTCAGGCCACAGTTTAAACCGTGGCCTGTAAGGAAGATGATTATGCGCCAACCATTTTAATGATTTGGCTAAAGGTTTATTTTCTTTATTGAGCAGGAACGCTGCGGACAGCAGGGATTTTCTATGCAATAATTATTTAGACTCCGGCATTCGTGAGGTTGGTAGTTATTCAGATTGCTTCGGCCGCCGGCCATAAACATTATGTTTTAAGTATCGTTCCGGCGGCCTCGCAAAGACGGAGACCCCGCGGGGCGGCAAGGCCATACCAGTAAAGGAGTCTCCGTCTTTGCGAGGCCTGCTGATTGACTGTTGAATTATTGTAACTGCTGAAGCAGGCCGAAGCAATCTGATGGAACGGAACGGGCAACTTCAAGGTTTTTGTTTCTGTGTTGCACAGGAACACTACGCAGAACGGGAGCTAAAACTATTTTCCAGTATTCTTCATCTTGTTCTCCTGCAACTTCTTTTTAAACAATTCATAATCTGTCAGACTAAACGTTGAATTAATTTCACTATAAATCCACTTCAGAAAATCGGCAATAGAATCACGGGTACTTTTCAATTTCGTTGACTTTAAATTGTATTGCCATACACCAAGCGACCTCATAAGTTCCTCAAAAATAGCTTCCCGACTTATCGCAGAGTTTTTCCCCGATGCAAGCTTTGTGAAATGTAGACCCCATACAACGTAAATATCCTCAGAGGAAGAACCAGCCAATTTTTTCATTGAACGATGGGCCGCATCCATAACGGAATTTGAAAATGCGGTTTTATAAAATTCTGATGCGAAGCTTATTGCTGCTTTATTTTCTACATTCCATAGGGTGCCTATATAAGAATTGGCACCGCTAACAAGAAAAGGTTCTGCGATATGATACCAGGACCAACAAGTATTATTAAATATAAAAGGCGAAGATTGCGAAGCTACCGTGGTAAACATTGCAAGATGAGGGCCATCACTACATTGAATCGCACAAGAGTTATTTATCTTTTTCTTTGGCCCAACCTTTTTATCTTTTGCTTTGCTGTGTCGTAGTGCGTTCTGCATATCGGAAAAAATATAAGGAGGGAATTTTTGTGCTTTGAGCTCCGGGCTTCGCCAAATATATCCATCAAATCGTTTAAAATAATCCTTGCGCTGGACCGTCACGAGTCCGGGTCGCAAACTCGGGGAAAATGACAGTACCTGTTCATAAACTATATTATGTTTGGCTCCTTTGCTGTCGGTAAAATCCTCTTCAACGCTATGGCCATCAATCTCGCCTCCATGGCTGCAAATATGAAATACATCAAAGGGAAATTGCCTGATGTTCATATCAAGGTTCAGGATATTTGCATCTTTACCGACAAGCTCTTTTACAAAATAATTCTTTTGGATAAGAAGACTGCCAACAAGTTCCGTCTCCTCGTCCTTGAAGAACTCAGGAGAAAAAACAACAGCACCTCCGAATCTGACGGATCCATGGAAAAGTAAATTATTTGCAATAAATAAATCAGGACGTAAATGAGAATTCACATACGTAGAAGGCAGCGAGTTCTTGCTGGCAAAAGAATACGGCATACCCGTTGTGAAATAGGTTACAAATTCACTTTTAGCAAAATCCACATGAGAAATCCTTTTGTTGATTAATGCTCGAATTTCATCGCCTGCTTTTTTGTTACCTTCTCCAAACTTTACAAACTTATCCTGTATATCTAAACGTTCATCTTCTGAAACTCTATTGACAAAGGCAATATCAGCATCTATCGAAAAAGCATAATTAATTGCAATAATAGTTGCTACAAAAGGTTCCGTTTCCACTAAAATCATTCCTTTATCTCCCTCATTCTTTAGCTCAATGTCTTGTGCATCATCATTCAAGACGAGAGTAGAATTGCTACGTAGGGCTGCATTTAAGCCCTTTAATAGGTCGTCGTGCCTGCATTGGATTTTGCCTTTTCCAACAATAAAAGGCGAAATTAAGAAGTCAACTTCCTCAAGGTTATTAATCTCTATAACATTGAAGTGCTTCAAAAAATCGAGAAAACTTTTCTGTTCCTCTGACAATCCTGCAATGATTAAATTATCTATTGGTTGAATTCTGACAAGGATATTGTTTACAAACGTGACAAACTCTCCAGCTCTAATGAGCGATAGTACATTTTCATCTACATCCTCGTTTACTCTTTCATAGTTAGCTGAAGTGACTGTTGGAAATTCAAAAATTAGCGGATAGTTATTTTTTTCAGAAATGTAAGATGATATTACTGCTGCCAAATCCTGTCTCTTATGATCCACAATGCAAACAAACTTGGGATTAAGATTTGGAATATTTCTTGCCACGACTTTTTTATTGAACAAGGCTAAAGTATTTTTTTTGAGATTAAATAACCCTATTACAACTGTCTTTTTGGAAAATGATGGAAACTATAGGACAAAATAGAGTATTCAATTAATGCCCGATAGCGAACAGAACCCTAAAGTGTGCGACGCAACGGACGAAGATAGTAGCACTGCAGCTGGGTTCATAATTCTTTGACAAGTTCATGATGACGACTCACTTCACCTTACTCACCGTCCCGCCTTTCTTACTATCCACCGTCACAGTATATTTTCCGCTGCCCTCCACTATCCATCTTACCGTCATAGCGCCCAAGCCGGGGATATTGCGTACAGCAATGCTGGCGGGGTCGGTCTTTTGTTCGGTGGTAATGTTCAGATCGGCATTGTCAACCACCATGCCTGCTACTACTTTGACGCCGGTGAGTGTAATATAATCGGGGCGTTCAATTTTAAACTTCAGGTCCTGGCTGCTATGGGTAGGCATCAGCCGGCTGTTGGAGATAACGGCAGTCACTTCTTTCAACCCGTCACCCAGGTCTTTTTCTTTAATGGTATCCACCGCCAGTTTGGGTGTATGATAACCATGATAGATAGTGAAAGACATATTGCGGTGAGCATCGCCTTCGAGTAAAAAACCGGGATGCGCCCTGCCGAAATTTTTCTTAAAACCGCCGATCTCGATCTTGCCGTATTGCGGGTGATCGTATTCATGCCAGTCAACAAATGCATCTTTGAACAAAGTATAGCGGTCGAAATTAAAAGAAGTATTATCCTGCGGGTCACGGGTGACATCTTTGTTATAGAACAAATACGGCGTCCAGAGTTCATTGGAAAAAGTATAAATGCCACGGCCGCCATAGAACCAGTCGAGTTCGCCGCCATAAGCAGAATAAAGATCTTTATATACGACGAGGTAGCGGTAACCGGGTATCAGGTCTTCACCTTTCTTACCTATTATATCATATACCTGCAGATCCTGCGCATTATAAGTTTGCAGGTCGTTGGGATCGCCGGGGCCGCGGAGTATCATACCACCGGCATTGTGATAGGATTGTGCGGCGGCGATATTCGGATGCTTCATCACAAATTCTTCCACCGCCCTTGTCTCGGGTAATGAGAAAGGATATTTGTATGCGCCGTTCTGTATATAATTGGGCTGCCATCCCCATCCCCAGTCGCGGTTGGGATCGTATTCGAATGTATAACCATCTTCATTCACAAAACCATCGCCGTCATTATCCTTTCCTTCCAAACCCAGGTATTCATAATCGCCTTTTTCATCGGGACCTACTTGTATCATACGGCGTGGTTCGCTTGGGTCAATACGCAAACGGCCATTGGGATTTTTGCGGCGCATGATGAGCACCTGCTTGTCGCCATCAAGATCATCATAGCCATCTTCATCTACCAGTCCGTCGCGGTCATTGTCAACCGGGATGACACCGCTGCGGGGAGAGCTGCCGGTATTGGGCTCATGAAAATAACTGTCGCGGCCATCAGGATTGATGGAGGGAACGATATAAAATGTTTTATCAGCCAAAAGTTCCTGGACAAACCTGGTGTCTTTGAATGACTCGGTCAAATACCATGCGGTGTATAAAGAGAACTCAGCCCCCTGCACTTCATTGGAGTGGATATTACCGTCAATATACATGGCGGGTTTTTTATTGGCATCGCCTTTTTTAAAATCAGTAACGGTGAGGCACCAGATATCACGGCCCTTGTATGATTTACCGATGGACTCCAGTTTAGCAAGATCAGGATAAGCGGCAGCTATCTTTTTACATATTTCAGTAATGGCAGCATGATCGTTGTAACGGTTCCAGCTTACGGCTACTTTAGGATTGACGGGAGAGCCGGCGGCTTTGAAGAGCTGGTCGGGGGTTTGTCCGCTTGCTGAAGAAGCAAGTAGAATTATGAATGATGAAATAAGAAGTATGAATTGAATGTAGCGTTTCATGTTATCGTAGATTAAGTTAATTAAAATTATGAATGATGAATTCAGAATTATGAATTGGATAGCATTTCATTGTTATAGACGAAAGATTGGGTTGATTCATAATTCATAACTCATAATTCATCATTAAAGAGAAATTTCAACCGATTTACTGCCTGTTGTCGGCGAGCCGGCTTCGATGGTCAGTTTGCCGCTGCCTTTTATCAGCCAGGTCAGTTGCTGCGAACTGTATCCTTCGAGTGAATTCAATAGCTGTATCTTTTTGCCGCTGATGACGGATTGATTACCGGCCGTATTCACTTTTACATTGATGCGCTTGACCCAGTAGCTTCTTTCACCGAGTTTGGAATGTGAGGCAAGTGCTCCTTTATTGATAATGTCGAGAGTTATTCTTGTTAAGCCGCCACCTACTTTTTCTGTTTTGACATTGATGATATCCAATTCCGGTTGATTAACAGCAAGCTTGACCAGGAAGGTTGCATGTTTCTTTACAAGATCGGCAACTAATTTATAAGGAGGGTTAGTGAATGCAAAGGGATCAACACCGCCCACTTCCACTTTCTGATTGGGAAAATCAGGATGCTGAATGGTATTCCAGTCAGTGAATGTATTGGTGATCGCTTGCTGGTTGGCCCATCTTAAATAATTAGCCGTGGCGTCATCAACAGTAAATGCTTTTTCACCCTTGGTGGTATCAGGTTTTGTTTTGGGCACCCACCAGCCCGGAGTGCTGAAACTGTAACGGCCATAATGATAATAAGCCCATGAAAGAAGATCGCCACCACCTGCTGTTGCCTTTGGTGCATCTTTCAGGTTCACGGTTTTATTATACAGGTCGGAGACCATGCTGTCAACCTTTACATCGGGCAGCAACCAACTGCCGATCAGTGGCTGGTTGGCGGTTAGTGCATTATAGGCAAAAGGAGTGGAGAGATTGTTATTGCTGCCAAAACTTACGACGGCATAAACATTGAACTGTTCGAATAGATAATCAAACAAGGCCCTTGTTTCGGTTTCAGAAGCGGCAAAGTCGCCGGCGCCTGCGGAAAAAGTCTGGTGTTTGTAGGTCAAGTTTTTATTAAAAGCAATTCCGCCTTCGCCATCTTCATTGAATGTGCCGTCATTATCATTGTCTCTACCTTCAGTGAGGATGATATATTTTCCTTTCTCTCCTTTATTCAGATCTGCTTTGATCAACACTCTTGCATCATCGGGATGTGGCTTGTAGTCACCGATCGGAGATTCAACTCTCATCATCGTGATTTTTCCATTGCCATCCAGGTCATCAAAGCCATCTTCATTTGTTTTACCGTCACGGTCATCATCGGTGACAACAGCATTGCCCTGTCTTTCATATTGCAATGCAGCGAAGTATTGTTCCATTGCATCCGGGCTCATGTTGGGGAAAATATAGAAAGTGGTTTTATTCAGCAATGCTTTGATGCTGTCGGTAGTGCTGCCCTGTAACAGGTTTTCAGCAAAGCCGATAGCGAGTTCGGTACCTAATACATGGTTGCCTTCCACACCACCTATCACCACGATAGCTGGTTTGGTTTCTGTATTGCCAGTGCTAATAGTTACCTGCCAGATGTCTTTGCTGCCTGTAGTTTTGGTAAGTGATCTTACTTTGACCAATTGCGGGTAGCTTGTGACGAGAGCATTGATGCGGTTGGTTTGCTGGGAGAAATTGCTGTAGCCTGTTTGTGCATTTGATATGGAGAACAGTAATGCACAAAAGAGACAAGCATATAGGCTTTTTATCATGTGAGAGAAAGTTTTGGATGGCTAATATACTGAAAAGTAGTTCCATGTTGCGGGATAAAAGAATGTAATACGGATTATAAACCTGTCCCTCCAATGCGGGAGACCATTGCCCAAAAGATCCGTGTAAATCTGTTTGATCTGTGTCATCCGTGTTCCATTTTTACTGGTTAACTTTAGTGATCAAACTCCTGTTATGAAACTCCTTTCAACTATCCTGCTTTTCAGTAGCTGTTTTTATTATGCTGCCATTTCTCAACCCACCCAGAAGCCACCTTTGCATGGCAAAAACTGGATGGCCATAACCGGCAAACCGTTGGCTGCAACAGCAGGCTCGATCATATTTCAGAAAGGGGGGAATGCCGTAGATGCGGCTTGCGCAATGCTGGCAGCTACCTGTACCATGTGGGATGTATTGAGCTGGGGCGGAGAAACACAGGCGCTGATCTATAACCCCAAAACAAAAAAAGTAATAGCCATTAATGCACTCGGGATAGCGCCAACAGGCGCCACGGTTGATTTTTTTAAAAGTAAAGGATACAATTTTCCGCCCGAGTATGGTCCATTAGCTGCTACCACTCCCGGTACACCCGGTGGTCTTTGTTACATGCTGGCGGAATATGGCACTATGAGTTTGAAAGAAGTGCTGGCGCCAGCAATGCAACTGGCGGCAGGTTATCCTATTGAAGCGCAGACGGCCAATAGTTTTGAATCGGCCCGCAATAAAGCCATGATCAAAGAATGGCCTTATAGCAAAAAGGTTTTCTATCCTCATTTGGGAGAAAAAAGAGAAGCGCCGGAAGCGGGGGAAATATTTGTGCAGAAAGACCTGCTGCAAACACTGACTAAAATGGTAGAAGCAGAGCAGGATGCATTAAAGAAAAAGAAAAGCAGGAAGGCAGCGATCATGGCAGCCTTTGATCGTTTTTATAAAGGAGATATTGCCAAAGAACTGGTAAGAGGTTGCCGGGAGCAGGGCGGGCTTTTTACGATGGAAGACCTTGCAAAATGGAAACCCATTGAAGAAGAACCTGTGAAAGTAAATTATAAAGGCATTGACGTTTACAAATTACAGCAATGGACGCAAGGGCCGATGCTGCTGCAGGCACTTAATATACTGGAGAACTTTGACCTGAAAGGGATGGGCTATAACAGCACAAAATATATCCATACAGTTTACCAGGCCATGAACCTTGCTTTTGCTGACAGGGATTTTTATTATGGCGATCCTTATTTTCCGCCGGCCGAACCGATGAAGGGACTCTTGAGCAAAGAATATGCAAAGCAAAGGGCCGGGCTGATCAATCCTGAACGCAATGATCCCGGTGTGGGGCCTGGAGACCCATATCTTTTTGAAGGGAAGGCCAATCCTTACCTTGAGCTGCTGAAGAAAAGAGGATTTGCTATGGATACTTCTAAAGGGCCAAAGAATTTTATGCCTGTACACGATGCAGGTGCAGGGAGTGCTTCCATAGACATCGGTGAAGAATATATGGACAGGCTGTGGCGGGGTACTACCAGTGTGGAAGCTGCAGATAAAGAGGGATGGGTGGTATCTATCACACCCAGTGGCGGGTGGACACCTGCCTGTATTGCGGGTAATACGGGTATCGGTATGAGCCAGCGGATGCAAAGCTTTGTACTGGATGCCGAACTGAACCCTTTTAATGTAGTAGAGCCGGGCAAAAGACCGAGGGTAACATTGACGCCGACACTGGCGATGAAGGATGGAAAACCTTATATATCATTTGCGGTGCAGGGCGGTGATACCCAGGACCAGAACCTTTTGCAGTTCTTCCTGAATATGGTTGAATTTGGTATGACCGTGCAACAGTCTACAGAAGCGGCGAATATCAACAGTAATCAGCTTTGGCTATCATTGGGTGGAACAAAAACAGATGACCGTAAACCGAGGCCCGGCAGCATATTGCTGAGCTCCAATACACCGGAAAACGTCCGGGAAGAATTAAAGAAGATGGGCTATACACTCAGTTTTGGAAACAGGACAAGCGGTCCGATCAATGCCATTTATTTCGATTGGAAGCATGGCAGTTTATGGGGCGGCAGCTCTAATAACGGAGAGGATTACGGCATAGGGTGGTAAGATGGGCCTCATCCTTTATCTCCTTCTCCTTGCTTCGTTTGCTCGCAATGACGGAGAAGGAGCGGTACTTCGGTGCAAAGCCAGGCTTTTAGTTCTTCCACTTCGACTCAATATCATTGCCCGGCAAACAGATACTGTGACATGGCATGTGTCAAATTATTATAATATTCCCGGCTGACATATATTCTTAGCTGATATGTTAGCGATGAAGTTTGAATTAGCACTGCTGTACCGTCCCTCTCTAAAGGAGAGGGATAAGAGGGTGAGGCTCCTATAACAGCATGAACATACACGCTGTGCCAAACAGCACGAAGAAGATCATCAGCACGATAGAAAGGCCTTGTGGAAAATCGTCAGAGGAGACATTCCTGACGGCAAGAATTCGTTTGTAAATAGTTTTCATGGATTTTGGATATTGAATAATTATAAAATCGGATAACGGGCGGTTTCAGCTTTATATTGTTTCACTCTCAAAATAAAAAAGTAAAAATGAATTTTATCTTTTTGCCCGGTCTTTTTATGCCACGCAGGGGAAATTGCTGCTGCGGTTGAAAGTAAATTTCCTCCCGGGGAAAGATGATCTTCCTAAACCAACAGTGATTTGGCTCGCCCCCATTTCTTTATCGCTCTGCCTTTGAATTCAAACCGGGTCAGCTTAATAAGGGAATACACCTGCCGGTATTTCAAATCCTGTCATGTATTCTTTGCCTGAACACAGGGTGCCGGAACTGGAATTCATGACCTGTGATAGTCTACCTCGAGGATGGGATCGCTCCCAATAGTTTTAATAGAGAGCCTATGCCAAGGGCTGCTGATCCTAAATAGGTGATAAGATTGGAAAAAGCATCTTTCTGGGTAGTGAACAGGAAAATACTAAGTCCTATAATTACAATCAGGATCGGTAATTGGTAACTTCTCCAGCTTCCCTTTTCAGCCGCTTCATTCTGGAAACTAATTACCTCTTTTTTGTCTAATTGGGTAAAGATGAAATTCCGGAAGCTTTTGCTCATTACTTCATAACCGGCGCTATTGTCCAGGGGTTTTATTAAACCCAGGCCTGCCAGCCTTGTAGCAATATCCCTGTTGGCCGGATTTACCATTTCATCCAATGCGATATCGTATAAGGTTTTTTGATCGTCATGGCTCAATGATTGCCAGGAAGCCAGGTAATATTTACAGGCTAAGTCCTGAATTTTCAGGCAGATTTGTTCATTAAGATCGTTGAAATCCCGTTTGATCATTTTGAGTATATGAGATTCATTGCGGTAACGGAAATCAAATTTGAGGCACTCTTCTTTGTTATTTTTGATATAATTAAGAACTGAACCCCGGATACCCCATAAAAAATCGCTATAGCTGCATTCATCATCCAGTTTTTGAAAGAATTTATCTATTTGATCATCCAGGTAGTTTATTATTTCGGCATATTTTTTTTGATGTTTTTCCACGTCTTTCTCCGCCTCCCATATTTTGTATATCTTATCAAAGTAAAATTCCCATAGCACTTTTTCTGTTTCAGCTTTCGTTTTGTCGTCTTCTTCAGGTCGTGTCCAATGATGATAAACAGTGTAAAATTGGTTCATGACATTAGACCACCTGTCCGTAAAGTCTATTTCTTTCTTTTCTTCTGTAGTTCCTTTTATTAGCATGGAGTCAAAAGAACGGGAAGAAAGTATAATGATCTGTACTTTTTCTTCACGAAGTAAAGATTCCAGCAATGAAAGCTTTCTTTCAGTTGCTTTAAGATCATTCATGTACATTTCAAAATGACTGATCAGCACGATTACTTTTACTTCTTTGTCAGTAATCGTTTTTAATTTTTCGGCAAGACCGGATAAAATTGTTTTCACTTCTTCGCTAGTATCTTTGGACGGAGAGAGAACGGCAATATCGATTTCAAAAGGCTTCTCTGAATTGCAAGAGCCTTTGATTATCCTGTGTTTACCACTGTTCACAAGTCCGTTTACGAAAACATTCTCCTTGTTATTTTTATTGCCGGATAAAGTTTGCATAAAGAGGGGATCAAATTCTTTAAAAACCCCCGGGTCATTGTAGCCATCGAAAAAAACACGTTTAATAAGTTTTTTCAGCAATAAATATAAACACCATACCAGCAAACCCAGAGCAACCAGTAACAACAGGAATGACATCGGGTCTTCACTTATAGCTTTCCCTAATTTTTGCGGCATCTTTTTTACATGGCTTTTGACCGAAAGCCCCAAACTGCTGTCACCAAAAGCCCTTATAGTTGATATTTTATACCTGAACAATAAACTGTCGCCACCCTGCAAGTACGACCAATGTAATTCCTTTACTGAGTCCTCCCGGTTCTTTAAAAATTCGATCTGTCTTGAGTAAGCGGAAAAAGACGGTTTTATTCTTTTATATAATGACTCAAATTCATTTTCAGGTTCATCTTTTGGGTCAGAAGCAAGTTTGTATTTGTTTATGCTTTCAGCAAAACTGTGAAAGTAATATGGATGTTTATAAGAAAGCTTAAAGCTCTCTTCAGCCGGGCCTGGCCGGGGTTCCTGCAATAGCTTGTTAACGAATTCTGCCTGGCAGTACTTTAAACATAACAGCCGTTCCTGTTTAAAAAGCAAGAAATAAAAAATTACCGAAGGAATAACAGCAGTGGCTGAAATAAACAAAAAAACAGACCGGGTATACCACCGCTTATAACTGTCTGGATCTTGCCCTACGATCCCGAAGAATTTTCTAAACCTGCCAGGGAGTGCAGGGATAAATTTCCAGAATTTATTTCCGGATATGTTTATTCCAAATGGTTTCCGGCTTGAAACGAGGTAAGCAATAAGCAATAAGGACAACTGAAATACCACAAAATGAGGACGACCGGTACGTACATTGACGAAAGCAAAAACAGAGGCAATAATAAAATATAGTATTACCAGGATTATAAATGGACCCCGGTTTTCCTGTTTTTTCCCTTCATCGTGCTTGCTAAAAATGGTAAACTGGTAATAAGCACATGATATTAAAATATAAGCATAGCAAAAGGAGTTACCTGCCTGGCAAAGGTGGTCCCGGCCATCGTAAACCAGGTAAAAAATTAACTGTAATACGATTGCTGAAATATAAACACAGCTAACCCGTTCATAAGCATTCTTAAGATTCCTGTTGGGTTGCAGCCAGGTGAACAAAATGGACCTGTTTTGTAATAGTGAATGCCTGTAACCCGCAGCCTGGATAACAAGAATAACCAGCAGAATGACTGCAAGGCTCATTAAGGTCAGGATAGAACTGGCACTAATAACATCAAGATCTTCTGACCAAATTGACTTCATGTCCCTGAACGTAACAATATAATAGGGCATGCCGTTTATTGGTTTTACGTAGAACCGCTGGGCAGTCCCGGAATACGTGGATCCGAAATAGCCGGCAGATCTTGAACGAAGAAGAGATGATAAAACGATATTTCCATTACATTCTTCTACCAGGTTTTCGTTGGAATTATGCTTTTCGTCCATGTGGAAAAGCACAAGGCCGTCTTCTTGTATTACACAAAAACCAAATCCATTCGGTAAAACAGGACTGAACATAGAATTGAAGCGGCCGCTTAAACTCATTGTCGTCAATCTTCTTGAATCCTTTTTTAAAGTAGAGTCTGATACCGGCCGGGAAATAATTGCCATTTTTTTTTCAGAAACCCAGGAAGAAATCACTGTTAGATAATAGGGTTTGCCTTTTTCCCGATGCCACAAGTTCCCGTCTTTGACGGCCTGGAAATAATCACGGTCATTTACATTGATTTTTTCTGAAGGATAATCCTTTTTTGACCACCTGACCAGTTGTTGTCCGGCAGAGTCGGCCCACGAAATATGCATGGAGTATGGATAGCCTTTTGAAGGAAATGAATCTGCATACCGGTCATTAAGGTTCTTTGTCCGGGTTATTACCATTTCAGCGGAGTCCATTTTTTCAAGAGCAGCATCGACTTCGCTGATAAAAGTTGATTCAATATCATTTGCAAGTCTTTTAAGATTTTCTTCGACGCCCCCTTTTATAATTGCGAAATACACATAAGTATTTATTGCCACCAATAACAGGATAGAACCAAGAATATGAACTGAGGCGAGAGAGGATACAGCATTCCGGGATAACAACTGCTCCGAACGATGCATCAAAAAGACTTTCAGCAAAGGAAACATCAGTACTACTATCACAAGACCAATAACCAACCAAAGAATAGCATAAGTCGGAATATATTTTTGCTGGCTTGCATAGCTTTCAGCAGGAATATAACCGCCCAATGAGAATTTATATTTACCATCGACAATAAAAGGAAGCAGGAATAGCTTGAACTCTTTTCCGCCTATTTCTATACTCCTGATCTGGCCGGATTGTATAATGGGCCCTTTTTTTACTGAATCGGTTGCATAGTTGCCAGGCAGGTAGGCTGCAACGCTTTTATTGGAGATATTCAATTCATCCAACAGTATAGTATCGCTGAAGGCCAGGAAATAATATTGAAAAAGATCACGGCGCAGCAACGGTTCAGCAAATTTCTGAATTGGAACGGAGGCCAGTCGGTTACTGCCTTTAGCCGTATCCTTAAAAAGCAATTGCCAGCCATCGGAGAATTTAATAAAGAATGTTCCATTCTTCTTGGACAAACTATCAGCCGGGGCATTTTCAAGTCCATATTCGGTTTTAATGAATGACTGAAAAGCGGAGTCAGGTTTTGGTTTTATCCCCTCATCAGGCTCTGATTTTTTCCAGGCAATAAAAAAATTCTGACTATTCTTTTCTGCATAATTGCTGATCTTTTTGGACATATTGTTTGCCATGCGGTGCAGCCCCCGAAAATTTCTTTCTTTCAGGTTCGCTTCGTTCCTGGAAACAATAACATTAAAATAAAAGAAAAAGATGCCTGCCAGTATCAAAAGTGTGATAAAAGCAGGGGCATAACGAACAATGAAAAACGAAAAAACATATTGTAGTCTACTGAGCATAACCAATACTATTTCCCGTTTTCATAGAAGGGAGCGGTTGCTGCTCTGTTATCTTATCAGTATTATTAAAAAAGGGGGTGTCTTTCCCGGCAATATTCTCAATAATGATGAAGAGACTGATCTAAATCCGAACTTTCAAGTATACAATATACAATCAGGTGTTGCGATTGACAATACCACGTTAGTGGCATTTATTTCGTAAAGCATTTGAAAGCGGGATGAGAAACTGTGTTTTTGGCGGTAGTATCATTTTGGGGAATCATTGCCCGGGTAGGTTAATTTAGGCTAAATGAAAAAACCCACTTCTTAAGAAGTGGGTTTATACGATAAAAGCCTGCAGGCATTATTAATAACGATAGTGTTCAGCCTTGAACGGACCTTCCTTACTAATGCCTAAATACTCAGCTTGTGCAGGAGTCAGTTCATCTAATACCACACCGATCTTAGCGAGGTGCAAGCGGGCCACTTTCTCATCCAGGTGTTTGGGAAGAACATATACTTTGTTCTCATAGTTCTTGTGGTTCTGCCACAATTCTATCTGGGCCAGGGTCTGGTTAGAGAAAGAGTTGCTCATAACGAATGAAGGGTGTCCGGTAGCGCAACCCAGGTTCACCAGGCGGCCCTCAGCCAGGATGATCACATCATGACCCTCTACATTATAGATATCCACCTGTGGTTTGATGGTGTCTTTTGTATGCCCGTAGTTGGTATTCAGCCAGGCAATATCAATTTCAATATCGAAGTGGCCGATATTACAAACGATCACTTTATCTTTCATCAGTTTGAAATGGTCTCCGCGGATCAGGTCGCGGCAGCCGGAAGCAGTAACAACGATATCAGCTTCTTTTACTGCATCGATCATTTTCTTTACTTCAAAACCGTCCATCGCGGCCTGGAGGGCGCAGATAGGATCAATTTCAGTAACGATTACACGGCAACCGGCCCCTGCCAGTGAAGCAGCAGAACCTTTACCCACATCCCCATAACCACCTACAACAGCAACTTTGCCAGCCAGCATTACGTCAGTGGCACGGCGGATAGAATCCACCAATGATTCTTTACAACCATATTTGTTATCGAATTTGGATTTGGTAACAGAGTCATTCACGTTGATAGCAGGCATAGGTAATGTGCCTTTTGCTACTCTTTCATATAAACGGTGTACACCGGTAGTGGTTTCTTCAGAGATACCTTTTACATGTTGTACCAGTTCAGAATAAGTGTCCAGTACCATATTGGTCAGGTCACCGCCATCATCGAGGATCATGTTCAGGGGTTTGTCTTTACCACCAAAGAATAATGTCTGCTCGATACACCAGTCAGCTTCTTCCTGGCTTTGACCTTTCCAGGCAAATACACCGATACCGGCAGCGGCAATAGCTGCAGCGGCATGGTCCTGTGTAGAGAAGATATTGCAGGAACTCCATTTTACCTCGGCACCAAGAGCTGTTAAAGTCTCGATGAGTACAGCGGTCTGGATGGTCATGTGCAAACATCCGGCTACTCTTGCACCTTTCAGGGGCTGGGAAGGTCCGTATTCCTTGCGGATGGACATGAGACCGGGCATTTCAGCTTCGGCTAAGCGTATTTCTTTGCGGCCCCATTCAGCCAATGAAATATCAGCTACTTTGTAGGGGAGGGAGAAGTCAATGGATTTAGTTACGGTTGACATGTTTTTGATTTATTTTATTTCGGCGGCAAAGGTAGGTTTAATGTACTAATATCCCAATTTGGGAACAGGCTAATTTGCCCACATAAGCCGGGCTGTATAGCTATTTGAGTGTGAATAAATAGGGGTAACTTTAAAGTCAATAAATTATCAGCTATGTACACGTATGATACTGTATCCGCTGCAGTGAGTGGGCTAAAACAAAGGGGATATTCAATGGACTTCAATCTTACCGAGAATTGCCTGATCTGCCATGACGATAAATTCAATGTCGCAGATTTTGAGATCACAGAGTTCTACCGCTTTGAAGGGGATAGTGACCCGGCCGATGAAGCCGCGGTATATGCTGTTGAAAGCAATAAAGGATTGAAAGGAGTTTTGGTGACCGGTTATGGAGCTTCAGCAGAGGGCATGGGTTCGGAAATGGCAAAAAAACTATTGATACATAAAAACTAAATTGAAGAAGTGCTATGATGACCCGTGCCTGCTCAATGCTATTATTATTCCTGCCCGTCTGTTTGTTTGCTCAAAGCAAAGATTCACTAAAATTACTATGCCCGTTGAATGAAGCTGTAGAAGCGCCTGTTGAGAAGAAAGCAACAAGCCTGGGAGCAGAGACGCCAAAGATCATCTTAACCAGCCAAACAGATACAACCGTAAAAGCATGCATGAGTGGAACAGTCACCAATGTGATGCGCAATGGTGATGGCCGATGGGAGGTCATGTTCAATAATGAGGATTATTATTTCTATTATTCAGGCATAGTAAAGGTCAAAGTGGTGAAAGGCCAAAAGTTGCTGGGCGGCGATGCGGTGGGTATCATCAAACCGGGGGACAAATTAGAGTTAATGATCTATGATTTTGAAACGCCGCTTGATCCGAAGGAGTTGTTGAATTGCGGGAAGTGAATGGTGAATGGAATAAACCATTTACAAAGATAAACGACCATGCTCACAGCTCACAACTGACAGCTCACAGCTTTTTCTCCATCACATAATCATTCATAAAATACCCGTTACCGATATCAATATCTTCTTCTGCGACCACGGCAAAGCCGATCTTTTCGTAAAAGACCTTTGCATTATTGTGCCTGTTGACATTCAGTTGCAAGACTGAAGCTCCTTTTGCTTTCAGGGTATTGGTCAATTCTTCAATAATAAACTTTCCTGTTCCTTTTCCTTGTTGCGAAGGCAATACGTATATCTTATGTAGTTTGAAGACCTGTGCCGAAGCCAGGCTGAAGGATGCAAAGCCAACGGGTTCTGCTCCATCATAAACAAGTATGAATTCATGGCCTTTCTGCATTTGCTCCAGCAAAGCAGCTTCACTGTACATTAGGTTCAGCATATAGTCTATCTGTTCTTTGGTCAATATAGAACGATAGGTCTGCGGCCATACTTTGTAAGTAAGATCACGGATGAGCGGGATATCAGCCCGGGAAGCCTTTTTTATCGTCGCCATAAGATTATTTTGTCAAAATAAAAATAAGCAAGAAAAAGGATGCGGTCAGCGGTTGGTAGCTTTTTCAAATAAAAAAGCGTTTCAGTACTGAAACGCTTTTAATTAATAAATTCATAACTCTTAATTCAGAATTCTGAATTACAGTCCCATCTTTTTTTTCAGGTTGGCGTCTATCGCATCCAGGAACTCTTCTGTATAGAGGTAATCTTTTCCATGCTCCACTTTTGATTTGATCGTGATGGCCAGGTCCTTTGTCATCTTACCCTGTTCTACTGTTTCAATGCAAACGGCCTCTAACGCATTGGCGAAATCGATCAGCGGCTGGTTGTTGTCTAATTTGCCGCGGAATGCAAGACCTCTTGTCCAGGCAAAGATCGAAGCGATTGGATTGGTAGAGGTCCGGTTGCCTTTCTGGTGTTCACGGTAATGTCTTGTTACAGTGCCATGGGCTGCTTCAGCTTCCATGGTTTTGCCATCAGGAGTTACCAGTACAGATGTCATTAATCCCAATGAACCAAAACCCTGCGCTACCGTATCACTTTGTACATCGCCGTCGTAGTTCTTACAGGCCCACACAAAATTACCGTTCCATTTTAATGCACTCGCTACCATATCATCAATGAGGCGATGCTCATACACAATGCCGGCTTTATCAAACTGTGCTTTGAATTCATGCTGGAATATCTCTTCAAAAATATCTTTGAAACGGCCATCATATTTTTTAAGAATAGTGTTTTTTGTAGAAAGGTATAAAGGCCATTTTTTATTTAAAGCCATGTTAAAACAGCTTCTTGCAAAACCTTTGATGCTTTCATCTGTATTGTACATTGACATGGCTACACCATCGCCTTTGAAATTAAATACTTCAAAGACCTGTGGTTCGCCACCGCCTTCAGGAGTAAAGGTCATCGTCAGTTTGCCTTTTCCTTTGATCACGGTGTCAGTAGCCCTGTATTGATCGCCAAAAGCGTGGCGGCCGACAATGATGGGGGCGGTCCAGTTAGTGACCAGTCTTGGAATATTTTTTATGACAATTGGTTCACGAAAGACCGTTCCGTCAAGAATGTTGCGGATAGTGCCGTTAGGACTTTTCCACATATTTTTCAGGTTAAATTCCTTTACTCTGGCTTCGTCAGGGGTGATCGTTGCACATTTGATACCTACGCCATACTGCTTGATCGCATTGGCAGCATCAACAGTTACCTGGTCATTTGTCTGGTCACGATATTCAAGTCCGAGGTCAAAGTACTTAATATCAAGGTCTAAGTAGGGAAGGATAAGTTTGTTCTTGATAAACTGCCAAATGATGCGTGTCATTTCGTCGCCATCCAGTTCTACAACGGGGTTTGTAACTTTGATCTTTTGAGCCATAGAATGCCTGTTTAAAAGTTAAAATTCAGAAGGTTGCAAATCTACGGTTTTATCGGATTCGGAAATATGTAAAAAATCGGCACAATGTCTGCCATGTAGCCTCGATTCATGTCTTGACATGAATCAATTAGCAATAACCCTTATAAACGATTAGTAGCATGGAAACCCTAGCACCCTTTTTAAGTTATTTAAGAAAATTTGTCCATATCACCGATGAAGAAGTGACAAAATCTCTTTTGCCCATCATCAAAGTAAGACGGATGGGTAAAAAAGAATTTATTACAAAGGCCGGTGAGACAGAGAACTATTTCAATTTTATTGTGAAAGGTCTTGTACGCAAGTATTACAAAAAGAACGGTCACGAGATCAACACACAGGTATCCCGGGAAGGACATTTCATTTTAAGCCAGGAGTCCTTTCATAGCCGTACTCCTTCAGAGTATTACATTGAAACGATCGAACCGTCTGTATTAATTTCTATTAAATACGATGATCTCGAAAACCTGTACAACTCTTCCAAAAAAATGGAACATCTCGGCAGGCTCATCATTACGCATACCATGATGATCAAAGACCGCTGGCAGATGCAGGCGATAAAAATGACACCGAGAGAAAGGTTCCTGAACTTCGTAATGAAAAACCCTGACCTGATGCAACGGGTTCCGCAGAAGTACCTGGCTTCATTTCTAAATATCAAGCCGGAGACATTCAGCCGGTTCAAGCATTTGCTGAAAAGTCATTCGAGACATACGGATCAGCCCAAGACAAAAGTTGCTACAACCAGTCATTCCAAAACCCCGGCCTGATCTTACAGGTTCACGACCAGTACAGGTATTTTAAGTTCGTGTCTTACTGTATTGATCGTTTCTCCGTAAATAAGATCTTTTAAGCCGGTATGCCCATGTGCGCCCAGCACCAGCATATCGGCTTTTTCTTCTTTTACGATCCTGATAATTTCTTTAGCGCTATGCCGAAATCCCAGTATGCCTTCAGCTTCAAATCCTTTTTCTTTCAGCTGGTTCACAAAAAAATCAAGTCTTTCCCTGTCTTTCTCTGATTCATAATCGCCTGTTTCCTTACCCAGCAAAATAGCGGTGGGACTTTCTACCACGTGTATAAGAACAAAACGGGTCTCCTGTCTTGCCTGCCCGATCGCTGCCGCCAGAAGCTTTATATCATTTTCACTGAAATCAAGCCCGACCGCTATCTTTTTATATACAGGAATCTCGATATTATGTAAACCTGGTATGTCCGGGTGCATTTGAATAGAACCTGATTTTTTATTCTTGATCAGGAGAGGGAAAATTACAGAATAGATCAGCAGGCCCACAAAGAAAACCCCGGCCGCAACAATGATTATTTTCGCTATGCTGCTTTCCGATGTTGTAAAGAAATCAATGGCTTCCCCTGTAAGCATTTTTAAATTCAGGTAAACCAGTACCGAAGCAACCAGCCATGCAAGGAATTGTACAAGGGGTTTAATAGCGAATGACCCCATTGTTTTTTTATCACTTACAAAATGAATAAGCGGGATTACCGCAAATCCCAGTTGCAAACTCAATACGACCTGGCTGAAGACCAGCAGGCTGTCAACTTTTTCTTCACCAAACATAGCGATGACAATAATAGCCGGTATGATAGCTATCAAACGGGTGATCAGTCTTCGCATAACAGGGTTAATACGCAAGCGCAAATAACCCTCCATTACAATCTGGCCTGCCAGGGTTCCGGTTACTGTGGAGCTTTGCCCGGATGCGATCAGTGCAATGGCAAAAAGGGTAGAAGCAAACGTAGATCCCAGCATGGGTGATAATAATTCATGCGCCTGTTTTATTTCTGCCACTTCAGTTTTACCGGTTTGAAAAAAAACAGTAGCTGCCAGGATAAGGATGGCTGCATTGATCAAAAAAGCAATATTCAGGGCAATGGCACTATCAATAAAACTATACTTCAATGCTTTTTTTATACCCTGGTTTGTTTTTTTGATCTTCCTGGTTTGCACCAATGCGGAGTGCAGGTATAAGTTATGTGGCATTACGGTGGCTCCAATAATACCAATTGCTAAATACAAAGCTGTTTCTTTAGGTAAGGCATTGCTCATCCCTTTTGCAGCATATAGATCTTTTGCATCCGGTAAGGAGGGAATGAACCCTTTCAGTACATCATGCAGTTGCGGATCAGCCATAATGATATTCACCAGGAAGCAAATGCCTATTACTGCGATCAGCCCGATGATGAATGCTTCCATCTTGCGCATGCCGAGGCGTTGAAGATATAGTAACAGGAATGTGTCAAACACGGTGATAGATACACCCCATATCAATGGTAAACCGGTCAATAACTGAATACCGATGGCCATACCCAATATTTCGGCCAGGTCGGTAGCGGCTATAGCAATTTCAGCCAGTACCCATAAAATGAAATTCATTTTTTTAGGATAGGTCTCCCGGTTGGCTTGTGCAAGGTCCCTTCCTCTTACTATTCCTAACCTGGCGCTTAAGCTTTGCAGTAACAAAGCCATCAGGTTACTCATCAGCAATACCCATATCAATGTATAGCCGTATTTACTGCCGCCGGCAAGATCGGTAGCCCAGTTACCGGGATCCATATAACCCACGCTTACGAGATAAGCGGGTCCGAAAAAGGAAAGTATCCTTCTCCATTTAGGCCGGTGAGTGGAAGTGGTGTCAACCGATCCATGCACCTCACTGAGCGAGATATCGTCAGAATTCCTATTCATCGTATTTAGCAAAAATGTTCTTGGAAAGTTGTTCACTTACATTAATAGGTGCCTGCTCCGAAGGAGTTCTTTTGGACTGGCGGATCTTTATCTCTAAAGAGTTGTCAAAATTGAATTTTCTTTTCACTTCCAGCCTTGTGCCGATGCCTATTTTTTTATGTCCTAATAATTCCAGCATTTCGCTGGATTGATCGCTGACATGCGATACCGTAGCAGTTTTGTTCAGTGGCAGGTCCTGCAGGCATACCTGTTTGCTGGTTTCAATTTTTCCATTAGCATCCGGGATCGGGTCGCCATGGGGATCAAAACGGGGAAAGCCGAGAAACTCATCCAGTTTGTCGATCAGTTTTTTACTGCTTACATGTTCCAGGTGTTCGGCCACAGCATGTACTTCTTCCCAGCTGAATTTTAATTTCTCTGCCAAAAAGAATTCCCAGAGCCTGTGACGACGGATAATGATCAGCGCCAGTTTCCGGCCATCGTTTGTCAGGCGAAAGCCATGATAAGCTTCGTAATGCACCAGTTTTTTTGTCTTCAGCTTCTTCATCATATCTGTTACAGAAGCCGGCTTGGTTTTCAGCTCAGCTGCCAGCTCATTGGTGGTAACGGTGCCATCGGCCTGCTGTAAATGAAAAATGGCCTTAATATAATTCTCTTCACTGGTCGAATAATTCAGCATGGCTAAAAATATTTTTAGGCAAACCTAAAATATTTTGACCGTTTCTCAAAATTAAGTGTTGACCAAAAGGGCGGAAACGCTTAATTTGGCTGGCCAATAACATTATCATGCAAGTTTTCCGGAACGGTCTTTTAATACTCATATCTTTCATTTTGCTGGCAGGCTGCCAGGGCAAAAAAAAGCCATCATTGGCCGGTGAAGACCCGGTGGAGATCAGTGATTTTATTGAGTTTTTCCCTGCTATCACACTTGCTTACCAGTTTGCAGACACTTCGCTGTTGAAAAAGGAGAAAGATTCTTTGCTGATCAGTTATAAAGTATTTACGCAGTTCGTTCCTGATTCCGTCATGCGAAAATTCTTTGAAAAGAATGTAAAACCGAAGATCTACCCGATGGGCAAAACAACTGTGAAGGGCGCCGAGACCTATTTATTTGTCAAAGCCATTTCAGGAGATAAACGGACGGCCCTGCTGTTTGCATTGGACAAAAAGAACCAGTTCATTGATGGAATGGAACTGCTGAAGCCAGATCAGAGCCCCGCTACACAGCAATCGGCTGGTATGGATAAAGGATATAGCGTTTCCCGGACCACTACCCGTAAGAATGCGGACGGGACTATCAGTGAAGGAAAAGATGTGTATGGGCTCAGTGCCAGCTCACAAAAATTCATGCTGATCATGACCGATGCACTGGAGGATAAGATCACCGAACTCATCAATCCTATTGATACTTTTTCAAAGAAACATAAATATGCGGCTGATTATGGTTTCGGAAAACTGAATCTTGTTTCCATCCGTGACGGCAGAAAAAAAGACCGCTTTAGTTTTTTTGTTCATATTGAAAAAAATAATGGCGACTGCTCCGGTGAATTAAAAGGGGAAGCGATCATAAAATCTCCCACAACAGCTGAATACCGCGAAGGCGGCGATCCCTGTGTATTACGGTTTACTTTCAGTGGTGGCGCTGTTACTTTAAAGGAAGTAGAAGGATGTGGCGTACACCGTAGCCTCCGTTGTTCTTTTGACGGATCATTTGCCAGGAAAAGAGACCCCAAACCCGCTAAGAAGAAAACAGGAACAAAAAAATAAGGGAAAACCTTATAAATATTCTGCTGTATTTCAAAGCCTTGTCGCAGTAGCTATTTTCTCTTATCTTGCGGCCTCGTGTAAAAAGAACACTTCATGAGCTTTACCAACTACTCTGTTCCCTACCAGGTTGAACAACGCTATTCAAAAAAAGTGGCTTATTTCTCCATGGAATTTGCCGTACACCAGCCGTTGAAAATATACAGCGGTGGTTTAGGATTTTTAGCCGGCTCGCATTTGCGCAGCGCTTATGAGCTAAGACAAAATTTAGTGGGCATCGGCATTTTGTGGAAATACGGTTACTATGACCAGGTTCGTCACCAGGACCAGACGCTGGCAGTGACCTGGCACGAAAAGCAATATAGTTTCCTCGAAGATACCGGCATCAAGTTCCAGATCAATGTACATGAACACCCGGTATGGGTAAAAGTATATTACCTCAACCCTGAGACCTTTAAATCGGCGCCTTTGTTTTTATTGAGTACCGATGTTCCCGAGAATGACTATGTTTCTCAAACCATCACTCACCGTTTATATGATGCCAATGTCGCCACTAAAGTAGCACAGTTCATCCTGCTGGGTGTGGGCGGCGCCAAGCTGATGGACGTATTGGGTTTCAATCCTGAATTGTATCATTTGAATGAAGCGCATGGTCTATCGGCCGCTTTTTATTTGTATAAAAAATTTCATAAGGACATCGAAGAAGTAAGAAAACATTTGGTGTTCACTACCCATACGCCGGAAGAAGCCGGGAATGAAAAGCATGATATTTACCTCTGTCATAAAATGAGTTATTTCTGCGGGCTGACCGTGGATGAAGTAAAGAAGCTGACCGGCAACAGCGAGGATGCATTCAATCATTCACTGGCCGCTTTGCGCTTTGCTCATTTGGCCAACGGGGTATCGCAACTGCATGGAGTAGTATCAAGGGCCATGTGGAGCAAGTATGATAAGATATGCCCGATCATTTCCATCACCAATGCACAGAACTGGTGGTACTGGGCCGATAAGCAGTTGTACCGCTTTATGGAGCAGGAAAATGATTATGGCATTGATGACAGGAAAAAGTACCTGAAGAAAAGGGCTTTTGAAATTGTAGCCGATCAGACAGGCAAACTGTTTCACCCGCATGTATTCACGATCGTATGGGCACGCCGTTTTGCAGGGTATAAAAGGGCCGGGCTTATCACTACGGATGAAGAACGTTTTGAAAAATTGGTGAGCAATAAAAAATACCCGGTGCAGATCATCTGGGCGGGAAAGCCTTACCCGGTGGATCATCCGGCTATCAGCGAATTCAACCAGTTGGTGTACCTGAGTAAGCGATATAAGAATGTTGCGGTGCTTACGGGCTATGAGCTTACTTTATCCAAACGGATGAAACAGGCGGCTGATTGCTGGCTGAACAATCCTCGTGTGCCAAGAGAAGCATCCGGCACCAGCGGCATGACAGCGGCCATGAATGGCGCCGTGAATTTTTCTACCGATGACGGCTGGATACCGGAATTCATCAACCATGGCAACAATGGTTTTGTGGTTCCAAAGGTTGACTACGGCAATATGGCTGTTCATGAGCAGGATGAATACGACCTGAATAAACTGTATGAGATACTGGAAAAGCAGATATTACCCTTGTATTACGATAACCACAATACCTGGCGTGACATTATGAAGAACGGGATGCAGGATGTACGCTTCCAGTTTGACAGCAACCGGATGGCGCATGAGTATTATGAGCTGCTGTATAAATAATTAACGTCTTTATCAATTTATATGGAGCAAACAGAAGGAAAGGATCTGTTTGAAATAAAGCTTAATGATCCCGGAAAAATGTATATCCGGAAGTTTGCTGTTCTGGCAAGAGTAATGATCCTTGTCGGTCTTTTTATTTCACTGATACATATTACAAGCACCGTACTCCGGTATACCAGCTTCGATCCGGAGCTTTATGCGAATTACAAATATTATTTGCTGGAACATAAATTTCTTCCTTACTATACTGTGATCTACTGTCTTCTTTTTTACCCGCAAATGTATACGTACTGGCAGGTAACAAAGTGCTTGCGAAAAGGATTGAATTATAATGATGAAGCGGTCTTTAACAAAGCATTCCAGGCATTATTCAGGTACTCTGTATTCGGGGTGATACTAATGGCGCTTTCTGTATTATCGTATGGTTTTGAACTCTTCGTATTTATCAAGTATTACACAAACTGATCTGTTATTTCATCAGCTGTTTTTGCAATGGGATAATAACCTGTAATTTTCCTGATCACCCCCTCCACCAATGCATCCGGACAGGAAGCCCCGCTGGTGATCAGAATTTTTACCGGCTCATGTAAAAGGAGATAATTGCTTGTGATGATCTCCTGTTTGCCGTGAAAATCATAATGCATGATATCTTTTTGGGAAAGGATCTTTTCTTCGCTGCTGATAAAATAAGTGGGCAGTTTTTCTTCGCATAGTTCTACCAGGTGAGAAGTATTGGATGAATTATAACCACCAACAACAATGGCAAGGTCAGCCTTTGTTTCCAGCATGCCTGTTACAGCACTTTGATTATCGTTGGTGGCATAGCAAAGCGTGTCCCTGGTATCGGCAAAATGTTCTTCAGTGTTATCAATTCCGTATTTATTTATCATCACCTGTTTCAGAAAATCGGCAATGGCCTGGGTATCGCTGGCCAGCATCGTGGTCTGGTTCACCACACCGATCCGCTCCAGGTCTTTTTCTGCCCGGAAATTTTCTGAATATTGCCCTCTGAACTCTTCATAAAACTGCGCTGCGTTTTTTTCACCCGTAATATACCCGGCGAGTTCCTGTGTTTGTTTCATGTCTTTTACCACTACCGAAGGTGCATTGACGGCGGCATGCGAAAAAGTGGCCCTTGTTTCTTCGTGGTTGGGTTTGCCATGAATAACAATGGTATAATTTTTTTTAGCGATCGCTTCACTGCGGTTCCAGACCTTTTCAACAAAAGGACAGGTGGTATTGTATTTTTCAGTGGGGATGCCCAGGTCGGTTAACTTTTTTTCGATCTCCAGTGTGGTACCGAATGCGGGAATGATCACAATGTCATCTTCAGCCAGTTCCTCAAAAGGGACCAGTTGTTTGCCATTAGTATCCTGGAGAAATGTTACACCATGTGATTGCAGGTCGGCATTTACCTGCGGGTTATGGATCATTTCACTTAATAAAAAGATCCGCTTGCCCGGGTTTTCTTCTACGGTCCTGAAAGAGATCTCAATCGCATTCTCCACACCGTAACAAAACCCGAAATGACGGGCCAGGTAAATATGAACAGGGCCAAAGTCAAGCAGGGTAGGTGTAAAGTCTTTCTTCATTTTATCCATTTCTTTCCGCTTTTTTTTAATAGCGGTGATCAACGGACTCCGGTATATGATGGGAACCTCAAAATTTTTCATGAGCGACTGTAATAACAGGATACAAATTTAGCTTTAGTTGGCTTAATATTGTATAAAGAATAGGACAGGATATCCCGATTGGCCTGTCACAAAGAAGAAACCGATGAGTAAACCTTTCCAAACAGTTGACTGGGCACATAAGACAAATATCTACGAAGTAAATGTGCGCCAGTATACCCCTGAAGGAACATTTAACGCTTTTGCAAAAGAACTGCCCCGGTTAAAAGACATGGGTGTGCAAACGATCTGGTTCATGCCAATCACGCCTATATCGCTTGAAAACCGGAAGGGCACACTCGGCAGTTATTACTCCTGTTCGGATTATGTTTCCATCAATCCTGAGTTCGGTACATTAAAAGATTTTAAAAGTGTTGTCAGGAAGGCGCATAAGCTTGGATTGAAAGTGATGATCGACTGGGTGGCCAATCATACCGGTTGGGATCATGTATGGACAAAGACAGATCCCGGGTTTTATTCAAAGAATGAAGAGGGTGAGTTCCGGCCACCTTTCCCGGACTGGGAAGATGTGATACAATTGGATTTTACCAACCCGGAACTCAGGAAGGCAATGATAAAAGCCATGAAGTTCTGGTTGAAGGAATGTGATCTTGATGGGTTCCGTTGCGATATGGCGCACCTCGTACCGCTTGATTTCTGGAAGCAGGCAAGAGTGGAACTGGATGCAATAAAACCTTTATTCTGGCTGGCAGAAACAGAAGAAGTAAGTTATCATGAAGTGTTTGATGCGTCTTATGCCTGGGAGTTACTGCATACAATGGAGAAATTCAAGAAAGGAGAAACGGGCATGAACGGGCTTGATGCTGTATTGCATAAGTATGAAATGGTTTTCCCGCCTACTGCATTAAGAGCTTTTTTCACCAGTAATCATGATGAGAATTCTCATAGCGGAAGTGAATATGAAAGGATGGGAGATGCTGCAGTGCCTTTTGCTGTATTATGTGCCACATGGGGAGGAATACCGTTGATCTATAGCGGCCAGGAACTGCCAATGGCCAATAAACGGCTTCATTTTTTTGACAAAGACCTGATTCCCTGGACAGGGAAAAATGAACTGCATGGGTTTTATAAAACCTTATTGACACTTCGCCTGAACAACCCCGCTTTAAATGCGGGTGACCCGGGTATAAGGATGTACCGGCTCGAAACCAACAATAATGCTAACGTGTTTGCTTATTTGCGTAAGAATAAGGACAGGGAAGTGGTCGTTATTCTAAACCTGTCGCCACAGGACCATTTAAGGTTTACTATCATCGGCGCGGTGATGCATGGTGTTTATATAAATGTATTCACAGGCATATCCCACGATTTCAGTTCGGATAAGATTTTTGAAATGAACAAGTGGAGTTATCTTGTATTTGAAAAATAAACACAAATAAAAATGCCCCGTAACAGCGGGGCATTTTTGTATAGCGGATTTTTTTTTATTCATCATCAAGGCTCAGGGGATAGCGATAAATACCATCGTTGCCCGGGTAAATACCTTCTACCTGTACCGTACCGTCAAGGGTGGAAAGCAGGCGGCCAAGATTTTGCACACTGGTCACATCCTGCCCGTTCACCGTTAAAATGATAAATCCATCCTGCATTTTGGTGCGTCCAAGCGGGCTGCTCTTTTTAATATTTTTTACAACCACGCCACCTTCCACTTCATACTCCTGTGCTTTTTTCTTATCCAGTGTTTCCAGGTCGGCACCGAGTGCAGCGCCAATTCCGCTGGAAGCAATTTCATCATAGGTGCCTGTTTTTGTACTCAGGGTGGCACTGGTGGTGTATTCCTTGCCTTCACGTTTGTAAGATATTTTCACTTTATCCCCTGCATTATACGAAGCAATGGTTCCCTGCAACTCTGTCCATGAATTAACAGGCACATCATTGATGCCCGTGATGATATCTCCTTTTTTCAAACCTATATTGGCAGCGGCGCCATCTTTGGCAACTGCGCCAATATGGGCGCCATCACCTGCTTCAATTTTAGTTGATTCTGCTGAAATGCCTAGATAGGGCCTTTTTACATCCCCGAATTTGATAAGATCATTTACGATCTTCTTTACCAGGTTCACAGGTATGGCAAAGGAATAACCTGCATACGTACCATTCGGTGCAAGTATCGCTGAGTTTATGCCTATCAGTTGCCCGTCTGTAGTTACCAATGCCCCGCCACTGTTACCCTGGTTTACGGCTGCGTCAGTCTGTATGAATGATTCGATCGGTGTTTGGCTCTGGCGTTGGTTAATACCAATGGATCTTCCCTTGGCGCTGACGATACCGGCGGTCACAGTGGTTTCCAGCGTAAGCGGGTAACCTACTGCCAGCACCCATTGGCCCAATTTTACATTATCAGAATTGCCATAGATCAAATAAGGAAGATTAGTGCCATCCACTTTTAATACAGCGATATCACTGCTGGGATCTCTCCCGATCACTTTGGCCTTATATACTTTTTTGCTGCTAAGGGTAACGGTGATTTCATCGGCCACCCCGGTGCCACCATCAGAAATTACGTGGTTGTTGGTAACAATATACCCGTCATCGCTGATGAGTACACCGCTGCCGGAAGCTCTTTGTTCTGGCCTTACCTGCGGAAAATTGAAGAACCTGTCAAAGATGTCGTCCATATCATTTCCCCTTCCGAGATTATTGTTTACTCTCTTTGCAGGGATCTTTGTTTTGATATGCACCACTGCCGGCACAGTTGTACCTGCTGCTTTTGTGAAATCGATCGGGTCAGCCACTCCCGCCACGTTGTCAGTAAATCCTGCATAGTTTGCAGGAAGATTTTCAGCGGAGATCTTTGCGTAAACAGTTTCTTTAGGGGCCAGTTTATTGTATGTCCACACACTGGCAACAGCTGAGGTTGCGCTAACAGCAACGATCAGTAATAGTTGTTTCCATTTCATATTCGGTTACTCCTTTATTTTTATTTGGATATTATTTATACCAGGATCAGTATCGTCAAATTGCATGCCTTAGTGACACAAGGTAACAAACTGTCTAACTTACTCACTGCCCGCCTGTTTAGTTTAACAAATCCTTTACTAAGCTCTTCGTACTTGTAGTACAAATTTATTACAATTTCAGGGGAATATGAACCGGTTTTTTTCACAACCCGGCCAGGAATTGCAGGGTATCAACCCCGTCAGCATAATCGGTTATCGCCGGTTGTTGTGTTTTGCCAAAAGGGACAAAACCTTTGCCGGCTATGCATTGTACGGCAGTATTTTTCTTTAATGAATTGATCAATGTGCCTGCGTCGTCATAAAACTCATAGTGCAACTGGCTGATCGGGGAGAAGGGGGAGGCCTCTTCTACCAGGAGGATGGAAGCATTGCTCATATACATTTTTTTGTTCAGCAGAAGAATAGCGAGGTTGTAATCATAATTGTTCCTGTATTTATGGTTTTCAGCGAGGTGATTGTATCTGTCAAAAGCTCGCAGCAACGGAATGAAGTCATAGTCTTTAGGTACATAGATCTTTGTCACGTTGCGGCAACCAAGACCGAAATACCGGTACACATCATCAGATAGTTTTACCAGGTCTTCCTTTGTTTCATCCCCCGTCAATACAGCAACAGAGGTCCGGTTGCGGCGGATGATATGAGGATATTTTTTAAAATAATATTCAAAATAGCCGGCCGAATTATTACTGCCGGTGGCAATGTACGCATCAGCATTTTTCAGCATTTCAGCAAACTGAACGAGTTCATTCACTTCTTTATCCCATTCAACCAGTTTGGCAATAAGGTGTCTTATCAATGCATCGTCTTTTGAAGATGGTTTAATGATCGATTTATGTCCGCAAATAAATACACATAACCAGTCATGAAAACCCACTAGTGGTATATTACCGGCCATGACGATACCAACAGACTTTGGATTGGGATTATCTGCGGGCAATTGATACCCCGATGTCCATTTTTCTAAAATATCTTTTTGCAGGAATGAGTCTGCAATACTGCCGGCAGCAAGGTCAACAAATTCAGGAATGAACCAGCCGTTTTCCCTGCTGGCTTTTTCTTTGGCTTCCTGCCAGGGTATATCATTTGATAAAATATATTCGCCGAGTTGTACTAACAGGTCAATACGGTATTGTAAATTCATTTGCAAAGATTAATTTTGTTTCAATAACTTAGGACTGCAAAATTAACCTCAACACATTAATCAAAGCATATGGCTATTAAGATCACAGAAGAATGTATCAATTGCGGCGCCTGCGAACCTGAATGTCCCAATAACGCCATTTATGAAGGCGGGGTAGAGTGGGCCATTGCAGACGGCACTACTGTCAAAGGGTCTTTTACCCTGCTCGATGGAACGGTGGTAACTGCTGACCAGAAGAATGCTCCCGTCGCTACCGATATTTATTATATCACGCCTAATAAGTGCACCGAATGCCAGGGCTTTCATGAAGAGCCTCAATGTGCTGCTGTTTGCCCGGTTGATTGCTGCGTTCCTGATGAAATGTACCAGGAAACGGTAGAGCAATTGATAGCTAAAAAAGATAAATTACATATATAGCTCTTTCAAAAAACTTATGCACACTGTGCATAAATTTAAGAGGAGGCGTGGTATGATTTCTTAACAGAAGAGTTTAACTTAGAGTTATAATAAATATAGCAGCTCTGCTGCTCATCTTTGGCGGGTGATATTTCCCGTCGTAAAAAGGTGAAGGAGAAACGGCCTTCACCTTTCTTATGCCCCCAGCCCCTGAAGGGGAGAAAATGATTACACAAGGAAGTTTCTTTCATTTTTAGCATTTGAAATTTCGGGCTGACCGATTTTTCCTCAATATTTGCGCTGTCAAACTATTATTCAATACATGAAGAAGACCATAGCTCTTGTGACCGGCGGATTTTCAGGCGAGGCGGTAATATCTTATAAAAGCGCAACCACGATCGGGAACAACCTCGACAGGGAGAAATTCAACGTATATAAGATCGATATAAACCCCGGTGGCTGGTTCTATCATTTTGATGACGGGCGGAAAGTGGCGATCGATAAAAATGATTTTTCGATTCAACTGGATCATGAAAAGATAAAATTTGATGCGGTATTCATTGGCATGCACGGCACTCCCGGTGAAGATGGTAAGCTGCAGGGTTATTTTGATACGCTAAAAATCCCTTACACCAGTTGTGATGCCGGCACATCGGCCATCACTTTCAACAAAAGATATACGGTAGCCGTGGCAAAAATGGCGGGTATAGGTGTAGCCAATTCCGTCCATTTATTCAGGCATTCACCGGTGCCTGTTTCGCAAATAGCCAGCGAACTGAAATTACCGGTGTTTGTAAAACCTAACAATGGCGGCTCCAGCATTGGCATGAGCAAAGTGACCAAAGCAGGGGATCTTGAAGCAGCTATTGGTAAAGCATTTAAAGAAGATGACCAGGTGCTGGTGGAAGAAATGATACAGGGTAGGGAATTTACTGTCGGTGTATTTAAAACAAAAGGCAATATCATTGTACTGCCGCTTACGGAAGTAAAGGCACATGACGATAAAGACTTTTTTGATTTTGAAGCCAAGTACCAGGGCAAATCAACAGAAGTAACCCCGGCGCCGGTAGACGAGGCGATCGCCGATAAGATCAGGGACGCTGCCCGGACGATCTATGCCGTATTTAATTGCCGTGGTGTAGTGAGAATTGATTTTATATACAATGAGGAAGCCGGAAAACCGTTTATGCTGGAGATAAACACTATTCCCGGCCAGAGTGATGCCAGCATAGTGCCGCAGCAGGTCAAGGAGATGGGATGGAGCCTGAAAGAGTTTTATACTAAATTGGTAGAAGAAGCATTGCAATAATTGGGGAATTTCAAAATTAAATCTGTGTTCAAATTCATCACACACCGGCCGTTATGGCTCAATATCCTTGCAGGGGCATTGCTTGCTGTAGCTGTATTATTCATTTTCATTTTCTCACTTAACTGGATCACGCATCACGATGAATCAAAAACGGTTCCTTCCGTGACAGGTAAAACTTTTGAAGAAGCAGAAGAGATCCTGGAAAAAGCAGGCTTTGAAGTAGAGATACAGGATTCCATTTATGTGGATACAGTCAAGCCATTAAAGGTGATCAAGCAGTTTCCTGAAGCTGATGAAATAGTGAAAGTGAACAGGACTGTTTTTCTTACTATCAACCGGGCTGTACCACCACAAATAGAGATGCCCAACCTGGTAGGCTTCAGCTATCGAAGCGCTGAAATGGAACTAAAGAATATGGGACTGCGCTTAGGCGATACGGTATATGAATCAAACTATGCAAGGAATGCTGTATTAAGACAATTATTTGAAAGAAAGATCATAACCCCGGGGACAAAGATCCCCATGGGTAGTGTGATCTCTTTTGTATTAGGCACCGGCGTTGGCAGCGAGAAGTTCATTGTTCCCCAGCTTTATGGTATGCGTTTTTGTGATGCAAAAGCGCTGATCGAGTCACATGGATTATTGATAGGCGTTGTCATAGCGCCGGATATTACTGATACATGCAATGCCTACATTCACAGGCAGGTCCCTGAAAGATTAGATGGTGACAATAAATTCCAATATATCCGAACAGGCCAGACCATCGATGTATTTCTGCAGCTTGAAAAACCGGTAACTGACAGTGTTATTGTACCTTTGCAGGATCAATGATCATATATGAAAAATATTTCAGCAGCAGAATTGAAAACCCGTTTGGATGCCGGGGAAAAAGTGAACCTGGTCGATGTTCGTGAGCCACATGAGAATGCAGAATTCAATATAGGCGGTACGCTTATACCATTAGGCCATATACAAACCATGCAGATAGATGAGATCGAAAACCTGAAAGGGGAAGAAGTGGTGCTTTATTGCCGCAGCGGCAACCGCAGCGGGCAGGCCGCAATGTTTCTTGAAGCCATGGGTTTTACCAATACAAAGAACCTGACCGGTGGTATGCTGGGCTGGCAGGAGGCTTTTGGTAATAAGAGTTAAGAAAGTTGAATTTAGAATTATGAATTAAGAGTTATGAATTCCGGAGAATCAATTCATAACTCTTAATTCTGCATTCATAATTTGATATTTACTGCGATCATAAAATTCGTTCCCGCCATCGGGAAGTAATAATTTTCCGTGATCGTTTCCCCTCCATAAATATAACTGAACGTATAGCCATTGGGCTCATACATCTTATTGAAGATATTATTTACCTGCCCGGTGATGTTCACTTCTTTCAGCCATTTGCATTTGAATGTATAGATCAACCGTACATCCTGCGTATAAAATGCATCCAGTTTCCTGCTTTCATTCTGTGTGTTGTCCAGGTATTGCTTGCTTACATATTTACCCAGCAAACTCAGTTCGGTATTCTTGACAGGTAAAAAATTGATGACAGCGCTTCCGACCGCTGCAGGTGAATAAGCAATATCAGTTTCATTATACTGGTTGGTCTTTTGTCCGCCGATATCGTAATCATCCAGGTATTCTGTAAAGTCAAGCACTTTGTTTTTACTGAGGGCAAGATTGGCGGATACATTCATCCATGAATTGATTTTAGCTGCACCCTGCAGTTCTACGCCCATGCGGTAACTTTTAGGAATATTTGTTCTTGTATAAGCCCCTACGTCATTGATCTGGCCGGTCAGTACCAACTGGTCTTTGTATTGCATATAGTAAAACGTAGCTGACCAGTTGATTTGGCGGTATGTTCTTTCAATACCCAGTTCAATATCGTTGAGCCTTTCACTTTTTGGCTGCTGCTCAATGCCGGCTTCAAAATCGTCGCGGTTCGGTTCTTTGTTGGCAATACTATAAGATAAAAAACCTTTCCACCCGTTCTTGTTGTAGCTGATACCGGCTTTTGGATTAAAGAAATCAAAATCACTGTCGACATTAACAGCCGGGTTATCCCTGAAGCCATCAATGGTATAAGATACATGCCGGTATTGCAGATCATAGAACAAATACCAATTGCTGGAAAACCGGGTCTGCTGTTTGAAATAAATATTCAGGTCTGTTTTTTTTGCATCATCGTCATACCACCTGTAAGTGGGTGCGGGCAGACCATTCTGCGCCCAGGTGATATCTCCATAGTGGTTATTGTCAAACCTGTTCCAGCCGCCGCCGAAAGTAAATTGAGATAATTTGTTCTTTAACTGCAGCGAAAAAATGTTCCCGTAAAAATTATTGTCCAGCCATAACTGGCGCACAAGATCGGTAGATGATACACCCGGCATAGGGTCAGGCAATCCATAATCAGCATAGTCCTCACCGGCTTTATATTGCTCATAGTATCCTTTACCCTTTGTCAGGAAAAAGGCGGTATTAAATGTCAGCTTATCGGTAAAGCGATGATCGAAGAATAACTGGTAATGGTCCTGCTGAAAATTATCTGTTTCGTTGTTGTACGGTTCACCGGGTTTTTCCATACCAGCATAATTGACGGTACGGTTACCGTTATTCAGATCGGCTTCTGATACACCGTTCCATGCCTGGTAAGTTTTTTCTTTTCCTGAAAAGATATTCAGCCGTAAGGATGATTTGTCTGCCAGCCAGGCCGTTGAAATATAAAATGATTTCAGGTCTGTTTCAGCCCTGTCAATATATCCGTCACTGTTGATGCGGGAAAGACGGGCATCAATGGTAAAATGATTTCCCAACAAACCTGTGCCTGCTTTTATGGTATTCTTCCAGGTATTGAATGAACCAAAGCTGTTATTGAATTCTGCATAAGCTTCCTTGTTCACTTCATTTGTACTGAAATTGATACTGGCGCCAAATGCACCGGCCCCGTTGGATGAAGTGCCGACGCCTCTTTGAATTTGAATACTCCCCACCGATGAAGAAAAATCTGGCAGATCAACAAAGAAGGTTCCCTGGCTTTCCGCATCATTGTAAGGAATACCATTTAGAGTAACATTGATCCGGGTGGCATCTGTGCCGCGGATGCGGATGCCGGTATAACCTACTCCATTACCTGCATCAGAATTGATAACTACAGAAGGGGTTTGATTGAGCAGGAAGGGAATATCCTGTCCCAGGTTGAGTTTACCAATTTCCTTCTTTGTCAGGTTGGTTTTGGTAAACGGAGCATTTTCCCCGGCACGGATAGCTTTTACTTCCACCGGGCTTAGTAAATAGAAACTGTCTTTGTTTTCTTCCTGTTGCGCATTCAATGCAGCAGAGCAGAATAATAAAAAATGGATGATCGCAATCCTCTTCATTTTTTTAGGTTTTAATGATTAAAAAATGAGAGGGAAATGCTGTTGGAGAAAGGGCTACTAACTGACCTCCTTCCCTGCGCAGGCATTACCCTGATCAGGTTTTACGGGTATGATCTCAGATCGGCCCTGAGCTTGCCGAAGGGTCTTGCTCAGGGGCGAACACCCCGGGAAACGCTGAGTGCCGGCCTATTCATTGCCGGACACATATTTTAAGAACTGGCAGCAAAATTAAGGGTAAAAAAATTCCTAAAGGGTTGTAACTTTTCTACCGCAGTCTTCGTACCACTCAAAACCATTTTGTTTATGAAGAAGCTTTTTCTATCACTCCTGCTGGCCATTACTTGCTATAACCTGCTGGCACAGAAAACGATAAGTGATGCCAACGCAGAAAAAAGAACCATCGCCAGTTTTCATGGAATTGACGTGGCGACCGGTATCAAACTGATCCTGACAGAAGGCAGTACCGAAGAAGTGGCCGTCAGCGCCTCAAAGGTCGAATACAGGGCCCGGATCGTTACCGAAGTAGTGAACGGGATATTGAAAATATATTATGATACCAGGGTGGGGGCTATCAATAAAAAGAATGAAAGCAAGAACCTGAGAGCTTATGTATCTTATAAGACGCTGAATAAACTGGAAGTTACGACAGGTGCAAAGGTGGAAATAAGTGGAGTGCTCAGGTCTTCTTCTGTTGATCTCAGGGCCAACACGGGCGGGACCGTAAAGGGAGAGATCGATATTGCTACGCTGACTGTAGACCAGGAGACGGGGTCAAGGATCACATTCACCGGTAAGGCTGGCAGCCTCGATGTGGAAGGAGAAACCGGTAGTAAATTTTTGGGCGAGGACTTGAATACCTCAGAATGCAGCGCTGCAGTAAGTACCGGCGCCAGTGTTTTGGTCACAGTGGAAAAGGAACTAAATGCAAAGGCCAATACAGGAGGCAATATAAAATACAAAGGCAATGGTGGTATCCGTAGTATCAAGACCAATACCGGCGGGTCAGTTTCCAAGATTTAATAATCCCATAAAAACATGATCATGAAAAAAATTTTTAGCCTATTAATGCTTGTTGCCAGTTTCTCCGCAATCACTGCGCAGAAAACCATCAATGATCCCAATGCAGAAAAAAGAAATGTAAGCGGTTATCATGCTATCTCTGTTTCAGGCGGGATCGATCTCTACCTGTCGCAGGGAAATGAATCGGTTGCAGTCAGCGCCTCTGAGGCCCAATACAAAGCGCTTATTAAAACGGAAGTAAAGGACGGTGTGTTGAACATCTGGTATGATCATAAGAACAGCGATAAAAATAGGGGCGACCGCAGACTGAAAGCTTATGTAGCTTTTAAAACACTGGATAAACTCACGGCCAGCGGCGGATCGGATATTGAGGTAGAAGGCGCCATCAAAGTAAGCACGTTGAAGCTTGATATCTCAGGCGGTTCAGATTTCAATGGTAAAGTAAATGCGAATGACCTGTTCGTAGAAGCCAGCGGTGGCAGCGATGTTGGTATTTCCGGAACCGTAAAGAAACTGGAGATCAATGCCAGCGGCGGCAGCGATTTCAGCGGCTATTCACTCATCACTGATATTTGTGACCTGGAAGCCAGTGGTGGCAGCGATGTAGAGATTACCGTGAATAAAGAACTGAAAGCTGTTGCCAGCGGCAGCAGTGATATTTCGTATAAAGGCAACGCTGTTGTCAAAGATGTAAAAACAAGCGGTTCATCGAGCATAAAGAAAATATAAGTAACAGGGCCGGTCAAAAAACAAGTATGAAAAAATTAGTAGCTATCGTATCAATTGTATTGTTGGGTGCAGTGGCACATGCACAACCTACCGTGAGTGATCCTAACATTGAGGTCAGGGAGGCAAAGGATTTTCACGGTATCAGTGTGTCCAGCGCTTTTGATGTTTTGCTGACACAGGCAAACGAAGAAAAAGTAGCTGTAAGCGCTTCGGAGCAAAAATACCTGGCACATATTAAAGTTGAAGTTAAGAATGGGGTGCTTCATATAGGCTGGGATAACAAAGGCATGAAATGGACCAAAGGAAATAAAAAGCTGAAGGCTTATATCTCTTTTAAGAATATTGATAAGCTGAAAGCCAGCGGCGCCTGCAACCTGTCCATTGTTGGCGACTTAAAAGCAGATGAATTACTGGTTGACCTGTCAGGCGCCAGTGACCTGAAAGGTAAGATAGAGGCAAAAGAACTGGTATTTGATATCAGTGGCGCCTCCGATACGAGGATCACGGGCAGTACGGTAAGCCTGAGTGTGGATGCCAGCGGCGCCAGCTCTTTCAAAGCATTTGGCCTGTCAACCGATTATTGTAATGTAAAGGCATCGGGAGCCAGCGCAATTAAAATAACAGTGAATAAAGAGTTATCGGCTACAGCCAGCGGCGCCAGCGATATAGATTATAAAGGGGAAGGCCTGATCCGCGATATTAAAACAAGCGGGGCCAGCAGCGTATCACGTTCTTAAGTCATATTTATACACTAAGGGTTAATATAAGAAGGCACTGCTTGCAGTGCCTTCTTTCGTTATGATATATTGCAGGGTTTATTAAAAGTAATTGTAGCTGATAAATCAAATAGCGGATCAACAATACCATCCGCACATTACCGGGATGATCCAGTTACCTTATCGGGGCGGGGAGAAACGCACCGGGGCTGCCCTTACTTATTACGGACACGAACCCGGATTGAGAGTTTAATCTTATTTATTACCCAGCACTACAACATCCATAGCATTCACGTTAATTTGGTTAACGACTGATCGGCGGGTAAATAGATTTTTATACTTGTTCGTTTTTAATGCCGCATGTGTGAATAACAAAGATTTGTCGCTACGGTTAACGATAACAATCACTTCTTCGTTGCCAATTTTACGACTGAATGCATACAGCTTTTTTTCATCATCTATTGCCAAAGTGTTGTAGCTGCCAAGCCTGATAGACTTATACTGCTGACGTAAGGCGATGAACTTCCTGTACCAATCAAATAAATCCCGGTCGAATATTACACTATCCGGTGCATGTTTAGTTTGGTCGGGATTAAAAGTTTCCGCATCATACTTCTTACCTGGCCACAGCATTGGTTTTCGGCAGTCGGGGTCGTTGGCTCCCCACATCCCGGCTTCATCCCCATAAAAAAACATAGGCGAACCTAAGTAAAGCATTTGAAATGCTACTATTAATTTTTGTTTTTGTCTTTGTTCCGGCGTTGGCTTCCGTGCATTATAATTTCTATTGTTGCTCTTTTGGCTCCAGTTAAAATACTGGCCCCACGCACCAAACTTTTTACCATCAGGGTTGGCAACGGCACTTGCAAGACGGGTTGCATCATGACTATTCATAAGGTTTTGCATATTTAGCGCCACATTTTCACCAAAAGCTTCCCGCAATTCTTTCAGCTTACTATCAAACGCAGTAACCGTTGAAGCGCTTGTATCCTGCACAAAGAAATCATGCATGATAAAAGCAAAATTGTAATTCATGGTAGCATCAAATTCATCACCGCTTAAATAGGGCCTGGTTCGTTCAATGGGATAAACCAGCTCGGCTGTCAGATAGGCATTTGGATTTATACTGCGAACCCATTTACGCCAGTCTTTCCAAAAAGGATGACCAACATCATAAGCCACATCCAGGCGCCAGCCATCAATGCCATGAGCAACCCCTTTGTTCATAGGGTTCATCCAGCGCATGGTGGAATTAAAAATGTATTGCTTCGGTCCTGCAACTATGCCGGTACTATCTTCTTTTAATTCAGGCAGTGTTTTTATACCAAACCATCCTTTGTATTCGAACTTTGTGCTTTTAGCGCTATCCCGCCAGCTTATAATATCGAACCAATCTTTGTATACAGATGCCTGCTGGTTTTTCTCTACATCCTGAAAGGCAAAATTCTTTACACCTAAGTGATTAAACACTCCATCAAAGATGATGTACATCTTTCGTTTGTGCACTTCTTCAATCAGCTTCAACGCAAGCAGATCAGCCTTTGTCCATACCCATGTTTCCAGCTTCAGCGGATTTTCGTTCTTCATCATTTCTATATCTCCTTCCGGATCGGGTCCAAAACTAGGGTCAACATGATGATAACATAATGCATCGTATTTATGTGAGGAGGGAGACCAGAAAATGGGTGTCATATATATGGCATTTACGCCCAATGATTGCAGGTAACCGAGCTTATTTATTACTCCCTGCAAGTCACCTCCATACCTTCTCCGCTGTATATTGTAGTAAATGCCTTTCCCATTTTCCTGTTCGTAAGGTTGCAGTTGATACCAATCGCTGGTCCATGGATGAATTTGGAAAGCTGATGTGTCGTCAAAAGGATACGCTCCGTTTTGGTCAATTACTTTCGGGTCGTTATCCGGGTCCCCGTTGTTAAATCTTTCCGGGAAGATTTGATACCATACAATGCCTTTGCTCCACTGCGGAGTAAAATTATTTTGGGCTATAGCCTGTGATGTATATAATAACAGGATTTGAACTAAGAGAACAGTTATAAATATTTGTTTCTTCATTATCTTAAAATTTGAAACGTACTTGCGCACAACGGCTAGGGCTTTCTGCTGTGCTGATATTCCGTGATTCGTCAGCCCGAACCGAAGCTGAGTAAAGTTAATGCAGTTGATGTTATATTCTCATTTATCAACGAGTCCCTCCGCTGGTTTTCTGATTGTTCCCGAAAACTGCCGGAGGAGACTCGGGAAAAGGATGCTTTTGTTAGCTGTTGTTATTTTTTAGCAAATTTCTTCGCTTAGTATAATAAAAAAGATAAGTAATCAACATTGAAACTCCGGCTCCTATTGCTGCCAGTGCAATGTCTTTGTGTGCATCCCAAACGTCACCTTGAGTCGCAACATAAGTTTCCCCGGTTTCTTTTGAGGTAAACTCGGCAACACCCCACTCTATTAATTCAAAAATTGTCCCAAATGAAAAAGCAATTTCAACCGGTAACAACCAGGAAGCCCTGGTAGAAACATGAAATTTATTTATCAATAATTCCCTGAATGGATAAGCCATAAAAAAGCCAAAACTAAAATGCACAATTCTATCGTACGGGTTTCGCCAAAGATGGAACCTGTTTTGCAGCCAGCTTCCCAGCTCATTTTGAGTGTAGGCATAAAAGGCGCCATAAAGATGC
>DATDIX010000406.1:0-9152 GCA_036520835.1 Chitinophagaceae bacterium | reverse complement strand
CAGCGCCGGGTGTAGATGTAATGCTGGGCGCCAATTACCGGTTTGAAGATGCGATATCACCCTTTGTAGGATTTACGTACAAGAATATGGTGATCGGGGCCAGCTATGATGTCAATATATCTGACCTGGGTAAGATGGCGACTGGTTCGAACAGTTTTGAAATATCGCTTTCATTCATCGGGAAAAAAGCGACCAAGACGCCGGAAATAGAATTCGTTTGTCCAAGGCTATAAACAATATGCAAACAACAACTACTTATATACACTAACATAATTGGAATGAAAAAAATATTCTTCACCTCAGTTGTTTTATCCCTGGCGTTCTCTGTGAATGCACAGTACATTCAGGATTACCTGAAAGCGGCGGATAATTATTTCCAGAAAGGCGATTATTTTTCTGCTGCACAGTATTATGAAAAATACTTTGGCAGCGATAAAGGAAAAGACAGGCCTGAGTACAATCCCTATTCACCGCAGAGTTCGTCTAAAAAGACAGCGCCTGCGATTTCCAGCAAGGAGCAGGCGATATGGCGGCTGGCAGAGTCATACAGAATGCTGAATTACCCGGCAAAAGCGGAACCGTATTACAAACAGGCAATGGAAATGGATAAAAGCAAATTTCCATTAGCCGGTTATCATTATGCTACTATGTTACGGGCATTGGGTAAATACGGGGAAGCAGAGCAGTCCTTCAGTACTTTTTTAGCCGAATACACGACAGATGACGAGTATAAAAAAGGCGCCGAAAGAGAAGTGAAGAATCTCCGTTTTATCCAGGACCAGTTAAAGAAAAAAGATCTTAAATATTATACCGTCAATAAAGCGCCGGCAGGGTTGAACTCAACAGGTGGTAACTATGCGCCGGCCTGGCTGGACAGGAATACCCTGTTGTTTACTTCTACAAGACCGGATGATACAACAGCCAAAACAAAAGTATATACCAACCGTGTTTACCAGGCTGTTTATACTGAAGGAACATTGGGAGAAGTAAAAAAAGCAACGATAGCACAGGCAAAAGATATGCACCAGGGAGTGGTAACGGTAGTGCCCGGTGGAAATACGATCTTCCTGACCAGGTGGACAGTCACAGGAACCAGCAAAACATCTGCTATTTATACCAGCAGTAAGAGTGGTGATAAATGGAGCGAACCGGTATTGCTCGATGCTTCTATCAATGTGGCAGGCGCTAACACACAGCAACCTTTTGTAACTCCCGATGGAAAATATTTATTGTTTGCCAGCGACAGGAGCGGCGGACAAGGCGGCTTTGATATCTGGTATTCCCCGCTCGATGCCAACGGCAAACCCGGCGCCCCGGTAAATATGGGCAATGTGATCAACACCGAAAAGGACGAACAGGCGCCTTATTATCATGAAGCATCAGGCTCACTTATCTTTTCCGGCAATGGAAGAGTTGGAATGGGTGGATATGATTTCTTTTACAGCAAGGGAACGGTCGGCAATTTTTCGGCACCCGTTAATTTCGGCTATCCTGTTAATTCAATAAAAGATGATATTTATTTTACCAGCCGCGGCGGTGCAAAAAATATACTGGAAGATGTATTGCTGAGCTCAGACCGTGATGCAGCCTGCTGTCTTGAATTATTTTACCTGAAAAAAATAAGACCGCTGAAGCAAATAGCCGGACGTATCGTATCATGCGATGCGGCACAACCATTGACCGGCGCTACGGTGACTGTAACCGATGCAGCTACGGGTAAAACGGTTCATACAACAACGGTAGGTGCTGATGGCGGTTATTCCTTTACACTGGAAGATCACCTGCCGGTTAAAGTAAAAGCGGAATCAAAAGGTTTCATCACCAATTCAGCAGATGTGGGTACACCTGTTGATATAGAAGAAGAAAGTTTTAAGTATCCTGATCTCTGCCTGCAGCCAGAACCACCACAGGTAAATGAAACATTCGTGATAGAAAATGTGTATTATGATTTCAATAAGTCGGCATTAAAACCCGAATCTTCCACGGCGCTGGATGAAGTAGTGAGAATGCTCAATACTTATCCGACCATGGTGATTGAGATCGGGGCGCATACAGATAATGTCGGCCCGAATACTTATAACCAGAAATTGTCTGAAGCAAGGGCGAAGAGTGTAGTGGCATACCTGGTCAGCAAAGGAATTGATCCAAACCGTCTGAAAGCAAAAGGCTATGGTGAATCTGCTCCGATCGAGCCGAATAAGACCCCTGACGGAAAGGATAACCCGGACGGAAGGGAAAAGAACAGGAGAACCGAGTTTAAAGTTTTGGGAAACTGATAGTTTGAGGTTTGAGGTTCGGTATCCGAACCTCAAACTTCGAACCATTTAACATAGAGGGCTTTCGTTTTTAGCCCCCGTACTGAAAACAAAAAACAATGAAAAGAGTATTTCTGTTTATGATGCTGATGATAAGTGTGCAGGTGATGGCGCAGCAAAAGCCCCATTATACACAGTACATACTTAACCAGTACATCGTCAATCCTGCACTGACAGGAATTGAGAATTATGTTGACATGAAGGTAAGCCACCGGCACCAGTGGACCGGGATACAGGATGCGCCTGTTACTACTTACTTCACGTTGCATGGCCCCATTGGTAAAAAAGACTTCCGCACTACGGCTACTTCCTATGAAATGCCCGGTGAAAATCCCCGTGGCAAAAGATACTGGGAAGAATATACAGCTGCCGAGCCGCATCATGGTATCGGTATGCAGATCATCAATGATGTAACAGGACCGCTCAGTAATTTTTCAGCGTATGCTACTTATGCCTATCACATGGGGCTTACACCCCGCACCAGTTTATCAGGTGGATTTGGCGTGGGCATCAACCGTATCAGTCTTGACGCCAACAAACTTGACTTCGGCGATGTGACGGTTGATCCCTCCGTTTATACATCAGGCATACTCCGAAATACAAGGATGGATGTTACGGCGGGTCTTTATCTTTATTCAGCCGACTATTTTATTGGCGTATCAGCGCAGCAGATAGTGCCCCAGCAAATTGATTTTTCCGATAAGTATATAAGGCCCAGTGAAGGCAAAACAGTGCCTCACCTGTTTGCTACGGCCGGATACCGCTTCCTGGTAGGATACGATTTCAATTTCATTCCTTCCATTATGGTGAAATATATGCAACCATTGCCCACGCAGGTTGAAGTAAATGGAAAGTTACAGTACCGTGACCTCGCATGGATCGGCGGCAGCTATCGCCACAAAGATGGTTTTTCCGGGATGCTCGGAATAAATATATCCAACACCTTTAATGCAGGATATGCGTATGATTATACCACTTCAAGACTGAATAATTTCAGCAAAGGCACCCATGAGATAGTACTTGGATTCCTGATCGGCAATAAATACCCCGATAGTTGCCCGAGAAATGTGTGGTAAGAATTATTTACTGTTGCACTGCTCCTGCTTTTTTGTGCAGCTAAGTTTGCCTGTCTTTCACTAATTTCAGCTATCATAAATTTTCCCGGTGAAAGTTATCCTTTTTGTACTGGCTTTTTTTATTGTCAATTCCTGTAACAGGGCGGTTGTTAACCGGACAACCTATTTTCCAAAACAAACCGAAGTAATGACGGAAACTGTGAATAAACAGGAACTGTGGGTATTCCTGTTAGCCGGTCAGTCAAATATGGCAGGACGCGGCCTTGTTGAACCACGGGATACTTTACCTGATAAAAGGATACTGACCATTAATGAAAAAGGGCAGTTGATCATCGCTAAGGAGCCCCTGCATTTTTATGAACCATCACTCACCGGTCTTGATTGCGGATATTCCTTTGGGAAAACGCTTATTAAAAATATTCCCGGAAAGATTTCTGTTTTGATCATCCCGACTGCGGTGGGAGGTAGTTCCATCAGCCAGTGGCTGGGTGATTCACTTTACCGGAATGTAAAATTATTCTCCAATTTTATAGCGAAGATGGAAATGGGAAAACAATACGGCACTATCAAAGGTATTTTATGGCACCAGGGTGAAAGTGATGCGAACAAGAATAATATTCCTTATTACGGTGAAAGGCTTGCTGTATTATTTACCCGGTTCAGGTCGGCTGCCGGTAACGATAGCCTGCCGGTAATACTGGGAGAACTTGGCTCTTTCCCAAAAAATAAAGAACAGTTCAGGTTACTAAACGAAGCTATTCATGCTTACGCTGCTAAGGATAAACATACTGCCGTTATTTCTACCCGTGACCTGGAACATAAAGGCGACAGCCTGCATTTCAATTCAAAAGGCCAAAGGATGATGGGAGAAAGATTTGCCAAAGAGTATTTAGATAAATTCAGGTGAAGTTAAAAGGCAAAAGTAAAAAAAGATACTTTTTTGAATTTATACTTTTACTTTCTCAGCAATGCGCTTGCACACCATAGCAACGGCGCCTGTCCATGCATATCCCCGGTGATCCGTTTACGATCAAGATAATATTGCCGGCTGTTACCAGCGCCTGTTCCTTCGCAAACATTGGTTATTTCAGCTTTCTCATCTAAATAGGTGACCAAAGAGATCCATGCTTTGCGGGCCGCTTTGCCATAAGTTTTTTTATTCAGCCAGCCGTTTTTTACACCGGTGATCATGGCAAAAGCAAACATACCGGTGGAGGATGTTTCTTTCCATGAGGCTGTGTCATCAACCAGCTGCCGCCACATACCATCTTCTGCCTGGTAACGGAGTAATGATGCCATCATTGTTTTATATCCCTGCATGATCCTGGGACGGTCGGGGTTATTTTTTGGCAAAGCCCTTAATAATTCCGTCATACCCGCTGCCATCCATCCATTTCCTCTTCCCCAAAAAAAGGGAGAACCGGGAGCATGAAAAAATAAACCATTTGTCTTTTGCAGCGAGTCAAGATAAAAGACCATTTCTCTTGCAGCCCGGTTGATATAGTCTTTGTTGCCTGTTGTCCTGTATGCCTGCGCCTGTATCAATGTTATCATATACATATCATCGATCCATAATCTTGTTTGCCAGGTATAACCTTTATCATGATAGCGATAAGAAGCAGGTACCACCCGCGGGCCGGCAGGAGCACTCCATTGTGTATCGGCATAGATCTTACCCAGCCTGAAATACCTGTCTATTTTTGTTTGCAGGTAGATCTCCAGCGGGATAGCGCCAAATACAGTATAGTCAACATGGTCAGGAACGGGAAGAAGGGAAGAATCCGTATCAAACAAAGGGATAAAACGATCAACCAGTTTTTTTCTCAGGTCATTATTGCCGGAAAGATCAGCAAATGAAAGGGCCCCATACCATGCACAAACTTCGAAGTAAGGAATATGAGGTTTTGTCCCCGGCGCATTATAAACGCCATGAGGTGATGCAACAAAACGTTCGGCTACTCTTAACCCGACCTCCCCGGGCGATGATCCTTTTGGCCAGTCAGTAAGATCATGTTGCGCATTGACCATGGTATAGCATTGCAGCAGCAACAAAGAACATATCAATATCTTCCCGCACATGGCTTATGAACGATTTATTTCAATTGCGTATTACTTACAAAGGCAACCCGCTTACTATCCGGCGACCAGGATGGAACATTGATCGTTCCCTGTCCGCCATATACATAAGCAATGGTTTTAGGTATACCACCACTGGCCGGCATCAGCCGCAAGTATATTTTTTTATAAAACGGATGATCGGTCGGATCTATATCCTTCGGGAAAGAAACATACAATATCCATTTGCCATCAGGGGAGAAATGCGGGAACCAGTCATTGTATTCGTCAAAGGTTACCTGTTCCTGTTTACTGCCATCCGGTCTCATGCGCCATAGTTTCATGGTGCCTGTTCTTACTGAATTAAAATAGATCCATTTGCCATCAGGACTGTACTCCGGCCCGTCATCCAGAGTAGGAGTATTGGTCAATGCTGTTTCCTTTTTGGTAGCAATATCAATGGACCAGATATCAAATTGATTTTTTCGCTGGCCGGTAAAGATCAGTTTCTTTCCATCCGGCGACCAGCTATGCAAATAAGAATGACCTGAGTCCACCGATGTGATCTGAACGGGTTTGTCAGAACCGGTTGCCGGTAACGTAAACAAAGTGGAGATTCTCTTTTCTCCCATATGATTACTGATGGCCATCATTTTTCCATCAAAGGAAAGTACATGGTCGTTATTATTCTGGTTGGCAAAACCGGTGTTGAGTGTGCTGATAGCGCCGTTACTGAGATCATATTTATACAATAGCCCTTCCGAATTATAAATAAGATGTTTGCCATCCTTTGTCCAGTTGGGTGCCTGCAGCGAATTTGGAGCGCTGTGCAATATTTTCCGGTGCCCGGTAAATACATCCATTACTTCAACATGGCTGCCGATATAGTCACGGTAAGGACGGAAATCTTTTGGCGCAGGTATAATGATACGGACATTACTGAACACCGCTTTTTCCATTACACTATCCCGGTGAGAACAGATGAAAAGCCCTGCATACACTTCTTCGTTCAGGGGAAGTTCTTTGCTTACAGATTTATAATTTTGGCCGAATGAAGCTGCTGAAAAAGTAAAGACATTGCCTGTGCGCTGGAATTCTATATCGGTCGGATGGTATGACGAAACGATCACCTGCTCAGTTGGCGCTCCGTCCGATGGCCTGAATTGTAAAGAGCTGAGTATATCGCCATGCACACAGGCATCCGCATATCGTGAACCGGTAGTCAGTTGATCTCTCGCCATGATACCGATCTTCCGGTGGTTATCGGTTCCCTTCCCGATAAAACGGATAGTGGCCGTGATGATAAAATCGCCTTTTATTTTTTTCCATAGAAAATGGAACTGGTCAGTACTGGCCCACATATTTATACCGGCGCCTTCCATCGTGTATTCCTGTGTTTGCGGGTTATAACTGACAGAGCCTTTCAGCCTGGGATTTCCTACATCACCGTGGTCATCAAACGGACCAACAGGTTGTGATTGTGCGTTTATAGTTGACATACATGCAAGTAGTATAGCCGTTAAAAAATTAAGCAGGAAAGGATTTTTTTTCATCATATAGCATTTAATTGTTGCATTAAGTGATCAGTTCCTCCATTGAAATGCGAAGTACTCGCATTGCTCTTTACCTGTATTTAATAAAGCATGAGGTATGCGGGCAGGAAGAAATATTACATCACCCGGCGATGCAGGGTAAAGTATACCGTCAATATGCATTGTCACATTGCCCCGGAGTATCAAAATGATCTCTTCCTGCACATGTGTATGCGGTGCATGACTGGATGAGTCTGCATTCATTGCTTTTGTGTGCATTTCAAACTGCGCCAGTTGAGAGGTGGCCCTGTTAAAAAAGTTCCTGCGGTATCCTTTACCGGTATTCGATGTTGCCAGGTCATTCCAGTTGAGCATAAACGAACCGCCTGCTTGTTTTGCCCTTTCGGGGTTGGGTAACCTTCCTTTGTATTTCAGAATATAGTAAGTGGCCTGTGTGCTACCTGCATTTTCAATACCGTGTTCATCACCGGGCATAGCAAAGGCAATACTGCCCGGCCCCATTATTTTACTCACTCCTTTGATGGTGATCTTTACCTGTCCTTCTTTGACGATCACCAGTTCTTCCATATCATCATGTACATGCGGCGGGTGAGGGGCTTTACCAGGCTCCAGCGTTGAAGTATGCACTTCAAAATAAGAAAGGGAAGTAGTGCTTCCTTCCATTACCTGTCTTCTTACCCGTGTATCTTCTTTCTTTGTTTCCAGGTTGTCCCAGCGATATACACGGGGTGGCAGTGAATCTGTTTTCTGCGCTGCCAGTGAAGATGTACTTACAACAAGCGTTATGAGCAGGATGAGCCTCATGTCAATTTATTTTTTTAATGAATTGAGTATTGCCATATCTCTCTAACCTGAATCCTTCAGGTTTCCCGTTATCCGTTTTAAAATAAACATTAAAGTATTCTGAGGTCGAATAAAAATCAGTTTCGCTGGCTGAATACAGAACATATTTAAAAGTGGGAGAGAAGTATAATGCCAGCCTGCCGCTCTCATTTTTTATTTCGATCTTATTCCCGCCGGCTGATTCATAGTTGCCGGCGTATTTATCCAGCAGGGCTGCATCAAGATCCAGTTTGGGTTTTTCAAATACAAATTGCATTCCCCTGCCGAAAGTTTCGCTTTTGGTTCCTGAGTGACCGGTGTTTTCCAGGATTTTTGATACGACTTTTGCAGACGCATAATTTCTGCCTGTCATCTGCACAGCAAATTTTTCATATACCGGGCGGCTTCTTTCCACATCACCGATCGTCATATATACCCTTACCGGCCTTGATAATTTTTTCTGTGAAAAATCTTTTTCATACTTGTATAGCACTTCCCTGTCCCATCCAACAGCGGGGCTGGCGGCTGCATAACCGGTGAACAGTTCTGGCTGGGTAAATAAAGCATACAACGTTACCAGGCCGCCTAATGAACAACCCATCAATGTTCGGTTAGCGGGATCTGCCTTATAATTTGTTTCAATAAAGGGGAACAATTCATTTTTCATAAAGGAAAGAAAATTATCTGCACCGCCACTTTGCGGTTGCCTGTTTTCCCGGGTAGGTGTATAGTCTCTTGCCCGGAGACTGTCTGGGTTTGGATTGACACCGCCCCAGGTCACACCGACAACGATCAGTTCGGGAATAAAACCATCATAGTAGTGTTCGCCGTATAACGATTTTACCAACGGAAAATCCCACTGTGAATCCATGAGGTAAACGACAGGGTATTTTTTTGTACTGTTCTTATAACCACCCGGAAGTAATATTTGTAGTTCATATTCCTGGCCGGCAACTATAGCAGAAGTGATCTTTCTTACTTCAGAGCCCGGTATATCCACCCTGGGAAATTGTGCGTAGCTATAGCTCGTGATAAAAAGCAACAGGACGATCGTAAACTTTTTCATTATTTATTTTTTAATGCGATTTCCAATGCTTTGGTTGTGGTGTAATATTTCGCCAGCATATTCGGCACTTCCCATGCGGGCATATCCTTGTTTTCAAGGTAACCGAGGAATTTTTCCATTACTCTTCCGAAATGCGCTTCATGGCCTTCTTTGAGTTTATCGGGAATAATAGCTTTTATTTTGCTGGCTGTACCGGTTACTTCCAACCCGGGGTATTTCTCACGAAGCTTTACCAGGGCAGCGGTTAGTGTTAATTTATATCCTG
>DATDIX010000405.1:0-2943 GCA_036520835.1 Chitinophagaceae bacterium | reverse complement strand
GTTCAGGGAAATAAAAGCCGTCAACGATCTTTCTTTTGAAGTGCCCGCCGGGCAGGTATATGGTTTTTTGGGACAGAACGGCGCCGGCAAATCCACCACCATCCGCATGCTGCTGACACTGATCACCCCTTCTTCCGGTTCCATCGAGATATTTGGAAAAAACCTTCTTCACCACCGCAAGGAAATATTGCGGCAGACAGGCGCCATCATTGAAAGACCCGACCTGTATAAATACCTTACTGCACTGGAGAACCTCCGCATCTTTGCCATCATGAGCGGGATGAAGGTGACAGGGAAAAAACTAATGGAACAGTTGGACAGGGTTGGTTTGAGCGAAAGAGCGAATAGCAAGGTAAAGACCTATTCGCAGGGAATGAAACAACGGTTAGGGATCGCTACGGCTTTGGTGCATGACCCGAAGCTGATCATTTTGGATGAACCTACTAATGGCCTCGATCCGCAGGGTATTGCGGATATACGTAATCTTATTCTCCACTTAAGCCGTGATCTTGGCAAAACGATCATGGTCTCATCGCATTTGCTGGCCGAAATGGAACTGATAGCCGACTCGATGCTGATAATAGATAAAGGAAAAAAAGTGGTGGAAGGACGGAGCGAGGATTTGCTGAACCCGGATAAAATGCAGGTAGAGATCAGGACCGATGAAAAAGAAAGGGCTATTGGCGTGATCAAAGAAACAAAGTGGGGGAACAGTTTATCGGATACAACCAATGGCACTATCCTGCTGGAAATGCAAAAAAATGATATCCCTGCCCTTACCAGGCTGCTGGTGGAGAGACAGGTGAATATATTTTCGATAAGACCCAAACATACGCTGGAAGATTTCTTCCTCTCACTGACAAAAAACTAAGATGCTGCGACTGCTGCAAATAGAATTATTCAAAATATTCAAACGGCCCCGGACCTTTATTGCGTTTGGCGTAATAGCGGCGATCATTTTACTGATACAGGTGGCCCTGAAATTCGGCGGCGAAGAATATGTGGGTATGATGATGGCCGGGCTGAACAGTACATTTGATGCTCCCACCGACCAGGTGCTCAACGGGTACTTTGTCTGCTATATCATTCTTAATCTTTTGCTGATACACATTCCGATACTGGTAGCGCTGATCGCCGGCGACATGATATCCGGTGAAGCTAATATGGGAACACTTCGTTTATTGGTATCCAAACCTGTCAGCCGCACCCAATTGCTGCTGGTTAAATTTACGGCCGCCGGTATTTATACTTTGTTACTGCTGCTCTGGGTGGCCCTGCTTTCATTATTCCTCAGCATGCTGGTATTTGGCACTAACCAGCTATTTGTAGCGAGGGGAGAAGAAGTAAATATCATTTCTTCCTATGATATTCTTTGGCGCTATATTGCCGCTTTTGTTTTTGCAGCGATCGGTCTTATTACGGTGGCGTCACTGGCATTTATGCTTTCCACTTTTGCTGATAATTCCATCGGGCCGATAGTGGCCTGTGTTTGCGTGATCATCGTATTTACTATTCTTACACAGATGCAGATACCCTTTTACGATGAAACGATAAAACCTTATCTGTTCACTACGCACATGCTCGGCTGGAAAGGATTTTTTTATATAAAAGGAGAAGAGGGAGTTACCATTGACGGATCTATAGAGAACCTGCGGGCCATTATCCGGAGCGGGTTGATATTGCTGGGTTATTCCGCGGCCTTCCTGTTCACAGCAATATGGTATTTTAAAAAGAAAAATATTTTAAGCTAAATGAAACGATCCGCTTCCATAATAACGGTACTTGCCGTGCTCCTGTTCTCCGCATCGTTGCAGGCGCAAACGGCAGAAGAGCTGCTGCAGAAAGTAAAAGAGAAGTTTGATAAAGTAAATGATTACGAAGCAAAGGGGAAGATGAAAATGAATGTAACATTTATAAAGGCCCCTGTAGCAACGGTAAAAATTTTTTATAAAAAACCGGATAAGCTTAAGATCAATAATATCAGCGGTATTTCACTGATCCCGAAAGGGTCCATTAATGTGAGCATCGCCAATATCATGACCAATGCCGCCGACTGCGAGATCATTGATGCGGGAAAAGATGATAAAACAGGGCTGCGGATCATCAAGCTATTGCCCAATGATGAAAATGCGGATATAGCGCTGTCAACTCTTTATATAGATGAAAAGCAATTCCTGGTCAAAAAAACAAAGACCACCACCAAAGAGAACGGCACTTACGAACTGGAAATGACCTACGGCAAATATGCGGATTATGGCCTGGCTGATAAAGTGATCTTTTCTTTTAATACGAAAGACTACAAATTACCCAAGGGCGTCACCTTTGATTATGATGACGGGGCCACCAAAAAAGAGGAGCCAAAGGATAAATTGAAAAATAAAAAGGGGGTGGTAGAGATCAGTTATTCCGCTTATACGATCAATAAAGGGGTGCCGGATGCCGTTTTCGAGTAAAAGCACTATGCCGGCGGGCTTTAATAATTTGTATGGATAAGAAATATTTTATATTTTGCTCTTCTTCTTAAACATCCATCCTCCTTCGTAATATCCATTTTTTATAGACGGGATCTGTACTGATACAGGCGCCGCTTTTCTCCAATCCGTTGCTAAACAATCGTTGAACCAGTCCGCTGTTTCAGCTAAATCTTCCAGTCATTGCTTATGAATAGCCATTTATTATTACTCAAACAACGGTATAATGAAGAAGCTATATCTTTTTATCATCACTCTTATTAGCTGTATCCAATCGCAGTCACAATCACTTCCGTCCGGCTTTTCAGCAACAAGTATTGGCTCAGGCTGGGTAGCCCCGGTAGGAGCCGTTTTTACCAACAACGGGCAAAGGCTGTTGGTATGGGAAAAGGGGGGCAGGGTATATGTATGTAACCGGAATGGATCGGGAAATTATATCAAACAGGCAAACCCTGTATTGAATATTTCCGAA
>DATDIX010000404.1:0-3721 GCA_036520835.1 Chitinophagaceae bacterium | reverse complement strand
ATTCTACTCGCCAATGAATTCTGTAACCATCATCGGTAATTTTCATGATATCTGGACAAGAGATGCTTTAGGAAATATTAAAGCAGTGGGTGAAAGAGGCCGTGTGAACCCGGTTTCTGTGATTGAAGACTTAAAGCAACGCCAGGAAACAAACCGTATCATCAGTAATCTCGGTTTGAAACTGAAACCATTCAAAGGATTTTCGATCGATTATACACTGGGCATAGATAATTATGGACAGAATGGTACTACCTATATGCCACCCTTTGCGTATAATGTGAATACGGCATTCTGGGGAGGCGGTCCAACTCTTGATCCCACACTGAACGGATATGCCAGTACGGCAAATGATAATTTCTTCCAGGTCAATAACGAAATAAACGCTACCTATCAGTTCAATATCAATCCTCAGATAGGATCTACTACGCAGGTAGGTTATTCTTTACAGTATGAAAAGAACCGGTATGCATTAGTACAGGGTCGCGGCTTAAGCCCCTTTGTAGAAACAGTAAATGGCGCCAGCACTGTTCTGCCAGCTGTTGACGACAGGAGTGAATTATCTGTTTCCGGTGCTTTTATCCAGCAGAATTTTAAATTGTGGAATCAGTTATTTATAACCGGTGCTGTAAGGTTTGATGGTTCTTCTGTGTTTGGAGAAGATGAACGCAACCAGGTCTATGTAAAGGCCAATGCCAGCTATCTTTTATCTGAATCCCGTTTCTGGAAAGAAAATATGGGCTGGTGGAATCTTTTGAAGCTGAGAGCAGCGTATGGTGAATCGGGTAACCTGACCGGTATCGGCGCTTACTCAAGGTTCAATTCGTATACCTCAAATTCTTACCTGAGCAGAACAGCGCTTACATCCAGTGGAATTTTAGCTAATGAAAATGTGAAGCCGGAAAGGCAAAAAGAACTGGAGATAGGAACAGATATGTCATTCTTCAAAGACAGGATCGCATTAACATTTAACTTCTACAGCAAAAAGGTGGAAGATATGCTGATCAATCGTGTGATAGCGCCTACCAATGGTTTTTCCAGCCTGCTTGATAATTTCGGCTCTTTGGAAAATAAAGGGTTCGAAATTTTATTGAAAGGTTCACCGGTTGTAACTAAAGACCTGAGATGGGATGTAACGCTTATATACAACCACAACAAGAATAAAGTACTGGAAGTAGGACCTTCTCTTACTTTGTTCAGTACAAATGCCGGGGCTCCTGTTTCCCTGCTGGAAGGATTACCTGTAGGAGTATTCTACGGAACTTTCTTTGCAGTGGATGCCAATGGTAACCTGGTAAAAAATGCAGCAGGTATTCCCCAGATAGAAAAAGGTGTTCAAAATTCACCACAGTCTTACACACCTCAGCGTGATGCAAGTGGTATACCTACCGGAACCACACTGAGAAAAGTGATCGGTGACCCTAACCCGGACTATACAGCGTCATTGACCAATGAACTGAGGTATAAAAGACTTGGCCTGAGTTTCCAATTCGATGCGGTACAGGGCGTGGATGTATTCAACGCCGATTTCAGAACAAGACAGGGTGTAGGTAATGGTACAGTTGCCGAACAGGAACACAATGGCCAGATACCACGCGGATACATCCTGGGTGTTTACCAGATAGAAGAATGGCGTGTGGATGACGGGTCATTTGTAAAACTTCGTGAAGTGGCGTTAAATTATAATTTAGGAAATATCAAATTCTTTAAAGACCTGACCATAAGCCTGAGTGGCCGTAACCTGATTTCATTTGATGATTACAAAGGTTATGATCCGGAAGTGAACTCAGCCGGGCAAAGTACATTATTAAGAGGTATTGATTTTGGATCTGTTCCGATCCCACGTACTTTCCGGTTTGGCATTTCCACTAAATTTTAATCGTATAAATTATCAATATGAAAAAGCAAATAATAAATCTTTCGATATATGGAATAGCAGCAGCAGTGCTTTTATTTCAGTCGTCCTGCAAAAAAGAATACACCAACCCCAATGCTGCCACAGATCAGCAGGTATTCAGTTCCCCGCAGGGGTTAACGGGTGTTTCGGTCGGGTTGCAGCGTGTAGCTTCAGCCGGACGGGCCAGTTCATTGTACAACCGGATCACGATAAATGGACTGGTAACAAAAGAACTGACTGTGTTGAACCAGGGTAATACCGGCGAGTATCAATTGCAATTAGGTGGCGGGTCAGTGGATGGTACCAATACCCTTGCCAGTGGATTATGGACCAGTTCCAACAAGATCATTTATGATGCAGATAATGTAATTAATGGAGCAAAGGGGCTGGCCGACAAAGGATATGCCAGCGGTCTTATCGGCTATGCTTCTATTTTTAAAGCACTGGCATTAAGTGACCTGTCCTCGTTCTGGGAAAAAGTGCCAAACGGTACAGGAAGTAATGTAAGCTTTATAGACAGGGCGCAGGGATTTACGAATGCAATAGCAGTAATTGATGAAGCTTTAACTGCGATCAATGCGAATCCTATTTCTGCTGCATTCACCGCTAATATTCCAGCCGGGATCAATATACCGAATGCGCTGCATGCAATGAAAGCAAGGTTCTCATTATATACAGGTAATTATGCACAAGCCCTGGCGGAAGCAAACCTGGCAAGTCTTACCGTAACATCGACTTTCAATTTCTCTACGGTAAATCTGAACCCGATCTTTGAAACAGCTACTTCAACTAATAATGTTACAGCAGCTGTTGACAACACTACATTAGGATTACCTGCAGGATTACAACCCGATGCCGCCGATAAAAGGCTGGCATTTTATACGACTACGGCTTATGCATCAAAGATCCGTGGATTTGGGGTTGGTACCACTACTCCATGGCCGGTTTATCTGCCGGGCGAAATGACTTTGATCAAAGCTGAGGCATACGCAAGACAAGCAACCCCGGACCTGGTCAATGCCCTGGTTGAATTAAATAAGATCGTAACTAAAGTTCCTGCAAGTGATATTTATGGAGTAGGTGCAGAACTGCCGGCGCTGGTCGGTCCGTTTACACAAGCCCAGTTATTAGACCAGATATATAAACATCGTTGCATTGAATTGTATATGTCAGGGCTAAAGCTGGAAGATATGCGTCGTTTTGCAAGACCGAATACAGAAAGAACAAGGAATCTGCTGCCCTATCCTTTTTTGGAAAGGGACAACAATCCAAATATGGCAGGCATACCTGATCCTGCATTCTGATTTTTTTCACATATAGCAGTTTTAATAAAGGGTTACTTTTCGGAGTAGCCCTTTCTTTCAAAAAACAAAATGAGTAACGAACAAGACATCATACAATCATGGCAGGCGAATGCCGGTAACTGGATCAGGATAATAGAAACAGGGGGCATCCAATCCCGGAAGCTGGTTACCAATAAAGCGATCCTTGAAACGGTATATGGTGATCAGCCCGCTTCGGTATTGGATATCGGCTGCGGCGAAGGCTGGCTGGCCAAAGAACTGGCTGATCGCGGAATAGCAGTAAGCGGGGCGGATGTCATTCCTGAACTGATCGAAAAAGCAAGGGAAAAAGTAAATGGAAATTTTGTAGTGGCATCGTATGAAGATATCGCTGAGCATAAAACTACCCTGGACGGATCATTTGATTCAATAGTGATCAACTTTGAATTGATTGGAAAGGAATCAACTGAAAATTTACTGGCGGCATTACCGGGGTATCTTTCTCCCGGCGGAAAATTATTCATTCAAACCTTACATCCGCATA
>DATDIX010000403.1:0-7628 GCA_036520835.1 Chitinophagaceae bacterium | reverse complement strand
ACTGGTCTATCATCATTTGAATACCTATTATTTCAAAGTGGTTTGTGTGATAGGCGACCTTCAATTACTATCAGGCACATTACTGCTGGTAGTTCTTTACCTGCTTGGATTTTATTCTGACGTATTTATTTTAAAACTGGTCAGTTTCCTGCCGCTTATCTATTTCCTGTTCTTTTACTACATCAACCGAAAAGAATTTATCCAGATCACGCCGGTTTGATCGGGTGTCTTATTTTGGGATTTTGGTCCCGATAACTATCGGGAGGGAAATTTCCTGAAAGAAGCACAAATTATAAAGAAGTGATGTATCCCTGTTCCTGTCAGGAAGGTTCGGGTAGAAACAAATTTCCCAATTCCCCAATTGTACTTTTCAAAATGAGCTACTACCCATATTCCGAACTTTTCTGCAGTCAACTTTGTTTACTTAATTTCAGTAAATATTTTCATGGCTAAACTGCTTATCTTATTTGCCCACCCGGCACTGGAGAAATCAAAAGTGCATGCTAGACTGATCCGTCATGTCAACCAGATTGAGGGAGTGACTTTTCATGACCTGTATGAAGCTTATCCTGATTTTGATATTGATGTAAGAAAGGAACAGGAATTACTGGTGAAACACGATATCATCATCTGGCAACACCCTTTTTACTGGTATAGCTCACCGGCTATCATCAAACAATGGGAAGACCTGGTGCTGGAGCATGGATGGGCCTACGGATCGCAGGGTAATAAGCTGGCAGGAAAAAAAGTGTTGAATGCGATCACAACTGCCGGTTCCAGGGATGCCTATAGTGTTGGCGGACGAAACAGGTTTACGATCCCGCAGTTATTAGCGCCATTTGACCAGACAGCTTATTTATGTAAAATGCAATACCTTCCTCCCTATGTGTTGCATAGCACTCATCGGTATACTAAAGCAGATATAGACATGTTTGCTGTGCAATATGAACAATTACTGGTTGCCCTTGTCAATGACCGGATAACAGAGAACGAATGGAAAAGAGTGACTTATCTTAATGAACTTTCACCCATTCCGGAAACAGTTCAATCATAAAACATGGATCAGAATTCTTTTTTCTTCCAGGCAATGGTGTACCTCGCCGCTGCTGTAGTGATGGTGCCGATAGCCAAAAAGCTCGGACTTGGTTCGGTATTGGGTTATTTATTGGCCGGTGTAGTTATTGGCCCTGCATTATTAGGCTTTATTGGAAAGGAAGGCCAGGACATTTTACATTTTGCAGAGTTTGGAGTAGTGATCCTGCTATTTGTTATCGGGCTTGAACTGGAACCCGAGTTGCTATGGAAGCTGAGAAGATCGATCCTTGGTCTGGGTGGCTTGCAGGTACTGATCACAACGTTGCTGGTTGCCGCCATCGGTATGGCATTAGGGTTATTGTGGAAAGAAGCATTGGCAATGGGTATGATACTTTCGCTTTCTTCTACAGCTATCGTATTACAAACATTGAACGAAAAAGGGCTGATGAAGACTTCAGCAGGCCAGAGTTCATTTGCTGTCCTGCTTTTCCAGGATATTGCTGTGATCCCGATGCTGGCCCTGTTTCCTCTTTTGGCTGTTTCCCAACCTGTAATTATAACTGGTGAACATCACACAACGACATTGGTGGAAGGACTGGCGGGTTGGGCCCAGACATTGGTAGTGCTTGGCTCTGTCGCCGTCATTATTCTTGCAGGGAGATATCTTATCCGGCCTCTTTTCCGTATAGTAGCGGCAACAAGACTCAGGGAAATATTTACTGCTACCGCTTTATTACTCGTGGTCGGAATTGCGGTATTAATGACGCAGGTGGGGCTGAGCCCTGCATTAGGAACTTTTTTAGCCGGTGTAGTGCTGGCCGACAGTGAGTATAAGCATGAACTGGAAAGCGATATAGATCCGTTCAAAGGGTTGTTACTTGGCTTATTCTTTATTGCAGTGGGGGCATCGGTGGATTTTAATCTTATCATGCAGCAACCTTTGACGGTACTGGGCCTTGTTTTTTTATTAATGACTGTTAAAGGAATTGTCTTGTTTATTCTCGGGAAAGTATTCAGACTTGGGTTTGATCAGAATGTGTTGTTTGCTGTTGCCCTCAGCCAGGTGGGTGAATTTGCATTCGTTCTCTTTTCTTTTTCCTTGCAGGAAGGTGTATTGCCAAAAGAAACAATTGACCTGATGGTTGCTGTTGTAGCGATCAGCATGGCACTGACACCCCTGCTGATGCTGGTCAATGAAAAATTTGTTCAGCCATATATCGGTACAAAGAAAGGTGAGGAGGAAAGAGAAGCCGATGCGATTGATGAAAAGAACCCGGTCATTATTGCCGGCTTTGGTCATTTCGGTAATACCATCGGCCGTTTTCTCCGGGCGCATAATATCGGGATGACTATCCTGGACAATAATTCGGAGAGAGTTGACCTGCTACGTAAGATGGGACTCAAAGTTTATTATGGAGATGCGACACGGTATGACCTGCTTCATGCCGCAGGGGCCGCCAATGCCAAGATCATTATTATTACGATAGAACCGGCAGACAGGAGGCTGGAACTGATCGAAACAATAAAAAAACATTTTCCCAATTTGAGGATGCTGGTCAGGTCTTCGAATCGTTTTGATGCGTACGACCAGATGAATGCAGGTATGCTGCACATCTACCGGGAAACACTCGATACCTCCTTACGGGTGGGAGTGGATACAATGAAATTTTTAGGATACAGGGCTTATTCGGCGCAGCGGGCTGCCCGGATGTTCTTTAAACTGGATGAAGCTAATTTAAAGAAGTTATCCTCTATACGCGATAAGGAGCAATATATCATGGAAGCAAAGGCCAGGATCGAAGAGCTTGAACAGACGATCAAAGCTGATCAGCAGCAAATGGGTCAGTTAAAGGATACCGGTTGGGATGAAGACAGTCTTATACAGGACACGGGTCAGAAGAAATCATAATTATTTTGCATTGAACAATACTGATGGAGAATATACTGATCATTAAAACAGGTGCGGCGGGTGATGTTGTGCGAACAACAAGTTTACTGAATGTACTGCAAGGAAATATTTATTGGGTGACATCTGCTCATTGCAGGCCTTTATTGCCAGAAGATATGCCCAACCTGGTATCACTTACATTGGAAGAAGCATTTCATTCTTTGCAACATATTGTCTTTGATCTCGTCATTTCGCTGGAAGAAGATGAGCATTGTGCAAGACTGGCCGGTGAGATACAAACCAGTGAACTGGCAGGGGTGTACCTGGCTAACGGGAAGGTAAATTATACTGATAACTCTTCTTATTGGTTTGATATGAGCCGTGTATCTAAATTCGGTTTGGAAAAAGCCAATCATCTCAAAACAATAAATACAATGACTTACCAGGATTGTATTTTCGAAATGATCGGGAAAAAATTTACAGGGGAGCCTTACAGGATTTATACTGATAAAAATATTACGCCATATGTAAGACTGGTCGGTATTGAAAAAAGAACAGGGGACAGGTGGCCGGATAAACAATGGTGGGGATATGATGAACTCATTAAGCGATTACAGGCTGAAGGGAAGCCGGTCAAAGTTTTTGACCAGCAGAATGATATCCGCGACTATTTAAAAGATATTGCCGCATGCAGCCATGTAGTTTCCGGTGATTCACTGGCCATGCACATTGCCCTTGCTTATCAAAAGACATGTACGGCTATTTTTAACTGCACAAGCCCGCAGGAAATATATGATTATGGATTATTAAGAAAAGCGGTCAGCCCTTTGCTGAATGATTTTTTTTATGCTTCCACCTTCGACAAAGAAGTGATTGAATCGGTACCGGTAGAAGAAGTGTATAAAACTTTGCCGCATTAATTATACTCATTCGAACAATGTGATATTTCTTTCCCTGACTTTCTCAATGGTATAATTCAGCGAGTTGGTTAAAGCATTTTGCTGCCATAGCGCATAATCTTCCCGTGAATCAACGACGCTTTCCAGGAAATCAGCGATATCAGTTATGCCGCTGTATTTAAAACAACTGGTTTGCAGTTGCAGAGAAACGGTAAGCCCTGCCGGAACAATAAAGGGCTTAGCATGTTTTATTACATCAAATATGTTCCCGGATGATTTGGTGATACCGTATATTTCAGGGATATCGCCGCAGATCTTTGTGTGAATGACAGAAGGGATAAAAACAAAATGGGCAGCATCCATCTGCCGGTCAAACTCATCCTGGTCCACCACATTTGTTTCATAGCAGCTTATTTCGACAAAATCGTACTCCGTTGAATTGACACGAATCGTTATCGCTTTTCCATCATCATCAAAATAGCCGCCGAGCAAAATAATTTGCAGCCTGAGTTTTTCTTTATCAGCCAGCGAAGCCAGGTCGAATATTTGCTGATAATCCCTTCTTCTTTTATCCAAAGAACCCGGAACCACTAACCGAATGGATCCTTCTATTTTTTGCGGTGATTGTTTGTGTTCAAACACCGCGCCGGGGATATTATGTGTTTTGTTCTGTTTTGTTTTGGTTTGCAGGTATGCGGTCATGGTGTCAGATACGACATTGAATTCATTTACCTGTTTGACCAGCCATCTTTTCCCCCAATAAATGATCGCCTGCCTGAAATTCCATTTGAATTTACTTTCAAAAAGACAATTGATGTCATGAACGGTCAGCACAACTCTTTTAGCGGATAATAATGATAAGACCAAAGCGTACAGGATATGATTATTGCTGATGGTATTGATATAAAGAAGATCCGGTTTTTGTTTCTTCAGGTTTTTATAAAGGGAATAGAAGAAACGAAATTTTACACCGGTTGTCAATATAGCCCAGTCATACCGGTTAGCATCATTGAAAAAAAGATCAGTGAATCGTTTATGTGTTTCTTCCGAAGTAATGATAGTGATCCTGTTTCCCGGCTTATCAAAAAGTTTGATCACCGGGAAAGCGCCTTCAAAATGTTCTGTTTCAAAAATGGCGATCTTCATGCTGACATTTTTACAATGACCTCAAAACCACCGGCATTATTATTCTGGCCGGTCCATGTGTTCAGTTCATCCCTGTTCACAAAATCCGGGAAAATGGTTTTTTCATGCATGGCAATATTATATACCGCTGTACGGTCAAGTGAATTAATAATGGCCAGGCAATTATTCAGTTCCACGGCATAATCAGGCAACAGGGTCTCGAAGGAAAGATAAGGAACGGGTTGTGATAATCCTTTCAAAACTGTTTCCTCGAATCCCTCCACATCAATTTTAATAAAACCGGGAAGACCGTACTGCTCTATCAGCCGGTCAAGTGTTGTTGTTTCGACAGTTTGGGTTGCACTGAATTGTATTTTTTCATCCCATCGCTTCACATCATCCTGCTCCAGCACTTTCATCCATTTATTGCTTAGGGTATTGAATGCAGAGCCTGGATGATGAATATTGAATGTCGCCATGCCTTGTTGATCGGAGAGGGCTTTGTTTTCCAATATCACTCTTGCTTTTTTATTCCGGAAACGTGCCTGCAATAACCGGAAGTTCTCTGAATCCGGTTCGCAACAGACCACTTTTTCAGACAGGCTTAAAAATGCGGCTGTCTTGTGCCCGTCATTGGCGCCAATATCAAATATAAGGTTGCAGGCCGGAAGAAAGGACTGGTAAAAAGAAACTTCCCGCCGTTGTTGTTGCACGACTGAGTGTTTGAATAATAATTGATAGAGATGAAAAAGCCGGGAATATTTTACCGGGTAATAGAGCCCCTTTTTATGTAAAAATCTTTTAATGCTGCCTTTCATCGTTGGTATCTTTTCTGCCTGCCGGTTATAATTTTTGCGATAGTCTATAGAGTACCCGTTTGATACGTGTCTTCAGTTTCAGGGTCCACTTTAATTGTTTGATCATGCCGGCTTCGGCATGCGTGTCTATTGTATTGATAAAGTCATTCAGGCTATACCCGCCTTCTTCAAATATCTTCCTGTATTTTTCGAGGTAAGGCAGTAATAATTTATCATGACCTCTCAGGATACCCTGTACCAGCATGTTGTCAAAATGGATGAATACAACCGGGTATTCGCCATTGATCAGTACCTGCCCGTTCACCCATTCTCTTTTGCATTCGTCATAATTCCAGGCGCCGATATTGCAACCCCTGTGACGTATGATCTTCGTTGATTCGAATTTTACAGGAAATACATCCAGGTATTTCTGATCGGCACGGATACCATGCTGAATATGTTCACCCATCATGAAGTGACAGGCTTCAGCCCACCATTGTAATGCCGGCAATGCCTTTTTATTAGCCCCTATAAAACCTGCTGAAAAAAAACCACTGGTAAATAGCGAGAAAAAACTTTCTTTATCAACAAGCGGGTCGGAGTTTATCCAGTTGGGTGTCAGCAATACTGAAGCATCGTCTAATTCAGCAAAAAGAAAGCGATGATCATTGGCAAAGAACATATCGCAGTCAAGGTAAAGCACTTTTTCAAAATCCTTTTCAAGCAGGTAGCTGATGAAAATGGATTTCAGCGACCAGCGGAATGAATCCATATCATGATGGGCGTATTTGCTGTAAAGTTCATTCACCAGGGAATAACCGGCGAGATCAGCGGCCTGTATTAACCGGATGGCTTCCGGTAATGAGGACCGGTTGGAAATTGATTTGTTGTCTGCCACCAGTACCTGCAGCCGTACATTGGTATCATAAGCAGCCAGTGATCTGTATAAGGCAAGGGCCTTAGGATAATAATCAGCGGTAATTATGGTGCAGAAGGTGTTCATTAATTGACCGGTTTGCTTTCGGGGCCGGGTACAAAAAAAGGTCTTTTTTGGCGGAATAGTTTGATAGCAGCAATTCTTCTTATTACTTTCCAGGCAAGGTTCTTATCTGTTTTCAGGTAATATCGCAGGATCTGCCTGCCTTTGCTCCATCCATCTGCATTTAACCCGAAAGACAGGTAATGATAAGCGAAATGATCCAGTAAATTTTTCTTCCCGGTTATTTTTTCATGGTGATAAAGCAGCTGTAGGATATTAAAATACTCCTGCCTTGAGGTAATGACAGAAGTTTCACTGTTCAGGTGACTGCTACCGTGTTTACGGTAATAATTAAGCGGTTGATGTGAATAGCAAACAGGCGAGCCCATTGCGGCTTTTAACAGGAAGAACCAATCGCCATAGTACCGGAAGCCGTCCAGCATATTCTTGCCTGGCGCAAAAAGATCTTTGCGGAACACCAGGCTGCTGATATTATTGATCGTGCAGTCAAACTTCAGGTATTGGTTTATTTCATGAATACCTTCAGTAAAATAGTCGTGGCTCCATTTTTCAGTATGAAAAATATTGTTCTTCCGCAGCGAGAATCTTTCGTCAATTTTTTCACCAGCTTCGTTCACCACGAAGCTATCGGAATAAAATATACCGGTGGCGGGGTGGTTGCTGATGGCCAGCGCTGCTTCCTGCAAAAAAGAGGGATCAGCAAAATCATCGCTTTCGGCTATCCATATCCAGTCGCTTTTAGCCAGTTCTATTCCTTTTTTCCATTGGAGAAACGGTGAACCGCTGTTTCTCTCGTTGTAAATGATATGGGATATTTTTTCATGACCGCGGTATGTTTCAATGGCCTGCCGGCTATTGTCAGAAGAGCAATCGTCCAGTATGAT
>DATDIX010000402.1:0-2793 GCA_036520835.1 Chitinophagaceae bacterium | reverse complement strand
ATATTTCGACATATCCTTCAGGTAGCTTTCAATATCTTTTTTCCACTTCATATAAAAATTAACAGACTCATACGCATAAATAGTAACGCCGATCGTGGCCATGATCGCATAGATGATAAACAGGCTGAGCCGTTCAAACCTGAAAGAAAGCGCATAAATAATGATAGTGGCTGCAATAAAAAAGATAATTACCCAAATAGGTTTTTTGGTGCCCCGGGCCGTAAACACACTTCCTTCTCCGTTCTTGTAATACAATTCCCTGAAATGCTGCGGGTCATATTTCAGTTTTATTTCCAGTTCTTCCATAGTAAAAAGAAATAAAAGTAAGGAAACATGCATTTCCTGCAAAACAGTTAATTGGGCGTATCCGGGAACAGTTGTTAGCTCCTCTTGCCTGTTCCCGCTGAAAAATACAGTAAAACCCCTACGTAAATTCCAGTCAGAAATTGCTGTATTCTTTTCTATTTTACAGGTCGAAGCCAAAATCCAATCCATTGAAAAAGCTAACCTGCTTATTCTTACTGCTTGTGTATATACAATACGCAACCGCACAATTATCCGTGAAGGATTCTTCAGCCCCGCTTATAGCGCAAAAAGAAAATATCATCACTGCTGCTACCATTATTAAGATCGAAAACCTCGGCGATAAGATAAATACCCGGTATGCTGAATTAAGACCAACCGTTTCGGCAGATGGAAATTTATTATTTTTTATCGTGGAAGATCATCCAGAGAACACGAAATACCGCTCAGTCCGCAACTCACAGGATATATGGTATGCCTACCGGGATGAAAATGGCAAATGGAGCGAGGGCATTCATTTGGGTTACCCGCTGAATACGTATCACTATAATGCCGTGTTCTGGATATCCCCGGATAACAACAGGATACTGATCAGGAATGCGTTTGTTGATGGCGACTATGTAGGTAATGGGGTTAGTATGAGCTACCTCAAGGAAGATTATACCTGGAGCAAACCAAATGCTTTACGGATAAAAAATTACCAGAAATATGACCGGGGCAGCCAGAACGGAGCTACTATGGCGCATGACGGGCAAACCTTATTACTTTATATGACGGAGCAAAAAGGCGGTTATAATAATGACCTATATGTTTGCTTTTTGGAAAAAGGCGGCACATGGACAGAACCAAAAAGTTTGGGGAAGAAGATAAATCTCGAGCAGTATGATGAAATGACCCCTTACCTGGCAGCAGATGGGGCGACATTATATTTTAGCAGCAACCGGCCGGGTGGTTTTGGTGATAATGATATCTGGATGACAAAACGCCTTGACAATACCTGGCAGAAATGGACAGACCCGGTTAATCTTGGTGAGCCGATCAATTCGGCGGACTGGGATGCATTTTTTACATTGGATGCCGGTGGAGAATATGCTTACCTGACCAGCAATACAGATACATACGGCGAAAGTGATATCGTAAGGGTGAAATTACTGGAAAAGGAAAAGCCCGATCCTGTTGTGCTGGTAAGCGGTAACGTGTACAACAAAAAAACAAATAAACCGATCAGCGCCTCACTGGTATATGAAATCTTGCCGGAAGGAACTGAAGTGGGGAATGCGGTATCGAATCCTGATGACGGGGCTTTTAAAATTGTATTACCCTTCGATAAGAATTATATGATCAGGGCCACTGCTGATAAGTTCTTTGCACAATCGGAAAACCTGAATCTTGATTCATTGGTAGAGGCCGGGTATAAAGAGATACATAAGGACCTTTACCTGGTTCCGATCGAGATCGGCCAGGTAGTAAGGCTGAATAATGTTTTCTTTGATTTTGATAAATGGGACCTGCGGTCTGAATCTTTTATAGAGCTTGACAGGGTGGTCACACTGCTGAAAGACAATCCCGCCATTGAAATAGAAATGAGTGCCCATACGGATAGCCGCGGTTCAGACGATTATAATTTTAAATTAAGTGACAACAGGGCCCGGTCTGTCATGGAATATATTTTGTCAAAAGGTATTGCTACGACCCGGATCAGGTCGCAGGGTTACGGGGAAACAAAACCTGTGGCAGCGAATGACACCGATGAGAACCGGCAATTGAACAGGAGGGTTGAGTTTACGATATTAAAGAATTAAGGAACGTTGATTCACTCCCCGCTTTTCTGTATTTCCATTCTTTTATGAATGCGAAAAGTCAGCGTATCTATATATAACCTCAAAGCACAGATCACACAAAGCACCGGCTTGCTGGCCCTGAAACTTTCATTTTCCTGAAAGAACCGGTGACCAATTCCTGGCAATAAATAACCTGCAAAGATCGCTGCCCCGATCAGCCAGTAGTTGGGTATCATAAAAGCCAAAGCGATCAGTACAAAAAAAAGTGTGGCCCCAATAAAATGAAGGACCCTGTTGGCCCTGTTGCTATGGGCCCTCAGGTAGGCAGGATAAAATTCGTTGAGCTCCCGGAAAAACTTTTTCATTGAATCGGTTTGGTGTTCAGGCTTTAAAGATAATTGATAATGGGGGTATCTCCTTCCGGTGAGGTATCCCGGGCGTTTTGACTACCGCAACGGATCTTCTTTTTATTTACCGGCAACCTTTACTATGCTAAATGCAGATATGTATGGTAAATAATGAGTTGTTTGGTGTAATTTGAAACAAACAGGGAAGTTTAGGAGGCAGGCTGTGCAGGTGGGAAGATTACTTTCCAAACACCCAAATTAAACTTTAACTTTAATTACCCAAACCGAGCAATCGCAGAATTTTAATCCTTTATACAAAAGCATGCGGTTTTGCCATATTGTACCAAAACTTTTTTTAACCG
>DATDIX010000401.1:0-3669 GCA_036520835.1 Chitinophagaceae bacterium | reverse complement strand
TGGCAAAAACAACTGAAGCAATTCCGTTCGCTGTCATAAAAGCGAGATTCACTTTGCGAAAGTCGTTTGGCTTTACAATGGAATGCTGATAAACAAGCATACCTGCAAAAACTGCGACGCCGACCCAATACAACCACCCGAAATGACCATAGACACCCGCAAAGATCACGGCAGCTGCACTTAATAAATGTAACAACTCAGACACCCGCAATGCTTTTGCCTTCCCCAGCCAGGCAGGTATAGAATATAACTTCTGTGATCTATCAAATTCTTCATCCTGCAGCGCATAAATGATATCAAACCCGCTGACCCAGAAGATAACAGCCAATGAAAACAAAATAGGTAACCAGTGAAAAACACCTGTCACTGCAAGATAAGCTCCTATCGGCGCCAGCGACAAGCCCAAACCCAATACTAAATGACAAAGCGGTGTAAATCTTTTTGTATAACTATATCCCAATACCACCAGCAAAGCAACCGGGGAAAGATAGAAGCAAAGCCTGTTAATGAAAAAAGTAGAGATAATGAACAACAGGCAATTGACAATAGTAAACAACAATACACTGTTTGCTTTTATTATACCTGCTGGAATTTCCCTTATGGCTGTTCTCGGGTTCTTTGCATCAAAACTTCTGTCGAGATAACGATTAAATGACATAGCAGCGCTGCGGGCAAAGACCATACAAAGGATAACAAGAGCTAATTTGATTGAAAAATGCTTTATATATAAAATATCACGTGTTTCAGCATCGATCCCACGATGCGAGTTTTTTATATTGACTTCAAACAAACCCGTTTTCATTCCAAGGAAAAAACCGATCATCGCAAAAGGCATTGCGAAAATGGTATGAGAAAATTTTATTAAAGAAAGATAGCTTTTTACTTTAGACATCCTGCAAATTTAGGGTTGTTGTATTACTCCCCTTTAGAGGTCGGGGGCATCCTGGTTCTGACCAATTCCCACAACACCACTCCGGCCGCCGTCGCAATATTCAATGAATGTTTCATGCCCAGTTGCGGTATCTCGATACATCCGTCGCATAAATGAATAGTAGATTGTTCCACTCCTGTCACTTCGTTGCCAAAAACAACCGCTATTTTCTCATTTGGCTCAAAACCGATCGCGTTCAGTTTGTAACTGCCTTCGGCCTGTTCGGCAGCATAAATATTATATCCCGATGTCCTCAATTCCTGCATTGCTTCTGCTGTTGCTTTAAAATGTTTCCAGGCAACGGTCTCTTCTGCGCCCAAAGCTGTTTTCTTTATTTCCTTATGCGGGGGCTTGGCAGAATAGCCGATAATATAAATGGCTTCTATCAAAAAAGCGTCGGCAGTGCGGAACACACTGCCGACGTTATAAGCGCTGCGGATATTTTCCAGTACAACAATAATGGGAACCTTCGCCGACCCTTTGAATTCTTCCACAGATTTGCGGCCCAGTTCTTCCATGCTCAGTTTTCGCATGCCGCAAATATAGTTATGAGAAATGAGCTGTGAGCTACGAGCCATTCTCCACACTTCAAAGAGATTCTTACTCTTTCAGAAACTTCCAGCCCGCAGCTCACAACTAACAGCCCACAGCTCCTTACTTCAGGTTCACGATCTTCTTATCCTTCGGGTATTTTACACTATACGTAAATCTCACTTTCTTACTTTCTCCGGGCTTCAATGCGATCTTCCAGGTCAGCACCCCTACTTCCTCGTTTATCATCGCTTCGCCACTATCCTCCAGTTTTACTTCTACTTCCTTGATCGTACTCAAGGGATACTGGTCTTTCAGCAAAAGATTTACATCAGTTAACTTATTGTTCTTTACAATTACTTCATAGGTAAATGTCTGCTTGTTGCTGCCCCCGCTTGATTTCAGGCTGCTTAATTCTTTTACCAGCGAACGTTTTACTGCCAGTCTTTTATCTTTTCCTAAAGAAAGGTTCAATGTATCAGCCGTAGTATTGGGATCTATCACTGATTTACCGATATAGGTATTATCCATAATGATATTCGCATCACCGGGCAACAGGTCAAGGTTTTGCCAGTCGGCCACTTCTGCCAGCAGGTAAGCCTCTTTATCCACTCTTGGAACAGCATAATTCTTCAGTATGCAATCTATTTCCTGATCCCTGATCGTCACACTGTGTATCCTGCCATTGCTTTGAATATCGTAAGGCAGGTCAATTTCGAAATTGGTATTCAGTTGCCCCTGGTTCAATGTTGTGAATTGCTGCAGCGTACTTGGATCAATGGTTTTGGCCATGTCTTTTTGCCGGTAATCTTCCGCATCTGCGGTAATGACCACTTCATTTAATTGTTTGTCTTCCTTGTACGACTGCACAAAATTCCGCTGGGCATTTACCCCTGCAGCCCTTCCCTGCAACGCTCCATACAATTCGGGAACATATAATTGCAAATGCCAGGGTGAAAGAACCGGCGCTGCCACACCAAAATTGGGAGTACCTGTACTTAATGTGAGTTTTGTTTTTGTCCAGTCAATACCCGTACGCTGTGTCACCGACGCCTTATATACCAATTTTACTTTATTGGTCTTTGAGTTCACTCTTATATCATACATAGGCGTCCATCCTGCATTATTGGTGTAATAAGATAGCGCTACAGGTATCTCTCCCGAATTTTTACAGATCACCTGCAGGATCAACTGGCCATAAGGTTTTTGTTTTTCAGGAACAGTGCCCTTTGCCAGTTCAGTGATCTTCTTCCGCAACTCTTCTATCCGCTCATTGGCACGGTCGATACTTTGGTTATGATTGAAAATATTGGTCTTCGATCTTTCGATCTTTGCATTATAATACTCCACCAGTTTTAATACCTCATCGCTGGTCAATTGTTTGCCATTACTGCTGCTTGTGCTCACCGTTGTTTCAATGAGTAAACCTGTCTTTGTCATGGTTTCCTGTTCGATGCTGATGCTATTACGGATACGGCTGATATCTCTGCCAACTAGTTTAATACTGTCTTCCAGTTTTTCCACTTCCCTGCTTTTAACCACAACAGGTACGGTGGGATAAAAAAGGTTGAACTGGTGAGATAACAAAGTCACATCTTCCGGACAGCTGATCTGCAAGCTGTTTATATCGATCGCTGTGCTGAGCTGGTTGATGATGATCGTTTTGGTGGCGCTGCTGCCACGGACCTTTGCTGTATGGGTGACTTCCGCCCCATAACCAAAATAAACAGTTGCATTGGTGATGGCTGCGTCGGCCTTTGCTGTGTCCCCGTTATCACGGGCAATATTTTGTGCATTAGACAGGGCACAGGATAGTAAAATCCCGGTGATCAGGAAAATTTTTTTCATGGCTTTTTTTATTTCTCTAAAGATGCCGGAAAGAATATGGTTACACAAAAAAAGCACCCATTGGTATAAGCGGTGCTACCTAGTCATAATGCCATTCTACCCAATCATATTCTTTATCGCTCCGCCATTGTGTGTAATCTTATAGAAATGGATGGAATTTCTCCACAATTGGCGGAAACCATTCTTTGCCTTTTTAAATAGCCTTTAAACCCGTTATTTTTGTCGCCTCCCGATAAAGCGGGAAGGCAATGGCAAAAGCGAGTACCGCAGCAGAAACACCCTTAATGCAGCAACACGGGGCGATCAAGAAAAAATACCCGGATGCTATCTTACTCTTTCGTGTAGGCGATTTCTATGAA
>DATDIX010000400.1:0-6524 GCA_036520835.1 Chitinophagaceae bacterium | reverse complement strand
AAGCTGAAAGTCGGGGGCACATTCGGATTAACCGTTACTGTAAGTGCTACTGGTACTGCGCACTGCCCGGCAGTCGGGGTGAATGTATAGGTACCGGAATTCTGATTATCTATAACCGAAGGACTCCATGTTCCGGTTATTCCATTCGTTGATCCATTGACTAATGTTGGTACATTTCGTCCCGCACAGACCATTAAACTCGTTCCAAAACTGAAAACAGGAGTGATATTGGGATTAACGGTTACGGTAAACGTTGCGGTTATTGCACATTGCCCTGCATCCGGTGTAAATGTGTAGGTACCGGAATTCTGATTATCTACTACAGAAGGACTCCAGGTACCGGTTATGCTATTAGTTGATGTATTCGGTAATACCGGTACAGTACCTCCTGCACAGATCGTCAGGTTTGTTCCGAAACTAAAGGTTGGCGGAATATTCGGATTGACTGTTACTGTAAACGAAAATGGTTGTGCGCACAGTCCGGCAGTTGGTGTGAATGTATATGTTCCGGAATTTTGATTATCTACTACAGACGGGCTCCATGTTCCGGTTACTCCATTATCTGATGTATTCGGTAATGTCGGTACAGTTCCGCCTGCACAGATAGTTGAACTTCCAAAACTAAATATGGGTATTACAATCGGGTTAACTGTTACCGTAAATGATGTTGTTGTTGCACAGAGTCCGGCTGTTGGTGTAAATGTATAAGTACCTGAATTCAGGTTGTCCACTACAGAAGGGCTCCATGTTCCGGTTATGCCATTCGTGGATGTAGTCGGTAATGCAGGTACGGTTCCTCCGGCACATATCGTCAGGCTCGACCCAAAACTAAAAGTCGGCGGAATATTCGGATTGACTGTTACCGTAAATGTTGCCGGGTTTGCGCATAGACCTGCGGTTGGTGTAAATGTATAAGTACCGGAATTCTGGTTATCTACTACGGACGGGCTCCATGTTCCGGTTACGCCATTGGTTGATGTATTCGGTAATACTGGTACAGTTCCGCTTTCGCAGATCACTAAACTTGTACCAAAAGGGAAAGTAGGTGTTGTTCGTGGTATTACATTTATTGTAATGGTAATGGGAAAACCACACTGGTTGGCTGTTGGTGTAAATGTATAGTTTCCTGAAGCCAGGTTGTTCACTATTGCGGGGCTCCATGTTCCGGTCATTCCATTATTAGAAGTAGTTGGTAATATGGGAGCCGTTGTTCCTGCGCAAAAAGGAGCGATAGGAGGAAAGGTCGGCACGAATATAGGATCCGACAAAATGATCCCTGTAAAAAGATTCGTGGTACAACCATTGATCAGTAACACGAAACTCGAATAAAATCCTTTATCCAACCCGGTAATAATGATCTGACCGGCGCCATTTGCAACAACTGTTGTCGGGCCTACAGGTGTGCCATCGTCTGTATAACTTAACTGGTAGGAAGCTCCCGGCACCAGGCCACCAATTGTAATCGAGCCTTCATTACCAAAACAGGAAGAAGGATTAGTACTGGAAAGATTAGGTGACTGGATAGAGAAAAAAGCCTTGTAATTATTGCCCCCGTTATTTAAAGTGACGAGGTCATTACATAGCGATGTAGTTGTTTGAGAACCCGATGCTTCATAATACACTTCAAGTACATAATTTCCCGCTGGATTGGTCGTCAGGTTTATCACAGAAGAAATTTGCTGCCATTTTTGATCGCCAGCCTGGCAAGGACCGCCTGAAGGAAATGTGCTGCCACCGCAATCTTCAATAAAAGGAAGGTTAACTGACGTAAAAGCCCCGGGTACGCCGGATTGCAGGTACACCCGGTAGAACATCCTCGCACTACATACGTTGGACGAAGCAGGGTTCTTAAAAGTCTTTACTTGTGCACCACGAAGCATCAGCGTTCCTGAGTTTTGTGCATACACGCCAAGATTCGTATTGTCAAACACATTGCCGGAAGGCCCGATCAGGTCGGCAGCATTACCGGAAGTATTGAAAAAACTGGTTTGATTGCAATCACTGATCGAAACAGCGGAAGCAAATATTCCAAAAGACTGCGCCTGCGTATAGTTGCAACAAAATACTAATAGGATTGCAGCGACGAGGGAAGCTGGGTGGGTGGTTTTCATTATATATTGGATGGCTTTCATTAGTACAGCGGTTAGTCGGGCGACAACACCTGCACCAAATTCGGTTCTCTAAAAAAAAGGGAGAAAAAGAGTAAAAATTTTTTCATAGCGGTGGATGTTGGATCAATTAACGCAACAAAATAAAAATTATTTAAGAAGCCGTATAATCCACAGGTAAATAAATACCGGAACCGCGATAAAAGAGTACTTACCCTAAGTGTTTTCCCGGTATTGCTATAAATTGCATACATGTCCATTATTATTCGAGTTGCCGGGAGTGAAGATGCTGAACTCATCGCCGATCTCAGCCGCCAAACCTTTTATGATTCATTTGCTGCCCAGAATACCAAGGAAGATATGGACAGGTTCATGAATGAACAGTTCACCAAAGAAGCGCTGATAAAAGAAGTAGTAACAGAAGGAAATATTTTTTTGCTGGCTCATGCTGACAACGAAGTGACCGGTTATGCAAGGATGAGAGACGGGGAGAAGAGACCAGAATTTGGGAACAAGTCTTCTGTTGAACTGGCAAGGATATATGCTGTTAAGCGATCAATCGGACAGGGAACAGGCAGCGCTTTGGTGCAACGATGCATTGATATGGCCAAAGAAATGAAACGGGAGATAATATGGTTAGGCGTATGGGAATATAACCAGCGGGCCATTGCTTTTTACACCAAATGGGGATTTGAAAAATTTGCCGAACATGATTTTGTGCTGGGCAAAGATGTACAAAGGGACTGGCTGATGAAAAAACAGCTTTGATATGAGAACAAGGATAAAAATATGCTGCATTGCTTCCCTGGAAGAAGCGAAGATGGCCATACGCTATGGCGCTGATGCATTGGGACTGGTAGGCAAAATGCCAAGCGGTCCCGGGCCGATAGCTGACGAACTCATTGCAGAGATCGCCGGAACAATTCACCCACCTGTTGCATCTTTTTTACTGACAAGTGAACAATCTTCGTCAGCCATCATTGATCATATAAAAAGAACAGGCGTGAATACCGTGCAGATCGTGGATGAGCTGACAGGAGGAACATACCAACATATAAAGGAAGAGTTGCCGCATGCAAGGATCGTACAGGTGATACATGTAACAGGAGAGGAGAGTATTGAGCAGGCTTTACAGGTGCAGCAACATGTGCATGCAATCTTACTCGACAGCGGTAACCCCAAAGCAGCCATAAAAACTTTAGGGGGAACCGGCAATACCCATAACTGGAATATCAGTCGTAACCTGGTAAAAGCAGTTGATGTACCTGTCTTTCTTGCCGGCGGGCTGCATGCAGGTAATGTAAAGGAAGCTATTGAAATCGTTCAGCCTTTTGCCGTTGATATCTGCAGCGGGGTAAGAACGAATGGTAAACTGGACAGGAGCAAACTGGATGATTTCATCAAAGCCGTTCATTTATCGTTTGGCTGAAGCAGCAATCACGATTAAAGAAAAAATGAGCAGCACACTATATTCCACACCATTGTTTTGGTAGCCTACCACAAACCAGCCATTAGAAGCATGCACTAAAATTATTCCCATTATCAATTCTATAATAAAGACGGCTGCTATCCATTTTACAAAAAAACCGGCAGCCATAACCAATCCGCCGGCCAGTTCAAAGATCGTCAGAAACCAGGCAATAGCGGTGCCGATAACAAATCCTTTGCTGTTTAAAAACTCACCGAAACCACCCACTGTTGCTACAGCCATGCGTATGGCGCCATGTGCCATCATCAAACCGGAGACCAGTACCCGCAACATAGTTAATGACTGCGGTATGGTAATGAAAGGGAATTTTTTCATATAGCTGAATTGTTGTTTATTGTCTTTTGCTGATAGCACCAATGATCTTTATGGCATGTTCTCTTGAATTCTCTATGAACAGGCGGTGGGTATTCATTCCCCCGCAGATCACACCCGCAAGGAAGATACCCGGGATATTCGTTTCATAGCTTTCTTCATTATATACGGGTTTTCTCACTTCATCATCCGATAAGGCAATGCCTGCTTTCCTTAAAAAATCAAGATCAGGCTGGTAACCTGTTAAGGCAATTACGCAGTCATTTTCCAGGGTTATCATTCCTTCGGGCGTTTGAATATCCACTTCCCATTCACCAATGTCGTTAACAGCAGCATGATAATATGCTTTGATGGAACCTTCCTTGATACGATTGACAATATCGGGTCTTACCCAATACTTCACCCGTTGGCCGATGTCCTCTCCCCGTACCACCATCGTCACTTCCGCTCCTTTACGCCAGGTCTCTAATGCAGCATCCACGGCTGAATTCTGAGCGCCTATTATCAATACTTTCCGGAATGCATAAGGATGTGGCTCTTTGTAGTAATGGGTTACTTTAGGCAGGTCTTCCCCCGGCACATTCAGTAAATAAGGTATGTCATAAAATCCGGTTGCAATGATGATATTGCCGGCTGTATACGATGATTTATTTGTAAGCACCGAAAAGCCTGTTCCCAGTTCCTGGTTACTGGTTACCGGAAACCGGTAACTTATTTCGTTCACTTCTTCATACAAATGGATATTGAACTGGTATGATGTTGCTACTCTCCTGTAATATTCCAATGCTTCGGGTCTTGTTGGTTTGGCATTGCCTGAAACAAACGGTATCCCGCCAATTTCCAGTCTTTCTGATGTAGAAAAAAAGGTCATATTGACCGGGTAATTATATAAAGAATTAACCAGGCAGCCTTTCTCGAGAATCAGATAGGTCAATCCTGCTTTCTGTGCTTCCAGGGCACATGCCAGCCCGATGGGTCCGCCTCCAACTATGATAATAGAATAATGTGCCGTGGCCATCAGCAAATATAACACCTGCGCAAATTGAGTATCGGAGTATTCCCGTTGATAATGACGTAAACGATCAATGTGTATAAACCTGGTGCAATACTCCCGGTACTCTTGTTAATCCGGCCCTCCCAACAGGCCATTTCATTTTAGGTTTTATCCACCTTCTCGCTTATTTTTGCCCCTCTTAAAAAAGCATCAACTAACATGGCAAGATCAATTGCATTTCGTGAAGCCCTTCGTGAGGCAATGACGGAAGAAATGAGAAGGGATGAAAGGGTTTTTTTAATGGGAGAAGAGGTAGCTGAGTATAATGGCGCCTACAAAGTAAGCCAGGGAATGCTGGCAGAATTTGGACCCAAAAGAGTAATTGATACTCCTATATCAGAACTTGGTTTTACAGCAGTCGGTGTTGGCGCAGCCCAGAACGGCCTTCGCCCGATCGTTGAATTTATGACCTGGAACTTTGCGGTACTGGCCTTAGATCAAATTCTCAATACAGCTTCCAAAATGCTGGCAATGAGTGGTGGCCAGGTTTCTTGCCCCATCGTTTTTAGAGGTGGTAATGGGTCTGCCGGCCAATTAGGTGCCCAACACTCAACAGCATTTGAGGCGATGTATGCAAACATACCGGGAATAAAGGTTGTTTCGCCAAGCAACGGTTATGATGCCAAAGGATTATTGAAACAAGCCATCAGGTATGAAGAAGACCCGGTAATGTTTATGGAAAGTGAAGTGATGTATGGAGAGAAAAGTGATGTGCCGGATGAAGAATACTATATTGAATTAGGCAAAGCGGATATTAAGAAACCGGGACGTGATGTAACTATCGTTTCTTTTAATAAGATGATGAAAGTGGCCCTTGAATCAGCCGCTGAACTGGAAAAAGAGGATATAAGCGCCGAAGTGATTGACCTGCGCAGCATCCGTCCGCTTGACTGGCAAACCATACTGGAAAGTGTAAAGAAGACAAACCGTTTGGTGATAGTAGAAGAACAATGGCCATTTGCCTCCATTTCTTCAGAGATCACTTACCGTATACAAAAAGAAGGGTTTGATTACTTAGATGCACCCATCAGGAGGATAACGGCTGCTGATGCGCCCTTGCATTATGCCCCCAACCTGGTAGCCGCTGCATTACCTGATGTAAGCAGGACTGTGAAGCTGGTAAAAGAGGTGATGTACCAGAAAAAATAACATTCAAAACACTATTTATTGAACCCATCTGGCCTGATGCTTGATGGGTTTTCTTTTTCAAACAACCCTCGTAAAATTACTCTTAATATTTATTTTGAAAACCATGCATCTTTTTGCTATTAAAAAACCATCTTTGTAATGGTTTTTCATAGGATATTGGATTTTAAAACGAGGCTGGATTTCTATCCGGCCTCCTATTTTTACCCCTACCCCTGAAGGGGAAAAAATGAACTTCATTTACTGTTAGCAACGTAAAACCCAAATGATCTTACCTGGTTCACGGTTAACTAATTCCCAATTCCTGACATCTTTCTTTTAATTTTGCCGACTAAACAAAGTTTGTAATGGCTGACATCCTGATCATTGATGATGAAAAAGCGATCCGTAAGACACTCACAGAGATCCTTTCATT
>DATDIX010000399.1:0-29340 GCA_036520835.1 Chitinophagaceae bacterium | reverse complement strand
TTCATAGCCCACGGTTTAAACCGTGGGCTATGAAAAGTGGATACACGCTGAACTGCTTTAGCAGTTTCCCTACCTTAAAGACATTTCCTGTAGAGACAAAGAGATTGCTTCGAATAATGCTGAATAGCCAACAGAAACCTGAACGGTCCAAAGGACTCCTATGGAGAGCGTCGCAACTGGGCTGATAGTAGTAATGCAGTTGGGCTCATAATTCATATAATCATATCAACTCCCTTTCTTCAACCTCAGATCCAGCGTACACGGAAATTCATTATTTATTTCCGGCGGCGGGGCATCATAGAAGAATGGCGCACGGTTGTTCTCCACAAAATGTTCCGTGACGGAAAAATAAGTACGGACAAATTGCGGGCCCTGGCTATGCTCCGTTTTTCCAAAGCGGCTGACACGTCTTGACTCGGCTTCAAAACTATTGACGGGAAATGTATCATAACTTCTGCCTCCCGGATGCGATACGTAATAGGTGCAGCCACCAATGGAACGGCTGTTCCAGGTATCAACGATATCAAAAGTGAGAGGCGTATCGGTACCTATGGTGGGATGCAAGGCACTCGGCGGTTGCCAGGCACGATAACGGATGCCGCATACATATTCTCCTTTGACAGGTGTAGCGGTCAATGGTACACGAAAGCCATTGCATAATAAAATATAGCGGCTGTCATTGATGCCTTTTAGTTTTACCTGCACCCTTTCCAATGACGAATCAACGAATCGTGCAGTACCGGCACTGGACATTTCTTCTCCCAATACATGCCAGGGTTCGATGCCCATGCGAAGTTCGATATCGATATCCTGTATGCGCACCGATCCGTAATGCGGGAAACGAAATTCAAAGAAAGGTTTGAACCAGTTGATGTCAAAAGCATAACCGGCACTGTTCAGGTATTCCACTACATCAGCAATATCTTCCTGCGCATAATGCGGCAATAAGAATTTATCATATAAAGCCGTTCCCCATCTTACGAGTTTATGTTTGTAAGGCTTTTTCCAGAAGGCGGCGATCAATGCACGGATCAACAGCATCTGCAATAAACTCATCCGCTTATGCGGCGGCATATCAAAAGCCCTGAATTCTAAAATACCCAAACGGCCCGATGAAGAATCCGGAGAATATAATTTATCAATACAAAATTCAGAACGGTGTGTATTGCCGGTGATATCTGTCAGCAGGTGACGGAATATCCTGTCCGTTACCCAAAACGGAATGAAACCTTTTTCAGGTACCTGGCTGAAGGCGATCTCCATTTCGTATAAATTATCTTCCAGTCCTTCATCAATACGCGGCGCCTGGCTGGTAGGGCCGACAAAGGAACCGGAAAACAAATAGGATAAACCGGGATGATGTTGCCAGAAAGCAATAAGACTACGCAACAGGTCAGGTCTTCTCAACAAAGGGCTGTTGGCAGGTGATGAACCGCCAATCGTGATATGGTTTCCACCACCGGTGCCTGTATGTCTTCCATCGAGCATGAATTTTTCAGTGCCTAATCTTGACAAACGTGCCTGCTCATATAATGTATCCGTATTATGCAGGAGTTCCTTCCAGTTCTTTGCCGGGTGAATATTTACTTCTATCACACCTGGATCCGGCGATACGACCAATCTTTCCATGCGGTTGTCGCGGGGTGGCTCATAGCCTTCAATGCGTACCTGTAAATTTAATTTGGCTGCTGCTGCTTCGATGGAGGCTGTTATATCTAAATAATGTTCGAGGTAGTGCATCGGGGGAATGAAAATATACAGCATCCCCTCTCTTACTTCAATACTCAGTGCAGTTCGGATCGTTTCTACTTCAAAAGTTATTTCCACTTCAGGTTCTTCTTCCTCTTCTTTTTGCCAGATGTCTTTTTTCTTTTTCTCCTTGGTTGCTGTTTCCAATACCTGTGGCTGTATTCTTTGTTTTGGTTCCCGGCTATGATCGGTTATCAATCCATATCGTGACGCAATAGTTTCATGGAAATGCTCTAATGGTGGCAGTTCCTCGAACAAACTTCTTTCCACCCGTTGCGGTATTTTGGCTTTGGCTATAACAGGTAATGAATCCAATGGCAATCGTAACCCGATCGGTGAGTTACCGGGTATTAAAAAAAGATAGTCGCGGTTGAACACCCATTTACAGCTTAGCCATTTATTGTTCCAGTAATTCCATTGCAGCGGCAATACATAACCAACTGGATCGCCTAAACCCTGGTTGAGCAGTTGCGCCAAAGTGCGCCGCTCCAACGAATCTTTTAAGTTTGCTTTTAACGGATCAATGTTTACCGGGTTCTTGCCTTCGGTCCACAAAAAATAAAATACATCTTCATAAGCCGGGCTTACATTGTCGGGGCTAACGGCTAAACGTTTAGCGAGTTCTATAGTTAATGCTTTTGCATCATCAGCTGTGCATGTACGTTTTGTTTTTTCGTGAGCAATGAGATCAATATTCTTCCAAACCGGGTAACCATCTTTTCTCCAGAACAAACCATATTGCCAGCGGGGCAATGGTTCACCAGGATACCATTTGCCCTGGCCGTAATGGATCAATCCATCTGGCCCGAACTTTTCACGTAAACGATAAATAAGATCGTGGGAAAGAATACGCTTTTCTTTTCCATCAGCCGCTACATTCCATTGCGCCGATTCCATATCATCAATGGAAACAAAAGTAGGTTCGCCCCCCATGGTCATTCTTACATCACCGGCTTCCAGGTCTTTATCTACCAGTTCCCCTAATTTATGTATTTCAAACCATTGCTGATCTGTGTAAGGTTTGGTAACACGGGGATCTTCATAGATGCGTGTGACCGTATTTTCAAAAGAGAATTTTACTTCGCATTTATCTGTCGCACCAACCACCGGCGCTGCACTGGCATAATCAGGAGTACATGCCAAAGGAATATGACCTTCGCCTGCAAATAAACCGGAGGTGGCATCCAATCCTATCCAACCTGCACCGGGTATATAGACTTCTACCCATGCATGCAGATCGGTAAAGTCCGCTTCAGGACCGGAAGGGCCATCCAATGATTTTTCATCTGCTGTTAACTGCACTAAATAACCGGAAACAAAACGTGAGGCCAATCCCAAGTGACGCAATATTTGTACAAACAACCAGGCTGTATCCCTGCAGGAACCCAGTGCTTTTTCCAATGTTTCTTCGCAGGTTTGCACTCCCACTTCCATGCGAATGGAATAACTGATGTCTTTATTCAGCTTCTGGTTGAGATAGACAAGAAAATCATTAATGGTCTTTTTACTTTTGTCAATACCTTCCAGCCATTGCATAAGGCGTGGGCCCCTCTCTTTTATTTCGAGATAAGGGATGAGTTCTTTGGGCAATTGGTCTCGGTATTTGAATGGGTAATTCTCCGCATATTCTTCTACAAAAAAATCAAAGGGATTTATGCTGACCAGGTTAGCGATCACTTCCACTTCTATTTTCAGTTCCCTGGTCCTTTCCGGGAAAACCACTCTTGCCTGGTAATTGCCAAAGGGATCCTGCTGCCAGTTAATGAAATGTTGCTTTGGTTCGATCTTCAGCGAATAGGATTCAATAGCCGTACGTGAATGAACGGCGGGACGTAAACGGAATATATGCGGGGAAACAGCTACCAACCTGTCGTAGGAATAAACTGTCTTGTGCCGGATCGCTACCCTTATAGCCATACTGGTTATTTAGTTTGAAATGAGCGGGGCGGAGCAATCGTTGATTGAATTTAATGAGGGGACAGGTGAAGATAAAAATTATTTGGCAGATGGAAGGAAATGAAAACAGAACACGGATTGCTACCTTCGCAGCCATGATCGAATACCAGCTAAAACAAAAAGATACAGGACCGGCCACTTTTAACCTGGCCCTTCATGCTCTCCGCATTGTTTTTATGGGCACACCTGAATTTGCCGTTGCTTCCTTAGATGCATTGGTGAAAGCAGGCTACAATATCGTTGGGGTCATCACCGCCCCGGATAAACCGGCAGGAAGGGGTATGCAGCTACAGCAAAGCGCTGTAAAAAAATATGCGGTTAAACATAATCTTAAAGTATTACAACCAGAAAAACTAAAAAGCCTTGAATTTTTAGAAGAATTAAGATCATTAAAAGCCGATCTTCAGATCATTGTTGCTTTCCGCATGCTTCCAGAAGTAGTCTGGAATATGCCGGGAATGGGCTCTGTGAATCTTCACGGAAGTTTATTGCCCCAATACCGGGGCGCAGCTCCGATCAACTGGGCAGTGATCAATGGAGAAAAAGAAACCGGCGTCACCACTTTCAAACTGAAACATGAAATTGATACCGGTGATATTTTACTGCAGGAATCTTTTCCGGTCGGCGAAAACGAAACAGCCGGCGAAGTACACGACAAGATGAAAGAAATAGGAGCCCAATTGCTGGTGAAAACGGTGAAAGGCCTGGCTGACGGAACGTTGAAGGAAACACCGCAATCGTCAGTCATGAATCGTGAGTCGTCAGCAACTGACTCACCACTCACCACTCACCACTCACCTCTCCTGAAACATGCCCCCAAAATTTTTACTGATAGCTGTAAAATAGACTGGAACAAAACAACAGAAGAAGTTCATAATCTTATCCGCGGTCTTTCTCCTTTTCCTGCTGCATTTACCGAACTGGGAGATAAAACAATAAAGATATTCAGAAGTGAAAAAGAACATATTATCCCAACTTCGAGGCCGGGCAGATGGGAAAGCGATAAAAAAACTTTTCTCAAGTTTGCCTGCAGCAATGGCTATGTCCATATCAAAGAATTGCAGCTAGAAGGGAAAAAGAAAATGAATATCGAAGATTTTTTACGTGGATATCATTTTAAATAACCCGGGCAGTTAAGCCCCTTTAGGAGCTTCTAGTAATTGACCTTCACAATAAATTTCTCCGTATCCGTTACTCCCAATGTAGCGGCGGCGAGGTTGCTAATGCGTATATCAAGGCCCCGGTTCTGGCGGATGCCATTCATCTCACCCAGCACTTTTGCGTAAACAGTTTTATTATTATCCGGGTTAATGATCCGTACAATGGTGCCGGGTATCACGCCATTTATCAGCAGGTAATATTTTGCATCCTGCAACCCATTATTGGTATTAAAAATTCCGGAAGTCACTGTTTCTGTACGGGAGATGGGGGTTTGTTTTACCTGCTGGTCAAAAAATGATTTGAAATATCCCTGCCCGGTCATATTGGCGTTTACTTCCTGCTTTACGTTAGCAGGCTGATTTTTTTTAGGCTCTTCTTTTACCACTGCTTTTTCCTGTACCGGATCTGGTTTCTTTATCTCTTCCTTTACAACAGGTTTCTGTGCAACTGTCTCCGTTTTTACCTGGGGCTTTTCTTCAACAGCTTTTTTGGGCTCTTCTTTTACAGTGTTAGGCACAACAACCGGAGGCGCATCGGGACGTACGAGGAAACCAACGATCAGCTTTGAGCCCGCATTGATATTGTCGTTGCTCAGCTTATTCCATTCCCGCAGGTTTTGCAGATTTACTTTATAATTTGCATTACTTACTTTCATCAAACCTTCTTTCTCCCCCACCCTGTAATAGACTGGCGTCGCTGTCCTGGTCCTTTGCGAAAAATTGGTATCGGTCAGCGGTATGCGGATGACCTGCCCGATATTCAATCCCTTATTTATATCCAGGTCATTATAATCGGCCAGGAACTTGGGATGCACATTATACAAACGGCCTATAGAAAAAAAACCTTCTTTGGCAACTACATTATGATCAAGGTAAAGGCCTTTATCCCCGCTTTTTGTCATCAACTGCCCGGGCTGGGCTTTGGAAATTATTGTGGCTGTAAAAAAAATAAACAGAACAAAAACCAGGTTCTTCATGCTATACGGGTTTGGATTACAAAGATGGGTTTTTTTTGCCTGCTAAAACTCAACCGGGGCTCACCCGTTACTTTCTTTGAGAATTCTTAACTCTTTCGGGTAATAATTGTTGATACGATTGGGAAGCACATTGACCCAGCCAAGGAAATACCCTTCGTAAGTTACCAGTTGCCAGCCTTTCTCCTTTGTATCAACCTGCATTTCCTTTCGCTGCAGGTATTGGATCGCCTGTTCATAGTTTACCTTCACCTGCCCGATCGTAGCGGCCACCAGCCGGCTCATCGCCAATGCATGATCGGGCACTAATTTATCCCGCATCAATTCGCCGATACGGACACCCGAATAAATGACCCGGAGATTAGATAAAATAAAACTTATATCATTCACTAAACTTTCCGGCCAGGCATATACAGTATTTTCATATTTTATGAGATGATGCTCCTCCTTCTTCATCCATTTTTCCACCATAGCTGTTTCACTTTTAGTAACTTCTTTCGGCTTTGATCTCACTTTAACCGTATCGCCATCTTCTCCATCCTTTTTTTGAAAACAGGTAATAAAAAAACCCTCCCCTTTTACTTTGTCCGGCCAAAACCTGTAGCCAAATCCTTCCCTGCCTGTTCTTGTTTCAACAATACCGGGAAAATCATTAACCGCCAACTGCAAACTGCCAACCGCAAACTCTCTCATTATCCAATCCATGATCTCTTCATCCTCCTCTTTTGAATAAGAACAGGTGGAATAGATCAGGATACCATCCTTTTTAAGCGACGGCCAAACATCTGCAAGTATCCGTTGCTGCCGCTGGCTGCATAATGCTACATTGTTCAGGCTCCATTCATTGATCGCTTCCGGTTCCCGGCGGAATAAACCGCTGCCACTGCAGGGAGCATCCACTACTATCACATCAAAATAGTTTTCCAGTTTTGAAAAGTCTTTGGGATCGTTACTCGTCACTACCACGTTTTCACAACCCCACTTGATAATATTATCCTTCAGGATATTCGCCCTTGAGCGTATCACCTCGTTACATACCAATAAAGTTTCTTTTGCTATCAGCGATTGTATATGTGTTGACTTGCCTCCCGGTGCTGCGCTGAGGTCAAGCACTTTTAGTGGTTTGGCAAGATCAACCGTTTGTTTCAATGCCTGTTCCAAAAACATACTACTTGCTTCCTGTACATAGTAGCAACCTGCATGGAAGAGCGGATCGAAGGTGAAGGAAGGACGGCTTTCTAAATAGTAGCCGTATGTGGTCCAAGAAATTTTGGAACCGGGAATTGGGAAATTGGGAAATTGTTCTGCCTGCTTCGAAGGATTTAATCTTACTGAGGTTACCTGTTCGGCAGATGCATGCACTTTTTCAAAAGCTTCTTTATCGAAACCTTTGACTCCGTTGAGAGAATCCAATAATTGTTGAGGAAGTTGCACAAAGAATCCTGTTTACGATAAATAACTGCTGTTACTCTCCGGTAAAAATTTCCCCGATCGCTTTAAAGCCGCCGGCTTTATTGTATTGCCACATGGTATCGCTGTATATAAAACCAAAACGGTCCGTCTTAGCATCAAACACATAATAATTTTTGCCTGAACCCGTGATCTTTACTTGTAAAGGCAGCGTATCTATATTATCAGTAATGATTGGTTCGCTGAGCATGTTATTGGCGCTATACCTTGCCCGGTATCTGTGCCGCAATTCATACTCACATTCAGACACCCATTTTATCCCCATCACGACAATTGTATCAGTATTCTCATTTAATTCAACCTGGACAGAATCATCCCTGTCAACGATATAATTGATACGGTTAACCTTATCCTTTAAAAGGAACCTGCCTTTTTTGAAACGGCTGCAATCAGCCGGCTCTTTTTTCGTTCCGCAGGAAATAACAAATAAAGTAAATATCAAAAAAAATAATACCCGCATGCCGCGTTTTAATAAAAAGGAAAAAGTCTTACAGGTTCTTTATCTCCCCTATCAGGTCCTGCAACACTTTCTTGGCATCGCCAAACAGCATAGAGGTCTTTGGCCGGAAGAAAAGATCGTTCTCGATACCGGCATAGCCGGGTTTCATGCTCCGCTTGTTAACGATAACGGATTTTGCCAATTCAACATCCAGTATAGGCATACCATATATAGGAGAAGACTGGTCTGTTTTAGCGGCAGGGTTCACCACATCATTGGCTCCAAGGATCAATACCACATCAGTGGAAGGGAACTCTTCGTTGGCCTGTTCCATTTCCTGCAATTTTTCATAACTCACATCGGCTTCGGCCAGCAATACATTCATGTGACCGGGCATGCGTCCCGCAACAGGGTGGATGGCATACTTTACTTCCACACCTTTTGATTCCAGTAATTTCTCCAGGTCATGACAAGCATGCTGCGCCTGTGCTACAGCCAATCCATATCCCGGCACGATCATTACTTTATTGGCATAACTCATTACTACTGCTGCATCACTAAGTGTTATTTCTTTATAACTGCCCTGGCTGGTTGCGCTAGCTGCACCAGCTTTCGGTTTAGCCCCAAATGAACCGATCAGTACATTGGCCAGCGAACGGTTCATGGCCTTACACATGAGTATGGTCAGCAATGTACCCGCAGCCCCCACAAGGATACCACCGGTCAGCATTACTTTATTATCATACAAGAAACCACCGCAGGCTGCAGCAACACCCGTGAAAGAGTTTAAAAGTGAGATTACAACCGGCATATCGGCTCCGCCAATGGGAAAAACAAAAAATACTCCGTATAATAATGAAAGGGCAAAAATTGCATAGAATATTACACTGCTGTTTCCGGGCATCCATCCAATTAAATAGGTGGCCAATCCAAGTATGACCAGCAATAAAACGATATTGAATATATGTTGCCCTTTAAAGGAAAAATCTTTCACTTTTCCATTCAGCTTACCCCATGCGATCATACTGCCTGCAAATGAAACAGAACCGATGATCAGTCCTAAAACTATGATCAGTAAAAATCCGGGAGAAACGGATAGCTGCCCTGCAAAATAACCAGTCCCTAACTCTCCCTCAAACTTCTCGACAATAGTAGCGGAATGCTGTAAATGATTAAATTCCACCACCGATATCAATGCCGCACAAGCCCCTCCCATTCCATTAAACATACTCACCATCTCCGGCATAGCCGTCATCTTTACTTTCTTAGCTGATAATGTGCCAATGATCGCCCCGATAGCAATAGCACCGAATATCCACCCGTAATTATGAAGTTTATTCCCTTCATCATCCGTATATAAAAAGATAGTGCCGAGAATGGCGATTGTCATACCCGCAGCCGCTACCAGGTTTCCCTTTCTCGCCGATGCAGGATTAGACAACATTTTCAGCCCGAGAATGAACGTGACCGAACCAATGAGATAACAAAGTGTAAGTATCATATAAGCCCCTCCAAACCTCCCCAAAGGGGAGGCTTACCACTCACAGCCCTGAAAGTCGTGAGTGAACTTTTTGTTTTACCGTTTGAAAGAACAAAGAATTTTCAAAATACAACCTCTCCCAAAGTCCCCCTTTGGGGGATTTAGGGGGCCTTCTTTTTTTTCTTAAACATCTCCAGCATCCTGTCCGTCACCACGAAGCCACCTACTACATTCAACGTTCCTAATACCACCGCTAGAAAACCGAGTATCAATGCCAGGTAATTATCATGTTCCGCTTTACCCATCACTATAATAGCCCCAATGATCACCACCCCATGAATGGCATTAGCCCCGCTCATCAACGGCGTATGCAATACACTCGGCACACGGCCGATTATTTCAATTCCAACGAATATCATCAATATCACGATATAGATGATCTGTTGATTAGCGGTTATCCAGTTCAGAAACGATTCCATACAATAATTTAAATTTATTAAGGCAATGCCAGTGGTTTCACCCTTTCATGCATTACTTCTCCATTAAACGTGATACAACTACCTTTTACCAGGTCATCATCCCAGTTCAGGTTGATTTGTCCTTCTTTTGTAATGATCAGTTGCAAAAAATTCAACACATTCTTTCCATATAGTTTGCTGGCATCCGATGGCATGGTGGCCGGTAAGTTGGAATTGCCTACAATACTTACGCCATGATACACAGCCGTTTCATTATTCTTTGTAAAAGGAGTATTACCCCCCGTAGCCGCTGCTATATCAATGATCACTGAACCATTGCGCATGGCATTGATCATATCTTCGGTAATTAATACCGGAGCTTTCTTGCCGGGTATCTGTGCCGTGGTAATAACGATATCGGCTTTCGCAATACTTTCTGCAATTCGTTTGGTTTGTTTTTGTTTGTATTCTTCTGTTTGTTCTACGGCATAGCCACCGGCTTTGCTGTCGTCAGCAGCGCCTTCCACTTCCACGAATTTTGCACCGAGGCTCATTACTTCTTCTTTTACTGCCGGACGTGTATCAAATACTTCCACTACCGCACCCAGCCGCCTGGCTGTAGCCACGGCCTGCAAACCCGCAACACCGGCGCCAAGTATCAACACTTTTGCAGGTGCAATACTTCCGGCCGCTGTCATGAACATCGGGAAATATCTTGCATATAAACTGGCTGCTGTCAGCACGGCTTTATATCCCGCGATATTTGCCTGGCTGCTTAATACATCCATGGCCTGTGCACGGGTTGTGCGGGGCAGCATATCGAGTGAAAATGTTGTGATTCCCTGGTTGGCCCATTGGTGCATGATACCGGCATTGTATAATGGCTGGTAAACACCTATCAGTATTTTTGATTCCAGACCGGCAATGGTTGACTGTAATGGCTGGTGAATGCTTAAAATAATATCTGAAGCCTGCAATACTTCGTTTCTTTCTTTTACCTGTGCGCCTGCTTTATCATAATCAGCATTGCTGCAGAAAGATCTTTCTCCAGCATGATTCTCTACCAATACGGTGATCCCTTTTTTTGTCAGCGTAGCCACAGCTTCAGCCAGCAGTGATACTCTTGTTTCATGAGTGGGTTCTTTGAGAAGGCCGATTGTCATTCAGGTTTTGATTTAGACTTAGATTTCTGCGTGAAAGATATTGATTTTTTCGTTCCCGGCTGCGGTAATTCTGCTCATCGTCCCTTACAAGTTTACCCTGAGCAAAACGAAGGGCTCCGTTCATCGTTCTGTTCATTGTTGAGCAATTTTCCCACAAAAGCGCAAAGGTATTACGTTGCGCCGCTGCGCCTTTGCGAGACTCCTAAAACCGAATTATGAAATGTTGTTTTTCTTTAAACTCCTGCCGGAAAAGTACAATACCAATAAAGAAAAGATCAATACTGCACTTTACTGCCTGGTGTTGCTTAATAGTTTCCCAGGCCTGTTCCATTTCTTTGCTCCAGTGTATATCATCAAAAATTAATATCGAATCGTTATTGATCTTTGGTAGAAGCTGCTGAAAATATCTCTCTGTCGGTTCACGCCGGTGATTACCATCAATATAACAAAGATCAACTGACTGCTGGCCATTGAGCACTGACGATAAGGTATGATCAAAATTCCCTTCCGCTAATGAAACATTGTCAAGGTTTAATTTTTTAAAATTCTCTTTGGCCACGGCAGCCACAGTTTGAGCCCCTTCCATAGTTATGATCTTTGCACCCGGCGCCGCCAGTGATAAATAAGAAGTGGTGATGCCAAGTGATGTACCCAATTCAATGATGATCCGTGGCTGGTATGTTTTTGCCATCCTGTATAATAGCTCCCCGAATTTTTTGGGCTTCGCTGCATGCTTAGCCACCGAAGCAATGGATCGCCTGGTTGTTTTAGAAATACCCGAGCCGGCCCCCATATCTTCTATCTCCAGCAGCGTTTCATTAGTCAATAGCTGTTGTCTCAAATTTTCAACCGGTTGATATGCGGGATAATTTGCTTTATCATTCAGCACCTTTGTGATAAAATGAAAAACAAAAGGGGAATGCATGCCGTGACCTTTACCGTTGGAAGCAGTAAAGTAGTATTGAAAAAACTTAAGCGCTAAATTGAAATGGCTGTACACAAGGTAAATGTAAAATGCAGAATGCAAAATGTAAAATATAAAATATAAAATACTACACCCGGGTGTCAAGTATCTTTTAAATTTATTATTTTAACTTTTACATTTTCAGAATATCCTTTCCCATACCTGGAAGGAATAAGCGTATTTATTTTTTCCATCCGCTTCATGATCTTTCTGGCTTACCAATTTCCATACTTTGGGATCGATCGCGGGGAAATAAGTATCACCTTCGGGTTCTGCATCTACCCGGGTGATATAGATCCGCTTTGCTTTTTCAAAAAACATTTGATATATCTCTCCCCCACCGATCACCATCATTTCCTTCATATCCATATTCTTTACCAGAAATATTGCATCATCCGGGTTTTTTACAGGAATAGTTCCATCCACTTTCCAGTCATCCCGGCGGGTGATGATAATATTCTTTCTGCCGGCCAAAGGCTTACCTAATGATTGAAATGTCTTTCTTCCCATCACCACAGGCATTCCCCAGGTAATGTTCTTGAAAAATTTCATATCATTCGGCAAAGACCAGAGCAACTGGTTGTCTTTACCGATGACATTGTTTTTTGCGGCTGCAACGACGAGAGAAATAGAAACCCCCATGATTATTCTTTAAAGAAGAAATTTTCCTCCGCCCCTAAAGGGGAGTTTTTGAAAACTCAATTTAGCGGGAAGAGTTAGTATAAAAGTTCTTACTGACAAATGTATGAAGATAAATTCCTTTAATTGTAATAGCGTTGTCAACTCATTTCTTTAATGAATCGTAAAAAACAAAAGGGGGATATCATATCTAAGTTCCCCTGGGGACAGGGGGCTCTATACCGCCACCGGTGCCTTGATCCCCGGGTGGCTCTGGTAATTCTCCAGTTTGAAATCATCAAACCTGAAGTCAAAAATATTTTTTACAGCAGGATTCAATCTCATTGTTGGCAAAGGATATGGCACCCGGGTCAGTTGCAGGTTTACCTGTTCTATGTGATTGCTGTAAATGTGTACATCCCCGAATGTATGTATGAACTCACCGGGTTCGAGGTCACAAACCTGTGCGATCATCATGGTCAGTAAAGCATAAGAAGCGATGTTGAAAGGAACACCAAGGAATACATCGGCGGAACGCTGGTATAACTGGCAACTTAATTTTCCATTAGCCACATAAAACTGGAACATCGTATGGCAGGGCATCAATGCCATTTCCGGCAGATCAGCAACATTCCAGGCATTCACTATTAAACGACGGCTATCCGGGTTCTTTTTTACCTGTTCAATCAATTCAGTGACCTGGTCTACCACTTTACCATCCTTTCCTTCCCAACTCCGCCATTGCTTGCCATACACCGGCCCAAGCTCACCATTCTCATCTGCCCATTCATCCCATATACCCACACCATTCTCTTTGAGGTAAGCAATATTTGTTTCTCCTTTTAAGAACCAGAGCAACTCATATATAATGCTCTTAAGATGCACTTTCTTTGTAGTCACCAGGGGGAATCCTTTTTGCAGATCAAAGCGCATCTGGTAGCCAAAACAGCTTTGTGTCCCCGTACCGGTACGGTCACTTTTATGAACACCATTATCCAGTATATGCTGCAGAAGACCGAGGTATTGTTGCATGGGTGCAAGTTACGGAAATGTCAGTGGTGAGTGGTGAGTAGTGAGTGGATGTGGGGAAACTGTGGATTGGTTGATCAGCCTGTACGGTTATACATTTGCCACCAATCATATATCTTGGTATAATAATTAAAGCATGAAAAATTCACCTTTCCTGACCTTAGCACTAATCTTTTTAACAGCACAGTCATTTTACCATACCGAAATACGGATCAAAAAGAAACCAGTTGTTGTATGGCAACCTTCCCATCAAACCGATACAGGAAAAGATTTCAGTGAGGCCGCTACCTGCAATGCGATTACAGAATCAGCGATGCATACAAAACCAAGGCTGAAAGAATATAAAGTATGGAGCCTTGGCAAACAGGAATATCATCATGCCGACTCAGGGAGCAATACCAAGATACTCCATACGACGGCTGTCATAGATGGAAAAATATCAGGTTATGCGTATGAACTGCTGGAATCAAATAAGCTAAAACCCACGGTATTCATTTCAGTCCATAACAATGGCGGCACCAAACGCAATGCTGTTTGGGGTTATATTCATTACGGGGATAAGTATGAAACTGAGAACCGGGAACTGGCAGCCCGCCTGATAAAAGCTATTAGTTCGGTAACTGACCTTGAGAATCGCGGAGTACTGCTCGACAGTACTACCGGGAGAAATGATTACCGCTGCTTCGCCACCGGTAAACTTGGTTTTTATAGCCTGGATGAAAATATCAATATTGCCCCTTATCGTGTATTGCTTGAGGTCGGTGACAATGCAGTAAGCCGGGAACTGTTAATAAGTGATGAAGGCAGGAAGAAAATTGGTGTTGCTATAAAAAAAGAGTTAGCGGCGTGGATGAAGGAAAAGTTCTAACTATTCCTGTTACTGGTATAATCAATGATCTCTTTTTCCTGCAAGGGAGAAACCCATTTTATATCCTTGTCTCTTCTGAACCACGTCATCTGCCGTTTGGCGTATTGCCGTGTATTGGTTTTGATCTGCTCTATAGCTTTTTCCAAAGAAATATTTCCTCCCAGGTGATCAAATATTTCGGAATAGCCTACCGTCTGAAGCGCATTAAGCTGCTTAAATGACAATAAACCTTTTACTTCATCCACCAACCCGGCTTCGATCATTTTATCCACTCTTGCATGGATATTGTGATGCAATTGTTCCTTAGGCAGCTCCAACCCTATCTTAACAATATCAAAATCCCGCTCTGCTTTTTGACCTTTGCGAAAGTGCAATACAGATTGCCCGGTGGATTCAATTACTTCCAGAGCACGCATCATTCTCTGCGGGTTTTGTATCTCTCCTGCTTCATAAAACCCGGGATCTTTTTGCTGAATTTCCTGCTGCAGCCATGTTAGTCCTTTTTGCTCATACTTCTCAGTAATATTTTCCCGTATTGATGGATCAATAGAAGGAATATCATCCAGCCCTTCGCAAAAGGCTTTAATGTACAAACCTGTACCGCCTACCATCACCACCACATCGTTTTGCAAAAACAATTCATTTACTTTTTCCAATGCATATTGTTCAAAACCGGCAGCATTCACATCATCCTGTATAGAATGTGAAGCGATAAAATAATGTTTCACTTCTTTCAACTCATCTTCAGACGGCCTTGCCACGCCAATATTCAGTTCTTTAAAACACTGGCGGCTGTCTGCTGAAATGATCTCCGTATTAAAGTGCCCGGCCACTGTAATAGCAACAGCAGTTTTGCCAACCGCGGTGGGTCCTGCGATCACTATAACCGTTTTATTTCTTTTTTCCAACATTACCGTATTAAAAAACCCGGCATTAAAGCCGGGATAATCAAGTTATTTTAATGCCATTAGCAAATCTGCTAATTAGCACATCAGCGTATTTGCATTATACTACTTCTTCTTCATCTCCCGCCGCTGTTGCATCTTCTCCCAAACCCAGGTCCTCCCCTTCTTCATCTTTTTCGCTAAAGCCGTCAACGCCGCTTGACAGGTCATATTTCTCTTCCACATCCGCAAATTTTTCGCCCAGTAATCCCTTGGTTCCATACTGGCTGGGCGCAATACCTTCTGTGCGAACTGTAGAAGGATAACTAAGCTTGGGATTCTCTTCTTTGGAGACATTGATCAGTTCGACAAGAAACATCCAGTTCTTATTAAAATCATACTGGTAAACAAACTTCTGGTTGGGGTCACGGATCTCAGAACCAATAGTCGTTTCACTCATCAGCAAAGGGGCCGCTTTATATTCCTTTTCATATTTTTCCAGGCTGATCTCACGGCCACGCAGCCAGTGATCATTACTACGGTAAAAAGTAGCTTTATGTTTATTATCGAACTCGTATGCTCTTAAGACAGCATCATGCAGGTCCTGGAAAGATTGCGTATGCCGTATAGCTACATCACGATAGACACTTTCGTCTTCTTCAAGATATACCCTGAATTTTAAAATAGCCATACACAAATTTAAGAGTTTATTGTTTTTAAACCCATTTCTCCTGCTTTTGCCAGCAGAAATTTATGGGCCGCCTCATAAGTATTGGGTATCTCCCCATCCAGTATGGCATCTTTCAACGCATTTTTCAGGATGCCTACCGGTTTGGATGGCGATAACCCGAACATTTCCATGATCTTTTCGCCGGAAACGGGCGGCTGCCAGTTCCGGATATGGTCGCTTTCTTCCACTTCTTTACAGCGCTGCCTGACCATCTGAAAATTCTCAAGGTATCGTTTTACTTTTTGTTTATTTTTTGAGGTGATATCCGCTTCACAAAGCATCATCAATGAATCGAAATCATCTCCCGCATCAAATAATAAACGCCTGATCGCTGAGTCCGTAATATTTTCTTTAGTGAGGCTGATCGGCCGCAAATGCAGTTCTACCATCTTCCTGACAAAACGCATTTTCTCACTTTGTGGCAATTTTAATTTTGCAAAAATTTTCGATACCATCCTTCCTCCCACTACTTCATGCCCATGAAAGGTCCAGCCATGACCTTCCTCAAACTTTTTAGTAACAGGTTTGGCAATATCATGTAATACAGCCGCCCACCTTAACCATATATCGTTAGAGAACTTTGACAGGTTATCCAGCACCTGCAACGTATGGTAAAAATTATCCTTGTGACCATGCCCGTCTTTGTATTCGGCGCCGGCGAGATCAACCATTGGGGGAAAAATGATTTGCAACAGCCCTGTTTTGTATAAGTGAATGAACCCTACCGAAGGCACAGGTGATGCAATTATCTTATTCAGTTCCTCCGTGATCCTTTCCTGTGAAATAATACTGATACGGGGAGCATCATCTTTTATCGCCTGTAAAGTTTTTTCTTCGATAGAAAAATCAAGCTGTGTGGCAAACCGGATGGCCCGCATCATACGCAAAGGGTCGTCGCTGAATGTTTGCAACGGATCAAGCGGCGTCCTGATGATCTTATTTTCCAGGTCATTTAACCCGTTGAAAGGATCTATTAGTTTTCCGTGATCCTTTTTATTCAGGCTAATCGCCAGGGCATTAATTGTAAAATCCCTTCTTTTCTGATCGTCTTCCAGCGTGCCGGGTTCTACTTCCGGCTTTCTTGAATTGAAATTATAACTTTCCTTTCTTGCCCCTACGAACTCTATATCAAAGCCGTCATTCGTTTTTATATGAGCAGTTCCAAAATTCTTAAAATAGTTCACATGCGGAGCAGGATCGAACATTTTGGCAACTGCCCTGGCCAGTTCGATGCCATCACCTGCACAAACAATATCAGCATCCTTTGTTACCCTGCCAAGTATCTTGTCTCTTACAAACCCACCGATCAGGTATGTTTCTGCCCCCAACGCTTCAGCAGCACCGGCAACCTTATTTAGTATGAATAATTCTTTTTCTGAACAATTGATCTCCATAAACGGTGCAAAGATAGGAATGAACAAGGCATAAGAGAAAGGAACAGGTATCAGGGCCTGAGTATAGTCACGGTTGAATCCTTATTCCACTTTATAACAGAAGATGGCGCGGCAACAGTTTTGTCATCCTGCCGGTATTTGACAATGTAATCAACACCCCTTTTGACTTCATCACTAATATCATTAAATAGTAATGGTGTCTCGTCCCCGGATATATTTGCTGAAGTGGAGACAATGGGTTTACGAAAACGTTTTACCAGTTGCCTGCAAAATACATCCTGGCAAATACGGATAGCGATACTACCGTCTTTGCCAACAAGATTAGCCGCAAACCCGATAGCGCCATCATATACAACAGTGGTTGGTTTTTTGGTTTGTTGCAAATAATCAAACACTTTCAGATCTGGATGAGCTACATATTTCAATATATCCCGGTTATCGGCCACCAGTACGATCATCGCTTTGCTATCTGTTCTTTTCTTTAACCGGTAGATCTTCTCAACCGCTTCTGCATTAGTGGCATCACAACCTATTCCCCATACCGTATCCGTGGGGTAAAGAATGAGTCCGCCGTTTTGCAGTGTTTGTAAACAGGATTCAATATCTTTTTCAAAATCTACCATACACTTTTATAAACCTCCATGACTGAACCGGCGCATCTGTGCTGTGTAAAATTCTGGGCGTGTTTCCACCCTTTTTCTATCATAGTTGCTGCCAGGTCTTTGTCAAAATAAATACGCTTCATCGCTTCCACAATTTCTTCTGCACTCCCCGGGTTTACATAGTAAGCTCCTTCCCCACCGGCTTCAGGCAAACAGGAAGTATTGGATGTGATCACAGGCAGCCTGCTCCACAACGCTTCCAGCACCGGGATACCGAAACCTTCAAAAAAAGAAGGATAGATCATAGCAATAGCTGATTGGTAAATAGCCGGGAAATCAACTGCCGATTGAAAAGATGCCGAAGATCTTGCAGATTGAGTTTCTGAAAGAAGAATGATCTTTTTCTCCAGGCCGTTCTGCTTTAAAAAATCTTTTACCTGCTGTTTGTATTTTCCTCCATCACCAATGACCACCAATGGCACATCTATTTCATTACGCAGGAGAAAAACAGCTTTGCAGATACTCAGCAGGTTCTTTCTTTCAATGATAGAACCGACATATAAAAAGAACCGGTCGGGTAAGCCGTAAAGTTTTTTCACTCTTTCCTTCTCCTGGTGATTTACTTCATTTCCAAAAGCAGGATTGCAGCTTTGATAGCAAACGACGATCTTATCTTCCGGTATTTTATAATAGTCAATAATATCTCGTTTAGTTTGCTGGCTGATAGCGATCACTTTATCTGCATGCGCACAGGCATACCGGAATTTCCTGTCATATATCTTTACATCTACGGGGTTATACTGCTCCGGGTAACGTTCGTGTATCAGGTCATGAATAGTAACAACTGATTTGATCCCCGTTTTCTTTATGCCTACCGGTATTTCATGACTAAGACCGTGATAAAGACCGATCTTTAGATTTTGCAGATCCTTTTTTACCCAACTGCTGCGCCAGGCAGATGGAAACAAAGTAGATGGAAAATTAGTTGGGAGAATTTCATGCAGGTTGCCGGAAGCCAGTGTAAACTTATCCGACCGTTTCGGATTAAACAGGTAATACTGGTGTTCAGAGTAATATTGCGCTAACGAACGGATCAGTGTTCGGCTGTAGTGTCCAAGCCCCGTGCCATTATGATATGCTCTCTTTGCATCAAAACCGATGTTCATAATTTTTCAAAGGTGAGAAAATAACTGCGGAGAAACAAAGCGCTTATTTCTTTTCATATACTTTTTCGCCGCCCAGGAAGGTCTTTAATACATTTACTTGCAGCAGTTCATTCTCATTTACTTTCATGATGTCTTTATCCAGGATAATAAAATCGGCAAACTTACCTGCCTCTAAACTTCCCTTTTCCTTTTCTTCAAAATTTGATTTGGCCGCCCAAATGGTCATTCCCTTCAATGCTTCTTCCCTCGTCAAAGAATTTTCCATTTGATAACCACCTTCAGGCCATCCTTTCGCATCTTTCCTTACAACTGCAGCAAAGAATGTTTTGAATGGCGAAATATCTTCCACCGGGAAATCAGTGCCAAGTGGTATCCACCCGTTCTGCTGCAATAATTGCTTAAAGGCATAAGCGCCTTTCACTCTTTCAGGGCCCACCCTGTCGCCGGCCCAGTACATATCAGATGTAGCATGTGTAGGCTGAACTGAAGGAATGACAGAGTTCATCCCGAATAAATTAAAATCATTTTGGTTCACCACCTGTGAATGTTCTATTCTCCATCGCAGATCATTTTTCCCTTTTAAGTATTTAGCATAGATATTTAATATCGTTCTGTTGCCGCTGTCACCAATAGCATGCGTACACATTTGCCAGCCTTTTTGTGACAGGTGGCTGGCCACCGAATCAAAATGATCCGGTTTACTTAATAAAAAGCCGGAATGCCCGGGTTTGTCACTATATGGCCGGAGCAAACAGGCGCCCCTTGAACCCAGCGCCCCATCACCATACACTTTAAAACTCCGGACATTCAAACGATCGGTTTTAATAGCGCCTGTTTTTTCCAGGTACGCATAATTATCTTCTTCATCGCTGAGCATTACATACAAACGCATTTTTAATTCATTATTTGCCTGCATTTCCTTTATTCCTTCTACTGCTTCAAAGCCAAGCCCGCAATCATCTATGGTAGTAAGCCCTGCGGCAAAACAGTTTTGTTCTGCTTTTTTCAATGCATCTTTGAATTGATCTTTCGTTTGCGATGGGATTTTAGAGGAAACAAGATCAATGGCATTGTCAATAAGAACACCGGTGGGCTTTCCGTTCTCCACTATTATTTCACCGCCTTCTATCCTGGTGGCAGCAGTAATGCCTGCCTCTTTCAAAGCAATATCATTGGCAATAGCGGCATGTCCATCAATTCTTGTCAGCAAAACAGGAAACGGGAATAATTCGTTGAGTGCGGAATTGTCAGGAAATTCTTTTATAGCCCAGTCGTTCTGGTCCCAACCACGGCCCAGCAACCAACCGCTTTTATTCTCCATGGCAAACTTTGCAGCTCTGCTAACCGCTTCCTCCCAACTGGCGGTACCAACAAGGTTCACTCTTTGCAAACTGTTTCCATAACCAACAAAATGAGCATGTGCATCAATAAAACCAGGATAAATGAATTGACCTCCAGCGTCCAGTTTTTCGTTAGCGTCATACTTTTCTTCCAGGTCTGACAGTTTACCCGTCGCCACAATACGACCATCTTTTACAACCATTGCTTCAGCAGTAGAAAAACCAGTATCCACCGTATAGATCGTGGCATTATACACCAATAGATCAGTCTTTTCTTTTTGGGAACAGGCGGCCAGCAAAATAACGATGTTAGTTAGTAAAAGGAACTTTCTCATTTTCTTAAACTCAATTTTAAAGAAGGCAGTTCTTAATTTTTAAATCTTTCAGGATGCTGCTTATGATGTTCTGTTTTATCCTGGAAAACTTTTGTGGCCGCTAAGATACTGGCTTCATCATATAATTTATCCACAAGAGTAATACTTTGTGGGTTGCCGGTAAGGTTGATGGGGTACAAAATTAAATCAGTTTTTTTGTGCCGATGTAATGATAAAAGATAAAGTACAAATCAGCGTAAGACAGCCTTTCATAAGCATGATAATTTGGGATGGCCAATTTACGCCAATAATGATTAACTTTTGTTTCAAAACATTCTTTATGAGATACCTGCTTACTGTTTTACTGGCTTTTGTTCTCTTCTCCTGTAATAACGCAGGAAAAAAACACACAGGTGCTGATACGTCTGTATCAGCTTATTTCAACTATGATGATACAGGCGTGCAATCTGCAGGAATAAAAATGATCCCGGTCGAAACCCCTGCAGGCACATTTAAAGTCTGGACAAAACGGTTTGGCAACAATCCCCGTATTAAAATATTGTTACTGCATGGCGGCCCGGCCATGACACATGAATACATGGAATGTTTTGAAAGTTTTTTTCCAAAAGAAGGATTTGAATTTTATGAATACGACCAGTTAGGGTCATATTACAGCGACCAGCCGAAAGACAGCAGCCTGTGGACGATACCAAGATTTGCAGAAGAAGTGGAACAGGTAAGGAAAGCGATCGGTGGCAATAAAGATAATTTTTATGTGCTGGGCAATTCATGGGGAGGAATACTGGCAATGGAATATGCCTTAAAGTACCAGGATAATATGAAAGCATTGATAGTGGCCAATATGATGGCCAGTTGTCCTGAATATGGAAAATATGCTGAAGAAGTGTTGGCTAAACAAATAAAGCCCGGAGTTTTAGCCGAAATAAGATCATTGGAAGTAAAGGGAGATTTTGCCAACCCGCGTTATATGGAATTGCTTATCCCTAATTTTTACAAAGAACATTTATGTCGTTTGGAAGAATGGCCCGATGGGTTCAACCGCACTATGAAACATGTCAACAGTGAGATATATGTACTGATGCAGGGGCCTTCTGAATTTGGTGTATCAGGAAGATTAGCCAAATGGGATATAAAAGATCGTTTGAAAGAAATAAAGATACCAACGCTGATGATCGGTGCGAAACACGATACGATGGATCCAAAAGCAATGGAAGAACAAAGCAAGCTGGTGCAAAAAGGCCGTTATCTTTATTGTCCCAACGGCAGTCATTTATCGATGTGGGACGACCAGCAGGTCTTTATGGACGGCGTTATCCGATTTATTAAAGATGTCGACAGTGGCCAGTTTTAAGAAATGCTGTTGATCAGGGTTTCATCTGGCAGCCGGTCCGTCTTTTATAGCATACTAATAGACAGCAACTTGGAAAACCCAGAATTTCAAGTATTAAATTCTATAAAGATTTGTCCTTCAATATTTCCTTTTCCCTGATATTTTTTCTTAATTTGCTACACCTCTCAGACCGCTTACGATCACTTATCATAAGCGTACGGTCAATATCCTCCTTAAGCCATATTATTATTTCCATTGATTATCCTTGCTGAACCACCAAGAAATATCCTTCCTGGCCATAAAGTATAATATCCTTTTTAAAGAACGTTCCAACAGTTAATCCTGGATAAGCCGATAAACTACCAAAACTTGTAGTCCGATGCGATCAGGATTCATGTACTCTACACCATTAAGAAAACGCCTGCTGATAACATTAGCAGCCTTGTCGTGCCTTAGTTTTTCAATTGCACAAAACCCGATTGTTACAGAAAATGCTTTGACCGGCAATCCTGCCTCTGAGTGGGATATAGCAGGTGCAGGCGATCTGTCTATTCAGGGTTTTGCAACTGATATAAGCGTTAATAAAGGCCAAACTGTACACTTTAAAATTAAAACAGATGCATCAGCATACACCATAGATATATACCGCCTCGGGTATTATAATGGCAACGGTGCAAGAAAAGTGGGCACCGGGACTATCACCGCCACATTACCCCAGACGCAACCTGATCCGCTGACAGATGCTGTTACCGGTTTGGTAGACTGCGGCAACTGGAATGAATCAGCAAACTGGGCTGTTCCTTCAACAGCTGTATCAGGTATCTATATCGCCAAACTGACACGTACGGATGATAATGGCGCAAGCCATATAGTTTTTATTGTCAGGGATGATGCGAGTAATTCTGATCTTTTTTTCCAGGCATCGGATGCTACCTGGCAGGCATATAATGCTTATGGTGGTGGCAGCCTGTATACAGGTGCTACATCATTACCAGCCGGTCATGCTTCCAAAGTAAGTTATAACCGCCCCTTTTTAACAAGGGCAGGTGGTGGTGGCGGCGGCGCTAATGAAGATTGGATCTTCAACGCAGAATACCCGATGATCCGTTTCCTGGAAAAGAACGGGTATAATGTTACTTACACCACAAATATTGATGCAGCCCGTTTTGGCAGTCTTATATTAAATCACAAAGTATTTTTATCTGTAGGTCATGATGAATATTGGTCAGCCGAGCAAAGAGCCAATGTAGAAGCAGCCCGCAATGCAGGTGTTCATCTTGCTTTTTTCAGCGGTAATGAGGTATACTGGAAAACAAGATGGGAAAACAGTACCGATGTTTCCAATACACCTTACCGGACACTGGTTTGCTATAAAGAAGGAACATTGGGTGAGAATGTATGTGGAAGTAAATGTGACCCAACAAGTATATGGACAGGCTTGTGGAGGGATGGAGCAGCATACGACGCGGGGCTACCCGAAAATGCGTTGTCAGGACAGATAGGCTGGGAACATAGTAGCGGAGCGATAGAAGTCCCTTCAGATTATAAAGATCTTCGTTTCTGGCGAAACACAAGTATTGCTTCTCTTGGCAGCGGAAATATTGCAACATTACCTGATGGCACATTGGGATACGAATGGAATTTTGAACAATATCCAAACAGTTACCCCGCGGGCCGGATCACTTTATCCAGCACCACCGTCAACGGTAATACACATAAACTTTCATTATACAGGCATTCAAGCGGTGCCTTGGTGTTTGGCGCAGGCACCATTCAATGGTCATGGGGTTTAGATGATCAGCATGATGGTGGCAACCTGCCCCCGAGCCAGGATATGCAACAGGCAACTGTGAATTTGTTTGCTGATATGGGTGTGCAGCCGGCAACATTGCAGGCAGGACTCACTCCTGCGACACAATCAACAGATATATTAGCGCCTGTTGCAGGCATCACATCATTGGCTCACAATGCATCAGTCGTAATCAATACTCCTGTTATCATCAGCGGTACAGCCAATGATATTAGTAGTGGTGGTACAGTGGCTGGTGTAGAAATATCTATTGATGGTGGCCCGTGGACCACTGTTACCGGTACTACCAACTGGAGCTATTCCTGGACACCTGTGTTGGCTGGTTCGGTTTCTGTCAGGATACGTGGTTTTGATGACAGCGGAAACATGGGGCAGCCCGGCACCACTGGTTCACCAAATAATATTACCGTTCATGTCACAGGCGCTCTGCCAAATTCATTTACTATATTTCAGCCATCTGATGTTCCTATAAACACAACTGCCAATGATGGCGGCCAGGCAATTGAGGTAGGAACCAAATTCCGCGTGACAGTGAATGGGAATATAACCGGGTTCCGCTATTATAAAGGAGCAGGGACCGCCGGCACCCGCACCGGGCACTTATGGAGCAGTACCGGTACGCAACTGGCAGAAGCTGTTTTTACCAATGAAACTGCATCAGGATGGCAGGAAGTATTATTGACTACACCGGTCGCCGTCGTTATCGGGACTACTTATGTCGTATCTTATCATAGTACTTCAGGCGACTATGTGATAACGAATCCATACTTTACACAGGCCGTTGTAAATGGGCCGTTGCGTGGATTAGCTAATGGAGAAGATGGCCCGAATGGTTTGTACATATATTCACCCGGCTTTGCTTTTCCTGTCAATAATTTCCAAACAAGTAATTATTGGGCTGATGTTGTTTTTCAACCCGATGGTGGATTTGATGTAACCCCGCCTGAAGTATTATCGGTATCCCCGGCAAATGCATCAACTGCTATAAGCATCAATACATCTGTTTCAGCGACCTTTAATGAAGATATAGATCCGAATACCGTAACCAGTTCTTCATTTGAATTACGTAATGCTGCCAATGTATTGGTACCGGCTTCAGTTATTTATACTGCGGGCACAAGAACGGCAACACTGACTCCTCTCTCCTCACTTTTATATGCTGCTACTTATACGGCTACACTCAAGAGTGGAGCCTCTGGTATAAAAGATATAGCCGGAAATGCCATTACTACAGATTACGTATGGTCGTTTTCAACAGTTTCAGCGCCGCCAATATCGCCAACAGAAGGTGCAGGCGGGCCTGTATTAGTGATCAGTTCTGCCACAAATCCATTCAGCCGCTATCCTGTTGAAATATTAAGAGCAGAAGGCCTCAATGGATTTACTGCAACAGATATTTCCACACTGACTGCAGGTTTGCTGAATAATTATGATGTAGTAGTACTGGGTGAAGTAACTGTTACACCGGCCCAGGTTACTATGCTTACGGATTGGGTAAATGCAGGAGGCACATTGATCGCTTTCAAACCTAATGCATTACTTACTCCATTACTTGGACTCTCCACAGCGAGTGGAACGCTTAGCGATAAATATTTACTGGTAAATACTGCCAGCGGACCCGGAACAGGTATTGTAAGTGAAACTATGCAATACCACGGAGAAGCTAACCTGCATACACTAAATGGTGCAACGGCTATAGCAACTCTTTATTCCGATGCTACAACCGCCACAACAAACCCGGCTGTTACATCAATAAATGTGGGCACTAACGGAGGTAAGGCTGTTGCATTTACTTATGATCTTGCCAAGTCCATAATATACACCAGGCAAGGCAACCCTGCCTGGGCAGGTCAGAAACGAGATGGCACATCCGGGCCAATACGTTCGGATGATATGTTCTATCCGGACTGGATCGATCTTGATAAGGTAGCGATACCCCAGGCGGATGAGCAGCAGCGTTTACTGGCAAACATAATTATCCAAAGCAGTTTGCACCGCAAACCAATGCCAAGATTCTGGTATTTGCCAAGAGACCTGAAAGCAGCAATTGTTATGACTGGCGATGACCATGCCGTGAATGGAACTGCAGGCCGGTTCAACCAATATATTACACTTGGTCCTAATACTCCCCAGGATATTGCTGAGTGGAGAGCTATCAGGGGTACTTCTTATATTTATCCCAATACCCCGATCACCGATGCTGAAGTGGCCTCATTCCAGGCACAGGGATTTGAAATTGCATTACATGGTTCAACGGGATGTGCAAATTTTACACCGACTTCTCTTGCTAATGATCTTGATCTGGAACTTACTGCCTTTACGTCCGCATATCCAAGCGCATTACTTCCGGTAACAAACCGCACCCATTGTATGCCATGGAGCGACTGGGCTTCTCATGCCAAAGTTGAAGCCTCATTAGGCATCAGGCTGGATGTGAACTATTATTACTGGCCAGGTGCATGGGTACAGAACCGTCCGGGCATGTTTACAGGTTCAGGTATCCCTATGCGTTTTGCTGATCTTGACGGCACAATGATCGATTGTTACCAGGCGCCAACACAAATGACAGATGAATCGGAGATCGGCGTGGCTACATTCTCTGATGCATTATTAGACAAAGCCCTGGGAACAGAAGGGTACTATGGAGTATTTACAGCTAATATGCATACCGATACGGCCAATCACATTGGTTCAAATGCCATAATCGCATCTGCATTAGCCAGGAATGTCCCGGTTATTTCCGCCAAACAACTGCTTACCTGGCTGGACGGCCGAAATAATTCTTCCTTCGGCACAATGACCTGGAGCAATAACCAGCTTAGCTTCCCTATCACCGTTTATAGCGGAGCTGTCAACCTGCGGGCAATGTTGCCAGTAGTATCAACCGGGGATGGAGTATTGACTTCTATTACAAGAAACAGCAGTCCTGTACCTTTTATTATTAGTACCATCAAGGGAATACAATATGCATTTTTTGATGCAGCACCAGGCACAAACTTATATGTTGCTACTTATATTATTGATAATACAGTTCCTGTTATCACTAATGTTGCTGCTGTACCCAATGCCAATGGTACAGCCACGATAACATGGAACACCAGTGAGCCAACCAATTCAAGAGTTGACTATGGTACCCTTTCAGGCAACCTTAACCAGAACAGCATCGATACCAATTTCGTCACATCACATTCTATTACGCTAACAGGTCTTGCGCCCCTTAGCGTATATTATTTCAGGGTTATTTCTGCAGACCTGATTCACATAGTAACGGAGCCGGTTACGGCCAATCCACCATTGAGTTTTTCAATGCCTGAGTTTCCTTGTGTAAATGATCAGGTGACCGCTGACTTTAGCCAGGGTGCACCAGGAGAAAACACACTGGTAACTGCAGAAGGAAATGGATCAGTTGTTCTTAAGCCCATTTTGAATCAAGACTTCTCCGGATCTGTAGTCCCTTCAGGCTGGTCATCTGCTTTATTTAACCCAAGTGGTATAACTACAGTAAACGGTGGTTCCATTACTGTTAATGGAGCACATGCTTATTCCAACAATGCGTTTGGCCCGGGAACATCTATAGAATTTGTTGCAACATTTAATCCAGGAGCATTCCAGAATGTGGGCTTTACGATTGACCAGGAATTTAATGGCAGTCCATGGGTAACGATCGGCCAGGGAAGCCAGGATGGAAATTTATATGCAAGAGCCTCAGATGGTTCTGCAATAAATCTTGGATCAACTCTTTTTGGCTCACCGCATCGTTACAGGATCAACTGGAACGCAAACGATTTCCAGTTCTTTGTAGATGGCAACCCGGTTGCATCCGCAACCATCAACATGGCAGTTGCTGCTAACATGTATTTACAAATAAGTGACATCTCTCATACAGACGGATCTGTATCAGTGGACTGGTTACGTGCTGGTCCTTATGCAGCATCCGGCACTTATACATCGCGGGTATTTAATGCCGGCTCTCCAAGGCCATGGGGTGCTATAATATGGAACAGTGATATTTTTGCAGGCACTACCCTGGATATATCTGTCAGAACAGGTAATACTCCTGTTCCTGATGGAACATGGTCCGCGTTCACTCCTATTGCTACTTCAGGCACCACAGTTGGGGGAAATAGCCAGTATATTCAGTATAAAGCTGATCTCGCCACAACAAATACAGGGATCACGCCGACTCTAAAAGATGTATTGATAGAGTGCTCTGCTCCACCTGCTATAACCCTTCATCCATCAGCCCAGACTGTTTGTGACGGAGCTAATGTTAGCTTTAGTTCTTCTGCTATCGGGTTCCCGGTACCTACAGTACAATGGGAAGTAAGTACTAATGGAACAGTGTGGGAACCTATTAATGGTGCAACTAATAATACCCTGACCTTTGCGGCAACTGCGACAGACAATAATAAGCAATATCGTGCCGTATGGTCAAATGGTTTTGCCATTTTAAATTCTGATCCGGCTTTATTAACGGTTAACCTGATACCAACCGCTCCGGTGGTAACGGTGGAAAACAATTGCGGAAACTCTGCATTGACAGCTACAAATTTTACAGGGTCGTTAACATGGAGCAACACAGCAACTACACCTTCTATTACAGTTACAGACGCAGCCCTATATTCTGTCACCCAGACATTGAATGGATGTATAAGCCCTGCGGGCAGCGGCACTTCTTTACCAAAAACAGTACCGTCAGCTCCAACAGTTTCCGTTGTTAATAATTGTGGTAACTCCTTATTAACTGCCGGCAACTATTCCGGAACATTATTATGGAGCACAGGAACAACTACAGAATCCACATCCGTATCCTTTCCCGGAACCTATACTATCACACAAACTGTAAACGGATGTACGAGTCCAAACGGAAGTGGCCTGGCGAACCCTAAAGAAATCCCGGCTGCACCAACAGTAACCGTTGTCAACAATTGCGGCAACTCGGTATTAACTGCATCTGATTTCAGTGGCTCATTATTGTGGAGCACCGGTGAAACTACATCATCTATTACCGTTACTAATGCAGCTGCCCACACCGTTACACAATCTATTAATGGATGTATCGGTTCAGCAGGAAATGGTATCTCTGCACCTAAATCATTCCCTGCTGCACCTACTGTAACTATACAAAATAATTGCGGCAACTCAGTATTGGCTGCATCTGATTTCACCGGTTCATTATTATGGAGCACAGGTGAAATCACATCATCTATTACAGTATCAAACGCAGCATCATATTCTGTTGCACAAACTGTGGAAGGATGTACAGGTAACCCGGGTAATGGCACTTCAGCCCCCAAACCGATCCCGGGTGCACCAACAGTATCGGTAGTTAACAATTGCGGCAACTCAGTATTAACTGCAGCGAATTATACAGGAACGCTTTTATGGAATACAGGCGCAATCACCCCTTCTATTACAGTG
>DATDIX010000398.1:0-3618 GCA_036520835.1 Chitinophagaceae bacterium | reverse complement strand
TCCAGGAAATTTTTAACACCCCTTACTTCTGTCCCGGGCAGGATAAAGCATGGTACGAATCTGCTGAAACCGTTCCGGGGCCAACGATCGAAAGAATGCAGGCTTATGCCAAGAAATATAATATGGTAATAATTGTACCTGTATATGAAAAGGAACAGGCCGGTGTTTTATACAATACCGCAGCCGTGATCGATGCGGATGGAACATACCTGGGTAAATATCGCAAGAACCATATTCCTCATACATCCGGTTTTTGGGAAAAATTCTTTTTTAAACCAGGTAATTTGGGCTATCCTGTTTTTCAAACAAAGTATGCGAAGGTCGGCGTATATATATGTTATGACCGTCACTTCCCGGATGGCGCAAGGATACTCGGGTTAAATGGTGCCGAGATCGTTTACAATCCTTCGGCAACTGTTGCCGGCCTCTCTCAATATTTATGGAAATTAGAACAACCGGCCCATGCAGCAGCCAATGGTTATTTCATGGGTTGTATCAACCGCGTGGGAACAGAAAAACCCTGGAACCTTGGTAAGTTTTATGGTTCTTCCTATTTCGTTGATCCGAGAGGACAAATCTTTGCGCAGGCAAGTGAAGACAATGATGAATTACTTATCGCCGAATTTGATTTGGATATGATAGAACAGGTTAGAAGTGTGTGGCAGTTCTTCAGGGACAGGAGGCCGGAGACATATGGGAAACTAGTCGAATTATGAATTCAGAATGATGAATTATGAATGCTGGAATATTCACGCCACATTCATAACTCATAATTCATAATTCTAAATTTAAGCAGAATGATTGAAAAGAACAGATTAACACCCGAACAGTACGAACAAAACTTCGCTGACATTCGTCCGCCGTTTGAAAATAAGACCGCGGCCGTGGTCGAAGCTAATCGCTGTATATTTTGTTATGATGCTCCCTGCACCAAGAGTTGTCCCACCAGTATTAATATCCCTAAGTTCATTAAACAGATCACTACTGATAATATAAAAGGATCGGCGCATACTATTTTTTTGGCCAATATCATGGGAGCAGGCTGTAGTAAAGTTTGTCCTGTTGAAAAACTGTGTGAAGGCGCCTGTGTTTATAATTTGCTGGAAGAAGAACCCATACAGATTGCAAGGCTACAGCAGTATTCTACATCAATAGCAATGGAGAATAAATGGCAACTCTTCGAAAGAAAGAAGCTTCCTGATTCCCCTTTAGGGGTTAGGGGTAAAGTAGCTATTGTTGGCGCAGGCCCGGCCGGTCTGAGCTGTGCCCATGTTTTGTCAAGAGAAGGCATTGATGTAACGATATATGAAAAAGAAAACAAGGGTGGCGGGTTGATGACCTATGGCATTGCCGCCTATAAAGTGACCCCGAAATTTTGTGAAGATGAAGTGAACTATATCACAGCCATAGGTGGCATTGAAATAAAGTATAACCAGGAATTAGGAAAAAATATTTCGCTGGCCGATCTGCAAAAACAATATAATGCTGTTTATCTCGGCATTGGTGTAGGTGTAGCCAGGCAGCTGGATATTCCCGGTGAAGAGCTGGAAGGCGTTGTGGATGCGATCAGTTTTATTTATGACCTGAGAGATAAAGGTTATCCTGCTATTCCTGTTGGCGATAAGGTCGCCGTGATCGGGATGGGTATGACAGCGATTGATGCGGCCACGCAGGCAAAACGTTTGGGCGCCAAAGAAGTGACGATGGTGTACAGGAGAACACAGGAAGAAATGCCCTGCACAGAATATGAATTGAACATTGCCAAACTGGATGGCTGTGAGATCACCTGGCTGGCTGCGCCTAAAGAAGTGAAAGGAACAAACGGGAAAGTATCACAATTAGTTTGCAGTATAATGAAACTCGGCGAACCGGATGCAGGTGGCAGAAGAAGCCCGGTGGATACAGGGAAAACATTTACACTGGATGTTGATATGGTGATCAAAGCGGCTGGACAGGTTCCGTTTGAAGAATTGATGGAAGAATTAAAAATTAAGAATTCAAAAGGAAAAATTGTGATTGATGATAACTGTGCAACAAATATCAAAGGTGTATTTGCCGGTGGCGATGCGGTGAATGGCGGGAAAGAGGTAGTGGATGCTGTGCAAGCAGGTAAAGATGGAGCGGCAGCAATATTACAATACCTGGGAATTAAGAATTAATAATTATGAATTATGAATGGCGGCACATTCATAATTCTTCATTCATAACTCATAATTGATCAGTTATGGCAGACATCAGCTCAAACTTCCTCGGTATCAAATCTCCCAACCCCTTCTGGCTGGCGAGTGCACCACCGACGGATAAAAAATACAATGTACTTCGTGCTTTTGAAGCCGGCTGGGGCGGTGTGGTATGGAAAACATTGGGATCACAGGTGAAGAATGTATCATCAAGATATTCCGCTGTAGATTATGGCGGGCAGCGGGTAATGGGATTTAACAATATTGAACTGATCTCTGACCGGCCGCTTGATATAAATCTTAAAGAGATCACAGAATGTATAAAGCTGTTTCCCGATCGTGCCATGATCGTTTCGCTGATGGCAGATAATGATAAAAAAAGCTGGCATGAATTAATAAAAAAAACTGAAGATGCGGGTGCACACGGGATCGAATTGAACTTTGGTTGCCCGCATGGTATGACGGAAAGAGGTATGGGCGCCACGGTGGGCCAGGATCCCGAAATTGCGTGCATGGTAGTGGAATGGGTAATGGAAGCGGCTACCATTCCTGTTATTACTAAACTCACCCCTAATGTTCATTCTGTAGTGCCAACAGGAAGATCAGTGGTCAAAGCAGGTACCAATGCCTTATCATTGATCAACACCATCCAGTCGGTAACAGGAGTTGACCTTGATACATTGGTTCCGAATCCTTATGTAGCAGGTAAATCAGTATTCGGCGGCTATTGCGGCCCGGCCGTAAAGCCTATTGCCTTAAAAATGCTCACCACTATTGCACAGGATGAATTAACGAAAACAGTTCCCATATCCGGTATCGGTGGTATCAGTACCTGGAAGGATGCAGTTGAGTTCATGCTGCTCGGCGCCAGCAATGTGCAGGTGTGTACGGCTGTGATGAAACATGGCTTCCGTATTGTAGAAGATATGTGCGAAGGGCTGAATAACTGGATGGATGAAAAAGGATTTAAGAAGCTGGATGACCTGATCGGCAAATCTGTTGATACCATTACCCATTGGGAAGACCTCGACATCAATTATCATCATATCGCAAAGATCAACCAGGATAAGTGTATCCACTGCGGGCTTTGTTATATAGCCTGCGAAGACACATCACACCAGTCCATCAAACTGGATTACGGCAAACCTTATAACACCTATACCGTCATTGATGAAGAATGTGTAGGCTGCAATCTCTGCAAACTCGTTTGCCCGGTTGATAATTGCATTACCATGGAAGAACATCGTGTTGCCCCTGAATATATCAACTGGAAAGACTGGCAGGAAAGAGGATTGCCGCTGAATGATCATTAGAGAGAAGCTGTTAGCTGCTAGCCATTAGCTTTTAGCGGATTGTTTGAATGCAAAAACTCACTACAATTGGCGGAGACAGGCTAACGGCTAGCAGCTAATAGCTAGTAGCTGCGTTCTCTCCTAAG
>DATDIX010000397.1:0-6695 GCA_036520835.1 Chitinophagaceae bacterium | reverse complement strand
CAGGAATAATGATGAAGCGGAAAGATACCTGCAATTGTGTGTAAAATATGCTGTACAAACCAACCAGGAGCAGCGCATCATTCACTCTTACACCACGGCTTCGAAATTATATGCCGCTAATAAGAAGCCAAAAGAGGCACTTGAATATGAGTTAAAGGCCATTGCTTTACTGGAAAAAAGCCAAAAGGATTTATCCATGCTGGCAAACCGGTATGTAGCAGCCGCAATACTGAGCCGCCAGTTGAACAAAGACACCGCAGTGATAATGTCTTATTTCAGGAAATCAGAGCAGTTACTGCACCGGCAGAGCAATAAAACGCAATTCAGGGATTATTACTTCCAGCTATCCGGTTTTTACCAGGACAACGGGAATTACCAGGCAGCTTATGATAACTACAAAAAATATATTGCTTACCGCGATAGCCTGGTGAACCAGAATACCGCATCTGCCATAGCAGAGATCAATACCCGGTACGAAACAGAAAAAAAGGATAACGAAATAACCCGGCTGAACACCAGTCAGCGGATAAAACAACTCGAAATAGAAAAACAGAAGGCGCTCATTGCCGGCAATATGCTGGAAGCGCAGAAGAAAGAAAACGAAATTGAATTATTGTCGAAGTCAAAGGAGTTACAAGAGGTAAAGATCAGGCAGCAGGATGAGGAGTTGGAAAAGCAGTTATTACTGGCAAAGAATAATGAACAGGCATTAAAACTTTCACAGCAGGAAAAAGAGATCAGGGATGAACAAATACAAAACCAGAAACAGTTTCGCAATATCCTGGTCATAAGTATCGTCTTGCTTATAACACTTGCAGTTGTAATGTTCAATCGCTACCAGCTAAAACGAAAACTACAGCAGCAGGCGGCCTTGCAACAAATGCGGAACAATATAGCCGGCGACCTGCATGATGATATCGGCGCTTCACTCAGTAATATCAATATCCTGAACGAACTCGCTAAACGCAATACCGGTAACCCTGTAAAATCAGCTGAGTATTTAGGTAAGGCCGGGGAGGATATCCAGCGTATCAGCGAAAGCCTGAGCGATATTGTCTGGAATATCAACCCCAAGTATGATGACCTGCACAATCTTTTCATAAGGATGAAACGTTATGCATCTGATATGCTGGATGGGAAGAATATCAGCTACGAAATGAGTTTCCCCGAAGAAGCGGATAAGATAATATTATCAATGGAACGGCGCCGTGATCTCTACCTGATCTTTAAGGAGGCTGTCAATAATCTTGTCAAATATTCCAAAGCGACCGCTGCTAAGGTGATAGTAAACGCCGAAACCGGTAAAGTGTATATGATGGTATCGGATAATGGCATTGGATTCAACAGCGACTTGTCGCAGTATGGTAACGGGATCAGTAACATGAAGAAAAGGGCTGAGGCCTGGAATGATAGTTTATATATTGAAAGCCGGCCTGGAAAAGGGACGGAAGTAAGACTGGAAATGAGTACTACCTGAAAGTGTAATTGATTTTATTTTTCAAACCAGCTATTTTCGTAAATGATGGCCACCACTATACTTATATATGAAGATAACAGCCGCTTGAGGCAATCGCTGGAATTGTTATTGGGTGAAGGAAGCGGGTTTGAAGTAGTAGGCGCCTTCCCTGATTGTGATGATGCAGAAGGACAGGTAAGCCGGCTGGAACCGGACCTGGTAGTGATGGATATTGATATGCCCGGTATTGGAGGGATTGAAGGAGTAAAGATCATTAAAGCTAATTTTCCGGAAGTAAAGGTCATCATGCATACGGTGTTTGATGATGACAACCGGATATTTGAATGCATCTGCTCCGGCGCCGACGGGTATCTGCTAAAAAATACTTCTCCTGCAAAATTTATACAATCACTGCATGATCTCGCTGAAGGCGGTGCGCCGATGAGCCCCTTTATTGCACAGAAAGTGTTTCAACATTTCCGCCAGCAGCAGGCAGTTGTTGATTCATTTCACCTTACCAGCCGGGAGAAAGAAATACTCGAACATCTTGTCAAAGGCAATTCCTATAAAATGATCGCTGATAAATGTTCCATTTCGGTTGATACGGTTAAGAAACACCTCCAGAATATCTACCATAAACTTCATGTAAGCTGCGGTACCGAAGCCGTGGCCAAAGCTTTGCAGCATAAAATTGTAAAGCTGGATTGATACTACCCGATTGTGTAATTGACGGGCATTCTTCTTTTTTCCAATTTTAGGACAAATATTTTATCATGCGAAAGATATTTATACTGTTGAGCATTTTACTTTCAGTGCATTCCTTAGCTCAGAATGTAGGTATAGGAACTACCACTCCTGCAGAGAAACTGGAAATTAAAAATCCGCTGCGGGCCACTTTAAAAGTCAGTACAAATACCTTTAATGATACAACAGAACTCTTATTGAGTAACAGGAATAGTAGTAACCAGGGTACAGATTTTTCATTTAAAAGTATTAGGGAGGAAGGTTTGTTTCTTTCATCATCATCTGACCTGCCGGGCAATAACTTCGCTAATTCAATAGTAGTAAGACCAAATGGAAATGTTGGTATGGGCGACCCATTTTCTACTGCAAAACTAACAGTCAGGGGTAACGAAATAACAGGCGATGGCCAGGCCGCAGCCATTAAACTTCAAAATACTGCTTCAGCCAATGCATGGTATATACGGGCAGGAGCAACTGGTACCAATACACCTGCCAATGGTTTCAGTATTGCCGATAATTCAGGTTATCATTTTAATATGGCCCAGGGCGGGAATATTGGTCTTGGAATTAGTCCTTCAACTGCAAGGTTACATGTGAACGGGATGATTAACTTGGAAGGATTGAATATCCTTGAGTTTGGGGCGGGGGTTGCGGGCAAAGAGATCAATGCAGGTAAAATTGGTTATAATGGATTTGGCACCAATGCACTTGCTATTGTCGGTGCTGGTACAACTTCTGCAAACAGGGCTGTTTATGTTTTTGCGGAAGGAGGAACAACTATGAACGGACCTCTGAATATTGGCGGCCCTTTGCGAATAAATGGTAATTCAGGTACGACCGGCCAAGTTCTTACTTCCAATGGAACAGGCGACCCATCCTGGGCTGATGCAGCCTATGGGAATACTATCCGGTTTGCATTTCGTTTTGAGGAAAGTACTTCAGCAATAAATGATTTTACAAGGTTTACCGGAACGCGGTATAACCTGAATACTTCGCAGGTTGTTTTGGCTACAAACGGCATTACCATTAATCAGTCGGGTCTTTACCGGTTTGATATCCTTTTATCTGCCTCAGCCGGCTTTGCTTCTACTCCCCCACAGATACCTCAGTTGTACCTGGGTTTTTATAATGGGTTGGCGAGCCCTTTTAATTTATTGAACTATAAACCGATGCAGGCAATTACTTTAAGCTCTCCTACAGTTTTTAAGATGGAGGAAACCTATTCAATTGAAATTTATGTTTCAGCCCCGGCCAACATAACTTTCTTTCATAATTTATTGTCTGGCGCGGCAACAACCAGTTTTCAGATAGACGGTCATCTGATAGGCCATCTTATCAGTGAGTAAGCATTTTTCTTACCCGATTGTGTAATTGACTGGCATGGTTTCTTTTTTCATTTTTATGAAAATTATTTTCATGAAGACAATACTCTTTGCTTTTGCCCTTTTTATTTCCGTTTCCTGCGCAGCGCAGAATGTCGGCATCGGTACCACCACACCTGAAGGCCGGTTGCAGGTCAATCACCGTTCTACTACTGCTGTTGGTTTAAAACTGGTTGATTCATCAGCCAGCAGTGCGGGCACCGTCGAGTTTCGCAATGTCAATAACACAAAGCGGATGCTGATGTCAGGATACACGGAATCTGATTTTAATATTGACCAATATATTGATGTTACTTCGGACAGTGCATTCGTAGCTACGTTCAGGGGTAGTGGAATGGTGGGTATAAGAACCGGCGGCCCCCAGTTCCCGCTTGATGTAAATGGCGATATAAATACAAACGGTGCAGTCAGGGTAAATGGCAATGCCGGAACAAATGGCCAGATATTAAGGAGCAATGGAGATGGTACAATGAACTGGGCTGATGTAAGCGAATATAAAAACTTCGAAGTCTTCAATTTCACTACTACAGGTGCTGTACAAAACTGGTCAGTGCCAGCAAGTGTCACTAAAATAAAAGTTGAGTTATGGGGCGGCGGCGGGTATGGAACTTACATTTTTTTGGGCGGAGTTGAAACTTCAGGAGCAGGTGGTGGTGGCGGGGGTTATATAACAGGATATTTTGCTGTCACGGGAGGATCATCTGTATCTGTAGTAGTTGGGGGCGGCGGTTCAGTAGGTGTCAATGGTGGTAACAGCAGGGTGGATGTTGGAATCAGGGCGCTGATCGCTAATGGTGGAACAAACGGCGTATATAACGGAGGCGCTACCCGCTTCGACCTGGGTACAGGCGGATCGTTCTCGGCGATCAATACCACTAATTATTTCGGTTTGCAGGGACAGGGTGGGTATCCAACCACTACTGTATATGAGCAAAAATCCGCTACTGATTTTGTACGAAAACTTCAGTATGGCAATGGGGGAAATGCCGGCAATACAATCAATACTGGCGGGATAGGAGGGTATGATGCATATAATTCTACTACTTTAACATCATTACAAAGGACAAATGGAACAGTGGGACATGTTCCCGGGGGAGGTGGAGCTTCTATCGGACCCGCCGGATCAGGTGCAACCGGCGGTAATGGTATGGTGATCATTTATTATTAATGAGTATAAAAACGAAAGGGCTTTAGATAAGCCCTTTTACAATAACTTTCGATCACCGGCGACTTTCCATTGAAGATACAGGACAATGCAGGAAACAGACGAAAAGCAGGCACCGGATATTTGTTATGGCTCCTGTAATCTTTCCATGACCGCCTGTTTATATAACCGGCCAATGGGAATTTCCTGTTGACCCTGAACTGGTCACGGTTGTGACCGATACAACACGCTGCCATGGGTATGATAATATAAGCGATCTCCACCTGATGAACCATAATGGCTTTGGCGTTCCAGCCATCAAAGCAATACAAGAGCAGCAGGTAATTGCAAATACCATCAAAAAGGATCACCGGTTTGTCTTCTGCCATCTTCCAAAAATACTGTTGCCGGTTTTATGAGGAAGTAAGGATATATTTTTTTATGAGACTGCAGATATGGTAAAGACATAATTTTTCTGTATCACCAGTTCAGAATTTATAAAATTCTTTCATTCGTCCAAGGAAAATATCTTTCTTTCGCCGGCTTACTTCTACTTCTTTACCGTTGGAAAGGATCACCGATCCGCCTTCGCCGCGGATATATTCTTTTACATGCATGAGATTTATCAGGAAAGACTTATGAATGCGGACAAAACCGGCATTGGACAATAAATCGTCATATTCAAGAATAGTTTTTGCAGAGCAAATGAAATGACCATCGGTGAAATAAATATTGGTATAGCTTCCTGATGCTTCACAATAAAATATGTCTTTTAATTCAACTACCTGGAATCCTTTAACAGACGGGATACACAGCTTCATATCCTGTGGCGCCTGCGTTTTTTGCAGGTTATGCAAAAGCGCAGAAACATTATTGTTAATGGCGCTGGTAGTGATTCTTTTGACAGCCCGTCGCACCGCACCGGTTAACAGGTCTTCGTCTATTGGTTTCATCAGGTAGTCCACGGCGCTGTAATGAAAAGCCTGTAACGTATATTCATTGTGGGCAGTCACAAAAATGATCTCGAAGTTAATTTTATCCAGTTCAGCCAGCAGGTCAAAACTGTTTTTCCGGGGCAACGAAATGTCAAGAAAAGCCAGCTGAGGTTCCAGCAGTTCAATTTTATCTTTTGCCGATTCAGCATCGGTACATTCGGCAACGATCTTTACGTCGGGGCAATATTCCTGTAATAATTTTTTCAGCGTGTTTAAGCCTCTTGGCTCATCATCGACCAGTATCGTTCTTATCATGTTCTTTTATTTAAATATTAAATTTCAGTATAGCTATAGTGCCTGTTTGATTTCCGGGTAATTCTGACCTGTCAGTTATGCTCAAAGAGCTGTTCATATTATATTTCTCATTCAGCACTTTCAGTCTTTCATGAATACTTTGAATGCCCAGTGAACGATGTGCAGGCCGTGATCCTGCTTTATCTTTTGCAGATTGATGAATGCCGATACCATTGTCTTCGATCTCGCAGGCCAATTGTTCGCCAGACTTGTAAAAGCGAATGTCTAATTTCTTTTCTCCTGTTTGATTCTGCAACCCGTGCCAGATCGCATTTTCAACCAATGGCTGGATAAGCATCGGTGCCACCCGGATGTTTTCAGGCAGGTTTTCATCTATGTCTATCCGGTAAGAAAATCCTTCAAACCTGATCTTTTCCATTTCGAGATATTGCTGCAGGTGATCAATGCATTGCCTGACGGTAATGAAAGTTTGTCTTGATTGCTCCAGGTTGGTGCGTATCAGCTGCGCAAACTTGCTGAGGTAGCGACTGGCGTTTTGTTTTTCATCTTCCAGTATCATTTCCTTAATGCTGTTAAGTGAATTAAAAATAAAATGTGGGTTCATTTGAGCATGAAGGCCTTTCATTTCCAGTTCAGCCAGTTGTTTATCAATGTTAGCTTTTTGCTTGATGTTTTTTATTCGAAACCTGTAAAATGTATAAAGGGCCAAAAGAATGAAT
>DATDIX010000396.1:0-2707 GCA_036520835.1 Chitinophagaceae bacterium | reverse complement strand
ATTGCCAGTCCAGCCATGTTTTGATACTTACAATTCAGTAACTTTAAAACAGGAAGCGATCAACCGTCATCAATTAAGTACTGCTGAATTAAATAACCATTAAATCCCGAGATCATGAGTACAACCTCCCGCAGAGATGCAATAAAAACACTGGCCTTGGGTACCGGTGGCTTACTTTTATCACCCGGCATATTACGATCAGCAAGCTTGTATAGAAAGGACCGTTTGGGTGTAGCATTGGTCGGCCTGGGTTATTATAGTACCGATCTGCTGGCTCCTGCATTGCAACAAACAAAAAACTGTTGGCTCGCAGGTATCGTTACCGGAACGCCGGCCAAAGCCGAAACCTGGAAAGCAAAGTATAATATTCCTGAAAAGAATATTTACAACTACCCGGATTTTGATAAGATCGCCGGCAATGATGATATTGATGTTATTTATATTGTGCTCCCTCCTTCCATGCATCATGAATATGTAATAAGGGCTGCCAAAGCCGGCAAGCATGTATGGTGTGAAAAACCGATGGCGATAACAGCAAAGGAATGCCAGGACATGATCGATGCCTGTAAGAAAAATAAAAGATCGCTGGCTATCGGTTACCGGTTACACCACGAACCCAACACACAGGAATACCGCCGGATCATGCAACAAAAATTACTGGGCAATGTAAAGCAGCTTGATTGTGCTGCAGGATACAGGGATAACCGCACCAACCACTGGAAACAAAAAAAGGAAATGGGCGGCGGTGTATTGTATGATATGGGTGTATATGCTATACAGGGTGCCAGGCTCGGAACTAGTATGGAACCCTTGACCGTTGTGTCTGCACAAACTTCTACGACCCGGCCCGAGATCTATAAAGACGGATTAGATGAAACAACGATCGCCACACTTGAGTTTCCAGGCGGGGTGCTGGCCAATATCAAAACCAGTTTTGGCGAAAATGTGAACTTCATGAATATCCAATGTGAGAAAGGCGAGATCAAAATGGCGCCCTATTCCGCTTATTCCGGTGTAAAAGGCAGCAGTCCGCTGGGTGAAATAAATAATCCTTACACTGTACCCTGGCAACAGGCGAAACAAATGGATGATGATGCATTGGCGATCATGCAGGGAAAACCGATGTTGGTGCCGGGTGAAGAAGGACTCAGGGATATACGCATCGTGGAAGCGATCTATAAGTCGGCACGAACTAATAGACCGGTGAAGTTGTAGGAGTGAACCTGTGGCATTATGAGCAAATTGGCGATGCTACCACTTATTTTTAGCAGCATTTAAAAGATTAAGTGCTGCCTTGGCTAATTCGTTGTCAGGGTATTCTGTCAAAGTACAGTTATAGTATTCTATAGCTTTGTCACCTTCGCCTGTTTGCCCATAACAAAATGCAATATTGTTTAGTGCCATTTCTCTGTAACACATTTTTGAAGAACTTAGCAATGTTATGAAACGGTATTTGTCAACCCATGAGTATTTTGTGAAAAAGTCATAGCTTTTTTTAAAATACGGAATTGCTTCCTGAAATTCCTTTTGATTAACAAGTGCCATTCCTTGTCGATGGTCGTTTGGAATAAAGTATCTGAGTCCAAAAGATATTGCCAAATAAGTCACTGCCCCGTATAGAAAAAAGTCTTGCATTCCTATAAGGTAGTATCCAAATATTAACAGTCCCATAAAAAGCAATTGCGGGACCATCGAACCCCATGCTACTTGTCTAACTGTTGGAACGCTTGATGCCATAAGGAGTTTCAGTAAAGTTTTATGATTTGGCAGAGTGTCACTCTACTCTCAGGTTCGTGTCGCACGACCTCAATATACTGAAGTTCCGGTTCATGTGATATGAACGGGGCATTCGCAAGCTCAGTATCGTGTAAACCTTTATCGAAATTGTTTCTAGCAGATTGCTTCGGCCTGCTCGGTAGAAACATTATGTTTCGTGTATCCTTCCCGCAGGCCTCGCAAAGACGGAGGCCGTGGGGGCCAGGAGACTTGCACGAATACGCGGAGTCTCCGTCTTTGCGAGGCCTGCTAATTGAGTATTGACTCATAGTACCCGTTGCAGCAGGCCGAAGCAATCTGTTTGAATGACTAATGGAACGATGCTTGTTTGTTTGGCTTTTTAAACAGTTCAAATTGTATGGAGCTGTTTTCGCTTTATTGCTTAGCTTTTTCCAGGTATTCTGATGAAATCTTTAAGATTTCTGAAATGCTTTGAGGTTCGATATTTGTCTCTCGTTTGAAAATATTTATTCCTTGGTCAAAATAATAGATTCCACCATCAGTAGCTTTATTGATAGCACTGTATGTCTGGACTTTTGCCTTTATAAGTTGTTGATGCCAAAAGTAAAGAGTAATTGCTTTTGCTTTCGGGTAATAAATCAGAGCCCAGATTAGTTCTTTCGTTTTTTCATCGAGAAGAAACCTTGCTGATGAATTGTCATACATTTTTTTTATCATCTCGGTCTTAGTCTTCAATTGAATCAGGCTATCTATTTTAGAGATAGTAAGTTTTTCCTGTGAATGTAATGTTTTGAATGTAATGGTCGAGATTAGAAAAATAAAAATGAATTTCATTTTGAATATGGTTAAAAGAAGATGAATGCTTGTACAGTTACATACAACGTCCAGGGCTTTCTGCTCTGCTGTCCAAAGGACTCCTTTGGAACAGGCAAGTAAAGTTAATATAGTTGAGAGTATGTTCTAAAACCCA
>DATDIX010000395.1:0-10082 GCA_036520835.1 Chitinophagaceae bacterium | reverse complement strand
AAAAAAATAAGCAATAAATGCTGCCCCCGGTTCTATTTCCCCGGTACACTGGTGGGAGCCTTTATTCAATGTGTAATGATAAGCGATACGAAATTTAATACCCTGCCCCTTCCCGATCGATTGCCCGCTGATGGTAGCATTAGTATTGCTGATCCTCATGGCAGATGCAGGAGCAAGCTGGTTATTTATCCATAGTGAATCAATGACCAATCCGTCTGTAAGATCATCCGGGGCAACAGGTGACTGGCGGGGCGCCCCTTTTTTATAATAATTCGGGTATAGCTTGAACCAAACCTGGTTCAGTACATCGGGGCTGTTGTTGATATACGCAATATCAGCAACGCCTCTTAACAGTCTTGAAGCAGGATCAAAACTTATTTGAAGATCGTAATTCGCTGTATTCTGCCAATAGTTCTTTCCCGGTCTGCCGGTTGTTGATCTTGTGTCTTTATCATAGGTGGCCTGAATGTTCCGTGGAGTCGGCAACAGTGTTTGAGCATCAGCAATAATAGCTGAAAGGGATACGGCAATAAATAAGTGGTAGCGCATAGGTATCAGTATTGGATGCAATTTAGGTATTAGTTTTCTCAGAACATAGCAAAGGCGCAGCGCAAGCATATGCTTTACGACACTGCGCCTTTGCAGGAAATACTTTATCTAAAACCCTTTCTTCTCTCCCGGCATCACCTGGTTATTACTTACATCTGCATCTATAAAAATGCCGCCTTCCAGTTTCACTGACTCTATTTTCTTTTTGGTGAAAACAGTTACCGTAGTTTGTTTCGCATTCTTCTCCCATACGGCCGGTGTCAGGTGCTTTGTTTCAGTGGTACCATCTTCATATTTCACGATCATATCTACCGGTGAAAAGAAACCGCCGATATTTTTTACAGTTACGGTATAGCCCCTGGATGACTTCTTTACTTCCTGTACAGCAAGATCATTATAATGGGTACTGAAGAACCAGTTATTCCAGAACCAATCAAGGTTTTTACCGGCGGCATTACTGAATGTATGGAAGAAATCCCAGGGAATGGGATGCTTGCCATTCCAGCGGTTCATATATTCATGCAGGCATTTTTTAAACAGCTCATCCCCGAGCAGATCCTTCAAAGCTAAATACCCTAATGCCGCTTTGCCGTAAATATTAGTTCCAAAGCCTGGTCCTGTCATGGCATCAGCCGGAGTGATAATGGGTATCTGCAGGTCGGATGAAGTGTTGCTGGTCCATCCCTGCACACGAAATCGTTTAAAGAAATTTACTGCTCTTTCTTTTCCAAGATCATCAATTCCGATAAGCAGCTCAAAAGCAGTGGCCCATCCCTCATCCATAAAACCATACCTTGTTTCATTGATGCCCATATAAAATGGCATGTAAGTATGTACTACTTCATGCTCTGCCACAAAACGGGAGAAGACCGTATCATCGAATGTACTGTTATTGGCCATCATGGGGTATTCCATATCTGCATAGCCCTGGAAGATCGTTGTTTTTTCATAAGGATATGGGATGCCTGGCCATTTATGCGAGAACCAGTTCAATGAATGCCTGGCATACCCGGCTACATAATGATAATCGGCAGCCGTATCGTTATATGCCGACTGGGCACTTGCCCTTCTGCCGGTAGCATCATCCACCACTACGCTTGTTCCATCCCATACATAATGATCACTGAGGCCAAAAGCTACATCAGGGATATTTTTAGTAATAAACTGCCAGGAGTTCATCGCATTCTGCGCTGTTACATTTTTTGCAGCCAGGTTTTCTTTTGTAACGATCCTGACCACCTTATCTGAAGTAAGTGATTCATTAAACCGTTCCAGGATGGCGGGCTGTAATACAGAGCCGGGTTTTTGCAAGGTTCCCGTTCCCCAAACAATATAATTTGCAGGAACGTTGATCGTAACGCTATAGTCATTGAAGTCGCTGTAAAATTCATGTGAATCCATAAAATTCATCCTGTCCCAGCCATTATAGTCATCATATACGGCTACCCGTGGGTAGAAATAAGCCAAAAAATAAGTGGTAGAGTCTATCATCCCTTCCCGGCCGCTTCCCACAGATATTTCATAATGCCAGTCAAAAGCGAGTTGTACAGAATCATGCGGCAACAATGGTTTAGGTAACCGTACCTGCTGGTTGGTGAACTGTTCTGGGGGCCATTGTTCCTTCTTTCCATTCACAGAAAAACCATCAATCACGACCCCTGAAATAACATAATCAGGAGAAGCACCGAAATTGCGTGGAGCACCGGGTTTATGAATATTGAGGAAGAGTTTGATATTAACACTTCTCAAGGTGTCGGGGCTATTGTTGATATAAGTGATCGTTTCATTTCCTTTAACGGTACGGTCGGGAGGCAGTGCTGTAATGGTGATATTGTATCTTCCATAATTCTGCCAGTAATTCTTACCAGGTTTCCCATCTGTTGACCTCGTTCCTTTATTAAAGGCTTTTTGCACATCACGGGGCATGAACAGTCCCTGTGAACGGGCAATTTGAAAACAAAGAAAGATGAGACAGGATAAAATAATGCGCCGGGACATATTATTGATTTTAAAAGCAAGAATACTTAAAATCAATCCATCCGCCCTGCCAGTTGTGACAGGTGGCTATGAGCAATGATAACCTGGCAAATTGAGCCAGCAAGTTAGCGGCACCTTATCAGGGGTAACATTTGAAACTATTATAGGTCATACAAAAACCCACCCTGTTCATCAGCCAATAACCTGCGATCTCAGCGGCGTAGATATACCATTTCCTTTTTTCAAACCCGGAGATCTTGAAGGCAATGGCGCCTGACATAAAAAGATGCTCGGTAAACCTGGTAAGGTGATAACCATCCGTGGTAAACACCAGCCATGTCCGGCTACCGGGATACGCGGCTCCCTGTGCCGGATCACCGTTTTTATACTTGTTGGCGCCACTGATTGATGGTTTCCAGAATTGATCGGAGGAATGCGGAAAAGCTTTTTTAAACCCCGGGTATTGGAACAGCAGCGCCTGGTTGGCACCATCGGCAGCCCCGGCCATCATCACCAATGAACCCGTGATCACATAATTGTTTATTCTTTTCTTTCTTAATTTTTTCAGATCCTCAGCAGAGATCTGTGAGTAGCATGCAAATCCTGTTGCAAGCAATATAAAAGAGAATAACGCCTTCCTCATACTATTAAGTTTAATAGGTTAACCTTGATGCTTAAAGATCGGCTTGATCATAGTTATGCAGTATGCGATGATACCTGCAATGAAAGTGGCGCTAGATAGGATATTCTGCTAACCCTACGAGTTAGTTCTGTGGGTTATGCAGACACATGCCAAGGTTTGAGAGAAAGTTAAATTGCTTTGCTGTGGAGCGTTCAGAAGGCTGGAGGATTGATTGATGAAATCACTTTCAAATTAAGTTAAAAATCAGAATAAATAAAGCGTTTCAGTCTCTTTTTGCAAAGCCAATTTGCCTGGACACATGATAAAATGTTCTTATAGTTTTAATTCTGCGGCACTTGCCATTTTTATTATGCATTATAAACTGTGCCGGCAACCCATCCCTGAGCTATCGCGGACTCAAATCCATGATTTTGCCCGATTGCCTGTTTTCTGATAACTTCGCAACTCGTTATTCATCAACCGGCCCCAGAGGCAGGTAAATTTACTTATCAACTAATCATTTGAAATATGGCATACGATGTAGTTGTGATCGGCAGCGGCCCCGGTGGTTATGTGGCAGCTATCCGTGCATCACAGTTAGGATTTAAGACAGCGATCATTGAAAAAGAAAGCCTTGGCGGTATCTGCCTCAACTGGGGTTGCATTCCTACCAAGGCATTGCTGAAAAGCGCCCAGGTAAATGAATATATCAAACATGCTAAAGACTACGGCATCAATGCAAGTGGCGCTCCTGATTTCCCTGCAGTAATAAAAAGAAGCCGCGGGGTGGCCGATAAGATGAGCAAAGGCGTACAGTTCCTGATGAGGAAGAACAAGATCGATGTGGTAATGGGATTTGGAAAAGTAGCCGGCAAAGGCAAAGTGGAAGTGACCGCGGCAGATGGCAAAAAACAAATCGTAGAAGCTAAACATATCATCATTGCCACCGGCGGAAGAAGCCGTGAACTACCGGCTTTGAAGCAGGATGGCAAAAAGATCATCGGTTACCGTGAAGCCATGAACCTTCCTTCGCAGCCTAAATCCATCATCGTAGTAGGCAGCGGCGCTATTGGAGTTGAGTTTGGTTATTTCTATAACAGCATGGGAACAAAAGTGACCATTGTTGAATTTTTACCGAGAGTGGTGCCAGTGGAAGATGAGGATATTTCAAAAGAGCTGGAAAAGAACCTGAAGAAACAGGGAATTGATATCATGACGAGCAGCGAAGTAACGTCTGTTGATACTTCAGGCAATGGTGTAAAAGCAAAAGTGAAAACAGCAGATGGGGAGAAAACACTTGAAGCGGATATATTATTAAGCGCTGTTGGCGTATCAGCGAATATTGAAGGTATTGGTTTGGAAGAAAATGGTATCAAAACTGATAAAGGCCGTGTGATGGTTGATAAATATTACCAAACTAATGTTCCAGGTATTTATGCTATCGGGGATTGTGCACCCGGCCAGGCGCTGGCACACGTAGCAAGTAAGGAAGGTATTATTTGCGTGGAAGCGATCGCTTACAATGAGAAAAAATATAATCACAAACCAGAAGCACTGGATTATAACAATGTACCGGGTTGTACGTATTGTGTTCCTGAAGTTGCTTCTGTTGGCTATACGGAAAAACAAGCTAAAGAAGCAGGCTATGAAGTGAAAGTGGGCAAGTTCCCGCTGAGTGCAAGCGGTAAAGCTTCTGCTGCCGGGCACCTCGAAGGTTTTGTAAAAGTGATCTTCGATGCCAAATACGGCGAATGGCTGGGAACCCATATGATCGGTTACAATGTAACAGAGATCATTGTAGAAACAGTAGTGGGAAGAAAATTGGAAACTACTTATCATGAAGTGCTGAACAGTATTCACCCACACCCGACGATCAGCGAAAGTGTGAAGGATGCTATTGAAGTGGCGTATGGGGAGGCGATACATCTGTAGAGCCCCTGTAGCCCCTGTCCCCTAAAGGGGAACTTAGACTGTGAGATACCTTAGTTTTTGATAGTTCTTGAAAGCACAAGAGGATAGTACTTATTGTACTATCCTCTTGTATTATATTTCTTCCCTATAAAGTTTATTCAACCTAAGTTCCCCGCCGCGGCGGGGACAGGGGCTTTACCCTTTCTTCCCTTCCTTCATTGGCACAAAAGAAAAGTTATCAAAGACTTCTTCTTTTAAAACTCCATTCTCCAGTTTGGTGATACGCCGCATTTGCTGCACTTCGCCGGCGCCAAGCGGGATGACCATCATGCCACCCGGTTTTAACTGCTGGATCAGCTTTTCCGGAACATGTGGCGCTGCTGCAGTGATAATTACTTTATCAAATGGCGCATAAGTGGGTAATCCTTCAAAACCATCACCATAAAAGAATTTGATGCCCGGGAATTTTTTAAGAAAGGCGAATAATTTATTCTGTTCAAATAATTTCTTTTGCCTTTCAATAGTATAGACCTGTGCGCCCACAGATGCCAATACAGTAGCCTGGTAAGCGCTGCCGGTTCCAATCTCCAGTACTTTTTCAAAAGGTTTTAGCTCCAGCAATTGCGTCTGGTAAGCGACTGTATAGGGCTGCGAAATAGTTTGTCCTTCACCAATCGGAAAGGCACGGTCCTCGTATGCCACTTCATCAAAAGCAGAATCAAGGAAAAAATGGCGGGGAATATTGGCAATGGCTTCCAGCACTTTTTCATCTGTAATGCCTTTGGAGCGGACGGTATTAACGAGTTTCTTTCTAAGTCCTTTGTGGCGGTATGTATCTTCAACGGGTCTCATAAGTTGGGCGCAAGATAGGCAGACGTAACTATATTTATATTTCTATCGATTGGCTGCAGGATGAGTTACTATATTCGGACCAATGGCTGAATTATTGATACAGCCGATTATTTCTTCAAATATCTCCATAATGAGCTTGTAAGTATTTGCTGGAGCTATTATTACAATTACAGGAATGGGGTATTTTAAGAAATTTTGCTGGAAGGAAAGGTTACTGTCGAATGTAATCAGATGTGTAAATCCTTCGCTGACAAATAACTCTAATAACTCACCGTTTTGCTTTGTATTCCATTTTTTATCTGCAACAGTATAAGTATCCAGCCCTTTATCAAGAAAACGGTATTTCAGTTTTACCGGCAGGTTTTCATCAAGCAATAATTTCATCTATTTTTTCCCAATTTGCAGATTGAAAAAGTAATGCTGCAGAGGCTAGCACAGCCTCTGCTTGCTCCTTTGAAACACCGGGAAAATCTTCCAGAAACTCATTGAGGCCTACACCCTGTTCCAGGTGAAAGAATAAAGATTGGACCGGCACCCTTGTTCCCTTAAACACTGGTTTTCCAAATTGAACGTCGGGAGAAACAGTTATATACTGATGTAGTTTCATTCGTTAAAACTACGAAATATTACTGTTCGCTGTTAGTTAATTAAAAAGCCGGGGCAAATAACCCGGCACTAAAAAATTACCTTCCGACATCACAGCTTCATATCCCTAATGATCGCTTTTATCTTTTCACCCAGTTCCTTATTTACTTTATCGAAATCCTTAGCGCTATTCAATTTTGTACTCACACTGAAATAGAACTTGATCTTTGGCTCCGTACCCGATGGCCTCGCAGAAATCTTGCTTCCGTCTGCCAGTATAAACTGCAACACATTTGATTTCGGCAATTTAATGGCCCACTCCTTCCCTGTTTTCGGGTTCTTGCCTTTTTGCAACTCGTAGTCCAGCAATTCTACCACATCAGAACCGTTAATGCTTGTGGGCGGCGCATTGCGATAACCTTCCATCATAGCTGCTATCTGTTGCTGCCCGTCCATTCCTTTTTTAGTGATGGAGATCAGGTCTTCCTTATAGAAACCATATTCCACATACAGGTCAAGCATCTTTTCAAAGAGTGTCTTTCCCTTGTCTTTTTCATAGGCTGCCATTTCGCAAAGCAGGGCCACCGCACTGATGGCATCCTTATCCCTGATCTTATCCCCGATCATCAATCCAAAACTTTCTTCCCCGCCGATCACATAGTTTTCTTTCCCTTCTTTTTCCCTGATCATCTCAGCGATCCATTTAAAACCTGTAAGTACATTATAACAGGCCACTCCATTTTTTTCAGCTATACGGTTGATCATACCTGTTGTTACGATAGTGGAGATGACCATATCGTTGGGTTGTGCAATACCTTTTGACTTTCTTGCTTCGATCATGTAATTAAAAGCAAGAACGGCGGTCTGGTTACCGTTCATCAGCACCCATTCCCCATGATTATCTTTTACACCAATACCCACCCTGTCAGCATCGGGATCTGTGCCGAGTAAAATATCAGCATCCAGCTCTTTTGCTTTTTTTAACCCAATGCTCATCGTTTCTTTCTCTTCCGGGTTGGGATAAACAACGGTTGGGAAATTGCCATCGGGTTTGCTTTGTTCTTCCACAATGGTCACATTGGTAAATCCAAACCGCTTCAACACTTCCGGCGCCAGCATGATACCTGTCCCATGAATAGGGGTATAGACGATCCTCAAATCTTTATGTTTAGCAATCACATCCGGGTACACACTCAGGCTTTTAACCATATTGATGTATGCTTCATCCACTTCTTTACCGATGATCGTGATGTTCTTTTCCCCGCCACTCCATTTCACATCATCCACGCTGGCTATTTTTTCCACTTCTTTAATTACGTTCTTATCATGTGGCGGCACCAATTGCCCGCCATCAACCCAGTAAGCTTTATACCCATTATATTCTTTGGGGTTGTGACTGGCTGTGCAAACCACACCACCCTTACAACCTAAATGACGGATAGCAAAAGACAGCTCCGGTGTCGGACGCAAGGCTTCAAACAAAAACACTTTTATCCCGTTAGCACCAAAAACATTAGCTACCGTTTCTGCAAAAAAGCGGCTGTTATTGCGGCTATCATGAGCAATCGCCACTTTCACCTGTTCATTGGGAAAAGACTGCTTCAGGTAATTGGCATAACCCTGCGTGGCCATACCCACCGTATATTTATTCATCCGGTTAGTGCCCACGCCCATGATACCGCGAAGACCGCCGGTACCAAACTCCAGGTTGCGGTAGAAAGCATCTGCTAACTCATTTGGGTTTTCCTTAAGTAGCTTATTGATCTCGTCTTTGATCGGCTGGTCAAAACTCCCTTCGAGCCAGGTGTTCACTTTTGCCTGTATTGCAGTATCCATATGACAAGTTTAAATTTGAAGCTTGAAGTTATAGATTTTTACTATTTCAAACCGAAAAGCCAGCCAAAACGTATTTTTGTTTCATAATGCCATTTCCTGTGCAAAACTTAACGTCCCATACTAAACGAAACAGCATCCCGTTCATCAGCAGAATGGCTATTCATTCTTCATCCATCTCCAAAACTGCACTATTACTGGCAGCCCTGCTCAACTTCCTTATCGCTTTGGGCCAAGCTGATTCAACAAAACAAAACTTGTCACCCAAACAAAAAAATGAACGGACATGGATCATTGCAGGGGTACATACTGTTGGGTACGGTGGTTCACTTATATTATTGAATAACACCTGGTACAAAGGCTATGAAAAAACCAGCTTCCATACTTTCAACGATTCCAAAGAATGGTTGCAGGTAGATAAAGTAGGACATGCCTGGGGAGCTTATAATATTGGCATGGTATCCTCGGCTATGTGGGAATGGACAGGTATGTCGCACAAAAAAGCTGTTCTCTTAGGTGGAATAGGCAGCATGGCCTACCTGACAGCTATTGAATTCCTGGATGCCCATTCCGCCAAATGGGGATGGAGCTGGAGCGATATCGCCGCTAATGTCGCCGGTTCGGGTCTTTTCATAGGTCAGGAACTGTTATGGCAGGAACAACGCATCCAGTTTAAATTCTCCTTTCATACAAAAGACTATTCAGACCCGGTGCTTGAACAAAGAGCCGATGATCTCTTTGGTGAAACGTGGTATGAAAGAATGCTCAAAGATTACAATGCACAGACCTATTGGCTCAGCGCTAATATCAAATCATTTTTTCCCAAAAGTAACTGGCCGGCATGGTTGACCGTCTCTGTTGGATACGGTGCCGATGGTATGTTTGGTGGTTTCGAAAACAAGTGGATGGATGAATTGGGCAACGAGATAGACCGGACCGATATTCCCCGTGTACGACAGTTCTATTTAGCCCCTGATATTGATTTTACAAAAATAAAAACGAATAAGAAGTGGCTCCGGACGACATTTACTTTTCTGAATGCATTTAAATGTCCTGCTCCTGCATTGATGATCGACAGTAAAGGAAAGTTCAAAGCCTATGCAGTTTATTTCTGATCATTCTAATTTCCATTCGGCCGCTTTAATGATAGCATCCAGGCGTTCCGGTCTGTCAGGATCGAGCCATATTTGTACAAATTGCCCGCCATTGGAATAATTTTTTGTGAAGGCAGACGCATTCCCATTTTCACTTTTGCCCAATACTACATCCACATTTTTTTCATGGATAAAAAGCGATGTTGCCCAAAAATCGGGTAAGCCTAACTGTTTTCCTTTTTCTGTCGGAAAGCTGGGAAAATCTCCCATGAATGTTCTTGTATCACCTTTCCCGTAATCGAGATTAAATACAGTATCCGCAGTGTTCGGCCTGAAGCCAATCGCTTGCCTGCTCTTTTCATCAATTTGATAAACGATCGGGTTGATACCTGTCATCACGATCCTGCCGCCGCGGTCAAGATAATTGCGGATGATACTGTTCTTCCCGTTTTCGATCAGGGGCAATGGAAAATAACAAGTGGCAAATACGATCACAGAAGGGTTCACTGTTTTGTTCGACATGAAATAGGCCAGTGAATCGGAACCAATCACTTTATAACCGTTATTCCGGAGATAGTTCCGGATCAGCAGGTCACTGTTGCCGCGGAAATAAATATTCACGCCGGGTTCATAGTACACATAACGGGTAAGATCGTCCT
>DATDIX010000394.1:0-20323 GCA_036520835.1 Chitinophagaceae bacterium | reverse complement strand
GATAAAATGAATGTTCTTTATATAGGAGTAGACAATCCTGTTTCTGTTGCTGCAAGCGGCGGAGGTGATGATAAGATCCAGGTAAGTATCAATAATGGTACATTAACAAAAACAGGCCCTGGTAAATATAATGCCCGTGTTAATAAAGTGGATGATAATACGATAATAACGGTTACTGTAGACGGAAAACTTGCTGGAACTTCTCAGTTCAGGGTTCGTACTATACCCGATGCCCAAGCCTATATCGGTGGTCAGCCCAGCGGTACTGAAGTGCCGGCCGGAGCTTTCAAAGCTCAGCCAGGTGTAGCTGCAGGTATCAAGAACTTCCCTTTCCAGCTTGATTACGATGTGGTGAGTTTTAATTTTACCTGTGATACAGATGATGATATCGTTTCAATTCCTGTTACCGGTGCTCTTTTCCGCGATGCAGTAAAAAGAGCCATTGATCAGCATGTTAAGGCAGGTCGCATGGTAACTATTGAGAGCATTCGTGTAAAAGGTCCGGATGGTCGTATAGTATCTGTACCTTCTATTTTCTATTACATCAGATAATGTATATAAAAATGAAAAACATTTTGTTTAAATCGGGAGTTTGTTTGCTGGTAGCTGCCTTGCTGGTAAATGAAGCAGGTGCACAGCGCAGGTCAAACAGAAGACCTGCTACGACTAATCCAACAACGACGACCCCGCAGCAGCAGACCAATAATAATCAGCAGCCCGGCTATGATCCGTATGGTGGTCTTCCCATCACGATCGACTCTTCCGGGATAGCAGATACCATGGTGCGCAAATCTCTTCGTAATGATAATGCGTATGATAAGAGCAGCGTAAGTGCACGTACGCCTTTAGTATATGAGCACCTGAGAGCTGATGATGCCTTGTTTGCCGAAAAAGTATGGAGAGAGCTTGACCTGAGAGAAAAGATGAACCAGCCTTTCCGCTATGAAGCTCAAAGTGATAATGGAAGCCAGATGTTTATAGATATGATGCTGAAAGCTGTAAACAGCGGTGAGGTTACTGCTTTCCAGGATGACAGGTTTTCGATTCCCCTGCCTATTTCAGATATCCAGCAGCAAACAATGGGTAAAGCTGATACTACTCCGGTTTATGATCTTAAGGATATGACCAAGATCACTGGTTACAAAGTGGTCCGGGCCAGTTTTGATCCAAAAAGTGTTAACAAACTTAGATTGAAGGAAGAGTGGGTTTTTGACCGCGAATCCAGCAGGATGTTCTGCCGTATTTTGGGTATCGCAGCGTTAAAAACCGAATATATACCTAATACGACTAAGGAAAGAGGTACTTCAACCATGTTCTGGGTTTATTACCCCGATCTTCGCCCGATCCTTACAAAGTATGAAGTATATAACCCCAAGAATATGGGTCAAAGCCGGATGACATGGGAGGAATTATTTGAAAGCCGTATGTTCAGCAGTTATATTGTCAAATCAACCTTAGATAATGCATCCAACAGGAACATCAGGAACTACATTAAAGACCCGATACTGGCTTTATTAGAAGGGGATAACATTAAGGACAAAATATTCAATTACGAGCAGGATCTCTGGTCATACTGATCGTTGTTTAAACTTCATAAAAAGCTTAGAAAAATGCCCTTGAAAAAAGGGCATTTTTTTTATGTAAAACTTTCGTTATAAATGGCTTAAAAAAACTTTCAAAAAACGTAAAGCTCCTATAGGAAAATTGGATAATTGTTGTATTTTCGTCTCGGTTTTTCATAGGATATTGGATTTTAAAAACGGGGCTGGATTTCTATCCTGGCCCCATTTTTTTTGTCTCTGCCCCTGGTACTTTTACTATTCTTAGACCTGCTCCGGGTGAAAGTAATTATAGACGATCCTTGCCTTTGACTTCCCTGTTACTGAGGCTATTTCTTCTTCCGTTTTACTCCTTACCGAATTAACCGATCTGAACTCTTTTAACAACAGGTCAGCTGTGTTCTTCCCAATCCCCGGAATATCTTCCAGTTCATTCTTAAATGTTCCCTTGCTGCGTTTGTCCCTGTGAAAAGTGATCCCGAACCGGTGTACCTCGTTCCTTATCCGGCGGATTAACTTCAAACTTTCGCCGTTATAGGGCAGTTTCAGGGAGTCTTTATCTCCTGCAAAGAAGATTTCTTCTTCATTTTTGGCAAGCCCGACCAGCGTAGACCGCCCCACTAAATTGAGGTCCTGCATAGCTTCAACAGCAGCGTTTAATTGCCCCTTCCCGCCGTCTATTATGATGAGTTGGGGGAAAGATTGTTGTTCTTCCAACAGCCTTTTATAGCGCCTGTAAACAACTTCCTTCATAGTGGCAAAATCGTTGATGCCTTCAACAGTTTTTACATTAAAGCGCCGGTAATCCTTTTTAGCGGGCTCTCCATTTCTAAAACAGACCAAAGCAGATACCGGGTAATTTCCCTGGAAATTAGAATTATCAAAACACTCTATATGTACAGGCAGTTCCGGCAACTGGAGATTTTTTTGCAACTGCTCAAGAACCTTTATATGGTCCACATTCTTTGTCAGTTTGAGTCTTTCTTTGTTTTTGATCTCCTCAATAAAATAGCCGGCATTTTTTTCTGAAAGTTCCAGCAACTTTTTTTTATCACCACCTTTGGGTATGGTAATTGTCACACCCGCTTGTGGGAATTCTATCGAAAAAGGAACAACGATCTCTGCAGCATCACTATTGAATATTGTTCTTAACCGGGCTACCGAAAAACTGAGTATTTCTTCTGCTGTCTCATCCAGGTGAGTTTCTGCTTTATTTGTATGCGTTTGTACAATGGTCCCATTTCTTACCATGAGGTAATTGACAAAGGCAATGTCTTTATCCCTGATCATTGAAAAAACGTCCATATCCCCGGCCCTTATGTTGGCCACGATTGATTTTGCCTGGTAATTTTCCAGGTATTCTATTTTTTTGCGGGTGATCTCTGCTTTTTCGAAAGAAAGGTTACCGGCATATTCTTTCATCTCTTCTTTATAATGGCGAATGAGCGGTGAAAGGTTTCCCCGCAACAGGTTTTTCAGTAATGTGAGGTTCTCATTATAGTCTTCGGTACTTTGAAGCCCTTCACAGGGGCCTTTGCAATTGCCAAGATGATATTCTAAACAGACCCTGAATTTCTTTTTTGCAATATTTTTTTGTGTGAGATCTAAAGAGCAGGTACGTAGCTGGATAGCTTGTTTGATAAAATCCAGGAGCTCCCGTACTTTTTTTACTGAAGTATAGGGGCCGAGATATTCTGAACCGTCATTTATTTTTCTCCGGGTGAGAAAAGCCCTTGGGAAGGGTTCTTTTTTTATAACAATGTACGGGTAAGATTTGTCATCCTTCAGGTTGATATTGAATATCGGCTGATACTGCTTGATCAATGAATTCTCCAGTAGAAAAGCGTCCTGCTCTGAATTGACGATCGTGAATTCTATACGGGCAATGCGCTTAACGAGTTCATGTGTTTTGTAGGATGTGAATGTTTTGCTGAAATAAGAACTGACACGTTTGCGGATATTTTTTGCTTTCCCCACATAGATCAGCTCGTTCTCCGTATTGAAATACTTATAGATCCCCGGCTGTTGCGGAATGGAAGAAGCAATATGTTGAAACTGGGTGCTGGTCATTCGTTGTCATCCTCGTTCCAGATCACTTTATAAGTTGATTGGGTTTCAGGCTGATCTTTTTTCTGAAGGGTAGTTGTTACCTGGAAACTATGATCCATCCTCCAGAGCAATTTTTTTTGTACAGAACTGTCCCGGTTGGAGAAACTCCTGTCGATATAAATACTTTTCACCACGTTTTGTCCTGTTTCTGCCAGCCTGGGATCGATAATTAGTTGCAGCTGCTGTATGTCTGCTTTGTCAGGGTTAACAGGCTTGTATAAAATTGTTGAAAGATAGTCAGAGGGGCCAGGAATATTTTCTTCAACATAGTTTTTTTTGGATAGCTCGGGTAATTCCAGGAAGTCCCTGGCAAGGAGCCGGACATCTTCACGCCGTATGTATTCTGTATCACCCCAAACTGTATCCTTTAGGGTCACTTTGATAATATAATATAAAGACGTGTCAATATGATTTACCTGCCCATTAATAATAGATACAGCAGGAATAAAAAAGTCCTTTTCTGCTTCTTTAGCTTTACAACCGGAAAACAACAACAGGAAACAAGCAATGATTGGCGGTAAATTTTGTTTTTTCATGTGATCAAAATTAGCATAACCGGAGTTAAAATGAATATCCCGCTTCATTTAAATGAAGCGGGATATTTATGCTGAAGGATTTAAATAAATTATTAGTTAAGCGTTACCCCGATCTTCAATCCAAAATCAAACAGGTTTTCCCGAACCGGGTAATTAGTATGGAAACTGGAAAGCACCTGGTAACGAACCTGCGGGCCCACCTGCCATTTTGTTTTGTTCCGGGAAGTGAAACTAATGAATGTTTCGAAACTGGTATTAAGGTTCATGTCACGAATAAGCCAGGGTACATTTGCGTAATTCTTATAATCAGTTGAAATGAGGTAGGCTTTTTGTTTCAGCACATAAGTAGGCTGAAGGGTACCCGCAATTCCTAAACTGGTTTTGCTATTTCCCAATAACATATATTCTAAGCCAAGCGGTACAGAAACAGAAAGATAAAAATTCTTTAACCAGTCAGTTTTATAACCATTGTAATTACGGTAATAAGTCCAGGCTGTTACAAAGTTGTTATCGCCGCTTAAACTAATAGTAGCCTGTTCACCGGTTGAAGAGAATGCTTTTATGTCATACCGGTTAATGTTGAATTGTAAACCTCCCCGTAGTTTCAGGTTTTTAGAAAGGGGATACCGGGTAGAAAATCCAAGCTCTAACCCCATGTCGGGCTTGTGTGTTACTGCTTTATTTACATCTGTCAAAGTAGTGAAAGGATAGCTGATGGGATCTGCAAACGGCCCTGAATTCCGGTATTCCTTATTTGCCTTTAGTGTACGATAGCTGACGGTCGGAGTAACATATACCTGCCAGGAGAGTTTTTTACGTGATTTCTGCGGCTTATATGAATTGACCACGCTTTCAATGGTGAGCGGGGAATAAATTGTGTTCTGCTTTGATCTGTTGGTTTCGGGGCTGAAAGAAATCTTACTCACCAGGTTATTTTCATTTGCAGTTACAGGAATGGAAGGCTCAACGGGGTTATTAGCAACCGCAGTTTCTGTATCAACCTGTTTCTTAACGACGGCGATTGAAGATGACTTTGTTGTTATTTCGGCTAAATCATAATTAGTGTTCACCTCTATTGGTAGAGATCCTGTACTATTTTCCGGGAAATTGTTAGCTATGTTCTGCTCAGGAACAGCTTCGGCGGGTGCAGAAGTACTAGTTGATTTGTCGAATTTATTAAGGGATAAAATTTTAAGGATGTCATTTGAAGAGGAAGCAGCAGGAACAGGCTGCCCGGGATTGACTGGTTGTTCCGGAGCAGTTGCAACTAAAGCCTTAGCAGGATTTTGCTGTGTTTGTTGTTTTGAATCTGGATAGCTGCGCATCACCCACGTTACAGAAACAGCCGTCAGCAATAAAAGTGAGGCAAGGCCAATGCTGTACCATCTTCTGCGTGTATGTAATGAATTATTTATTCCTTTCCATACCTTCTCCGACGGTATCATCCGGTATTGGTCAGCATTTCTTTTTACAAACTGCTCAAACTCCCTATTATTGTAATTTCTTTCCATAACCAGTCACTGATATTCAGGATTCGAAAAAACTACCGCTGGCTAACTGCGACAAGCCAATCAATATCTTGTTTTGGTTTTTGTAATATCTTTTTTCTTAATAAAATATCTTCCAGCATTGCCTTTGCCCTTGTGTACTGACTGCGGCTCGTACTTTCTTCAATATCAAGCATGCCTGCAATTTCCCGGTGGCTGTATCCTTCAATGGCATACAGGTTCAACACTGTTCGATAGCCAATGGGCAATAATCTTATACAGTCAACCACCTGCTTGGCCTGGATAATGGCCGGCACACTGTCCTCTCTTACCTGCACACCAGTGGCATGAATGATATCCACGCTTTCATTAAACTTCTTATTCTTTTTGAGGATGTTGATGCAGGTATGAACTATAATCCGCCGAACCCAGCCTTCGAAAGCGCCGCGGTTCTCAAAAGTATGCATCTGTAAAAAGACCTTGATAAAGCCCTCCTGCAGCATATCTTCTGCATCCTCCCGGTTGTGTGCATAACGATAACAGACGGCCAGCATTTTGGAACTATACCTGTTGTACAGTTCCCGCTGAGCAGGAGCCTCGTTATTCAAACAACCTTTTAAAATGGCTTCCTCGGTCATAAATCCCTTTGGTTGCCTGTAATTTAGACAATTTTTCCATACAAATGCTGCATGGAAATGTAAAATTTCAGCCTCAATTACAGGTGGTTTAAGTCTATTTTTTACTTTTCAGGCTATCTATCGGGTATTTGGCTTCCATTGTTGTCATTACGCTGCCCGCCCAATCTATCAACTTATTTTTTTCTTCTTCGGTAAGTTTTGCATCCTTATGCATCCATGTGTAAGAATCCAAAGGCATTTCTCCTTCTTTCACCATTTCAATGGTTTCTTCCATTTTGTGGTATTGATAGCGAAGGTTGCGATTAGTATAATCATCTAAATTCAGGTGCTTTTTCCCTTCTTTTACGTGCTTGTCCATCCACCAGTCAACAGGCTGAATATTGCTGTACCATGGATATTTTGTGTTATTACTATGGCAATCGTTACATGCTTTTTTTAGAATAGATTCCACATCTGCAGGAATTACATACGCTTTTCCGAGATAGTTGGGTTGGTCGCCGGGAGATTTATTAGGCTTGGGATGAATGAACTGGATAACGATCAGTGCCAGCAGCAAAAAAAACAGGATCTTTTTTATCATGTAAAAATTTTGCAGCTGAAATTAAGACTTATTGATCAAAATTTCGCCGGTCATTTCCTTTGGAAGAGGCAAGCCCATCATGGTTAAAATGGTGGGGGCGATATCACCCAGTTTACCGGCTTTTATGTCACCCTTCCATTCGTTGTCGATAATAAAAAGGGGGACCGGGTTTAAGGTATGTGCCGTATTGGGAGAGCCGTCATCATTGATCATATAGTCTGAATTGCCATGATCAGCGGTAAGGAAAATAGTATATCCATTTTTTAACCCTGTCGTCACGACCCGCTCCACACATTTATCAACTGTTTCTGCTGCTTTGATCGCTGCTTCCCACACACCGGTATGACCCACCATGTCTGTATTGGCAAAATTGAGGCAAATAAAGTCGGCGGTCTTGTTTTCAATTTCGGGAAGAAGTGCATCGGTTATTTCATAAGCACTCATTTCCGGTTTCAGGTCATAAGTAGCAACTTTAGGAGAAGGGATCATGATCCTTTTTTCACCTTCAAAAGGAACTTCACGGCCACCGCTGAAGAAGAAACTTACATGCGGATATTTTTCAGTTTCTGCAATGCGGATTTGTTTCAGGCCGTGCTGCTGTAAGATTTCCCCTAATGTGTTTTTCAGATCATCATTTTGAAAAATAACATGTACATTCTTATAGCTCTGGTCATACTGCGTCATCGTAGTATAATGCAGGGAAAGTTTATGCATACCATGTTCCGGCAGATCAATTTGGCTGAGTACCTGGGTTATTTCCCGGCAACGATCTGTTCTGAAATTGAAACAAAATGCGGCATCGCCCTCTTTGATCGTTGCCAGCGGTTGCTGATTTTCATCAACAATTACAGTTGGGAGAATAAATTCATCGGTAACGTTGTTCCGGTAAGAATTTTCAACCGCGGCGATAGCATCTGTTGCTTTTTGGCCACTGCCATTTACCATTGCTTCGTAAGCCAGTTTTATCCTTTCCCAGCGTTTATCACGGTCCATGGCATAATAACGGCCACAAACCGTTGCGATCTTACCCACTGTTTTATTAAGGTGTTGCTGTAATTCTGTTATAAAACCTAAGCCGCTTTTAGGGTCGCAGTCCCTGCCGTCTGTGAAGGCATGAACAAATACATCTTTCAAACCTTCAGCCTTACAAACATCAATTATTGCTTTCAAATGGTTGATATGGGAATGGACCCCGCCATCGCTGACCAGCCCTAAAAGATGGAGAGGCTTTTTGTTTGTTTTTGCATAGCGGATAGAATTGAGGAACGTTTCATTTTTGGCAAAAGAGCCATCCCGTACAGCTACATTTATACGCTGTAATTCCTGGTAAACGATCCGGCCGGCACCCAGGTTAAGGTGGCCGACTTCTGAATTTCCCATCTGCCCGTCCGGGAGGCCAACTAACTCTCCACAGGTGGTCAGGGTGGTATTGGGGTACTTGAGATACAATGATTTAGTAAAGGGAACCCGGGCATGCTGTATGGCGTCTGAAGATGCAACTTTGCCTATTCCCCAGCCGTCCATGATGACGAGAATTATTTTTTTAGCCATTTAATTAACAGTAGTTTCCGTTTTCGTATAAATACACTCATTTTCAAGGGTCAATGCGGTGTAAATCTACACTCAAATAATGTATTTGCCTTAAGAAGGTGCGAAAATGGCTGTTTTTAGTAATTTAGAGTAGTGCAGGATCGTGTGGCATATTTTTAGATTAGATAACCTATGAAAACATTGTTTTATGAAAGCATTACTTACTTCCTTACTGGCTGCAACAATGGTAATGATGTCGTCATTTGCCCAACCCGGTACCATTGATGAAGTAATCGGGGCGCTAAAATCAGGCGACGCTACAGGGCTATCAAAACACTTTGACGAAAACGTAGAGCTTACACTGCCAGTTAAAAGCGATAGCTATAGCAAGGCGCAGGCTGAAGTAATTTTGAAAGATTTTTTTGGAAACAATGGGGTGAAGGGATTTGAATTAAAGCATAAAGGCGATTCTCCCGGGGGGCATTATTGTATTGGTACCCTGCAGACAAAATCCGGGAATTTCAGGGCCCATGTCTTCCTGAAATCAAAAGGCAATAAGGAAGTAGTAAAAGAAATACGCTTCCAATCCATAGAATAAAGTAAAGCACATTTAAAATAGTTGTAAGCTTTTCCGTCCGGGAAGGCTTTTTTATTACCCGGACGGGAAAATGTGAAATAGTATTTTTGCTGCTATGAATTTTGATAAACAATTAATTCATTTAATAGATGAAGCGCTGAAAGAAGATATCGGTGACGGGGATCATTCTTCGCTGTCATGTATCCCGCCCGGTACAAAAGGGAGGGCCGTATTAAAAATAAAAGAAGATGGCACACTGGCGGGAATAGAAGTGGCGGAGAAAATTTTTACTTACAAAGAAAAGGGCAGTGTTTTTTCGGCTTTTAAACAGGACGGCGATGCCATGAAAAATGGAGAAAAAGCATTTGAGATCAGCGCATCCGTTCATACAATTTTGCAATGTGAGAGATTAGTGCTGAACTGCATGCAACGGATGAGTGGCATAGCCACCCTGACAAAACAATATACAGATAAGCTGAAAGGGTATAAGACCCGTTTACTGGACACCCGCAAAACAACACCCAATTTCAGGTTGCTGGAAAAAGAAGCGGTTCGTATTGGCGGAGGGGTGAATCACCGTTTCGGGCTTTATGATATGATCATGCTGAAGGATAACCATATTGATTTCTGCGGCGGTATTGAAAAAGCTATACAAAAAGCGGATGAGTATGTAAAAAAGCAAAAGACTGGTTTGAAGATAGAAGTAGAAACAAGAAATATTGATGATGTAAAGAAAGTAATTGCCGCAGGAAAAGGAAAGGTATTCAGGATCATGTTGGATAATTTCAAACCGGTACAAATAACAGAGGCGCTGAAGATCATCAATGGTGAATTTGAAACAGAAGCCAGCGGTGGGATCAACCTTGATAATATACAGGAGTATGCGGCGACAGGAGTGGATTTTGTAAGCGTGGGTGCATTGATACACCAGGCAAGAAGCCTTGATCTTAGTTTGAAAGCTATGCCCCTCTAAATCTCCCCTGAAGGGGAGACTTCAGACTCTGTGGTTTGAAGAACTCTCAGCGTTTAAAGAATTGATTTATGAGTAAGAAAAATAAACCTGACAGCCGCGGATTTGTATATAGTACAGATCCGGACTTCTCTTTTAAACAGGAGGAAGAGCATATAGAAACCTTATTGCCGGCCCAGCAAAAACTACGAATAAAATTAGACACAAAACACCGGGCAGGAAAAGCGGTTACGCTGATCGAAGGATTTATCGGGAAAGAAGATGCGCTTGCCGAATTGGGGAAGAAGCTTAAGAACTTTTGCGGCACGGGCGGATCAGCAAAAGATGGCGAGATCATCATCCAGGGTGACCAGCGGGAGAAAGTAATGCAATGGCTGGTGAAAAATGGCTACTCTAACTCAAAAAAAATATAATGTGGCAGGCATGGACACTTTGCGGAGCGGGAATAGTGTTCTGTTTAACCGGCGCATGGATGTTTTACAAAAATGTATATGAAGCAAAAGGGAAAACATTGCCTGCAGTGCTGGTAATGATAGCCGGAGTGGTTTTAATAAGTCTTGGAACAGCAAAATATTTTCATCTTCTTAATTAAGCCTTCTTCGTATTTACAATAAATTAAGATAGCCGGTTGCAGGAACAACCAGGAACTGCCAACCAGAAACCGCAAACTTTTATTGCCCCTGCGCCAAAGAATATGCCCTCTTATTACCCCACTTACTCAGCAATTCCAGTGAGCAGATCTTAAAGTTTCCGCTTAAGCTTACGTACAGGCCAATAATGTCCTGCTGGTTCAAAGGCGATCCATCAATGCTTTCGAAACGGACATTGTATTGGTTAACAAGATTGGTAAATACAGAACCTGTCGGCCAAACCTGTGTGCCGCGGTTGCTGACATTGATCAGGTTGAATTTTACACCGGCATGCCTTTGACATTTATGCGCAATCACTTCAGGTTGCTCATCACTTTGAATGAACATATCCACCCCGGCGATCGTTTCTTCTTCCATTTCTTTGGATACGAGCATCGGGTTTTTCTCTAATTTAAAATGCGTAGGCGTTGCCGGCATATTCGGTAATAATGGTTTTGCATTCACCTTCGGTTCTTTACCAAAATTGCTGATGATGGCTTCCGCAAACTGGGTAGTATTCAAAGCTGTTTTGCTTTTATCACCAAAATCACCGGTGCGGATACCCTGTTCCAGTGTATAGAGCAAAGCATTTTCGATCACAGCCGCATTTTCCATATAACCCAGGTGACGCAGCATGGCCAGTCCGCTTAATAAAAGAGCGGTAGGGTTCGCCATATTTTTTCCTGCAATATCAGGAGCTGTTCCATGCACTGCTTCGAATATGCAAATATGATCGCCGATATTGGCTGAAGGGGCAAAACCCAGGCCACCTACCAGTCCTGCACACAGATCAGAAACAATATCTCCCTGCAGGTTGGTCAGCACCACCACATCAAAAGTATCAGGTCTTGTCACCAGTTTCATGCACAGATCATCTACGATCACATCGTCTGCTTTTAATTCAGGATATTCTTTGGCTACTTCATAAAAACATTCCAGGAATAAACCATCTGTTATTTTCATGATGTTTGCCTTATGACCACAGGTGATACGTTTGGCGTTTTTCTTTTTTGCCATTTCGAATGCATACTTGATCACCTGCAAACTTCCGGGGCGGGTAATGAAACGACGACTTAATGCGACATCATGAGTCAGCATATGTTCAACACCGCCATAAGTGTCTTCTATATTTTCACGAACAACAGTGATGTCAATTGGAATTCCAGCCTTGCTGAAAACCGTATCAACACCATGAAGCGTTTGAAATACTCTTTTATTTGCATAGGTGTTCCATGTTTTACGGGCAGTTACATTCACACTTTTCACTCCTTTTCCTTTTGGCGTTTCCATCGGTCCTTTGAACAGGATGCCCAGGTTCTCTATCGTAATTTTCGCATCCGGCGTCATGCCATTGGAAAAACCCTTATCAAAAACCCATTTACCCATGTCTACGTATTCATACGATAGGGGAACTTTATTTGCCTGAAACACATTGAGTACGGCATCCATGATTTCCGGACCGATTCCATCTCCTTTTGCTACGGCGATTTTCATATTGATATATTACTTAAATTGTGTTAGTTAAGGCGCCAAATTTAAAGAGGGATTTACAGACATCAGTCTTTTTCTTTACTTTTACTAAAACCTATTTTGTATGAGTAGCATCATCTCCGAAGGTGTACAGGTCAGTGTAGTGACATTCTACCAGCCTGACTACAGCAACCCGCTGCAGTCGGAGTTCATGTTTGCTTATCGCATCACGCTGGAGAATCATAATTCTTTCCCGATAAAATTACACCGTCGCAACTGGCAGATATTCGACAGTAACGGCACTCATCGTGAAGTGGAAGGCGAAGGTGTGGTAGGTGTACAACCCATATTAAAACCCGGCGAGTCCTATCAATATGTAAGCGGTTGCAATCTTCGCACCGAGATGGGTAAGATGAAAGGGAATTATCAAATGGAGAACCTGAACAGCAAGCAAATGTTCGAGGTAGACATTCCTGCTTTTGAGATGATCGTTCCGATGAAGAGTAATTAAAACCCCTGTCCCCGCCGCGGCAGGAGACTTAGATCATTCATTACTGACTCGAATTTTTTTTAGTAATTCTATTCAACAATAATTTCCTTAAGAATTAAAGAGGGATCTTTCTTGTCCGGGCCTTCATCAGGCTGATCGCTTCTTCCCGGCTGGCAAACATGTTATTAATGTTTACGAGATTGTCAGCGAGTTTATCGTATCGCTTGGTAAGCAGGTACAGAAAAATATGCAGGTAATGAATGCCGTCAAACACGATCGCCTTATTCCGGGCAAATTCATCTTTTCTTTTTAAAAACTCTCCCGGCATATCCGTATAGTGCATGCCCGGGCGAAGGTGATGGATAATATGATAGCCGTCATTCCAGCAAACGTCGTTGTATTTTGTATTGATGCAGTTGATGGAACTGGTATAAAGATTATCGGGATGGGCGCTGTCAATAAAAGAATGTTGCGTCCAGTTGCCCAGCATCATAACAAGCCTGGCAAATAAAAGAGGGACAATGAAGACCACCAGCGTTGCTTTCAGGTTGACAAAACACATAGCGATACAAAAAGCGAGGAAAACATATTCGCCAACGGTAAGCCGCATATATAGTTTCTTCCTTTTGCGGTAATACAGGTAGAGGATAGTATTCTTGACACCGGTAAAAAGAAACCGGAAGAAGTAAACCAGGAAACCTCTTGCACTGTCACGCTGGTAACTCATCGTGCTGCTGGTATCCTCTTCCATATTGTTTTCTATATGGTGCATGCCCAGGTGATGGCTGAAATAGCCTTCCGGGGCATGACCAAATAAGGGGCATAAGATCCAGGTAATATAACCATGCAGCCATTGGTATGGTTTTTTAAAACACTTGCGGTGGCAGATGCAATGAAACATTAGCCCAAACCTTCCTTTGAAATATAATTGGGAGAGGTAGAAATAAGGAACAGCTGCCAACCACCACCACCATCCCTGCAACAATGGAGTGAACAGGATAACAGCCATAGGTATGATAAGAAGGTGTATCGTAGTAAGCAGGTAAATAAAGGGGAGATCCCTTTTGTCATTCATTATGCGGAGCCAAAGCTTATCGTACCCGGAAAATTTTTCTTTTGGAATATAAACGGGATCAGTGATTATTGAAAGAAGTTTCATTCAAAAACGGTTCGCAGGATCTTTAATGCAAGCTGCCAATCAGCAACAAGGTAAGCTATTTATGTTTGCCGGGCTATTTTGGTTTATATCTTGCCCCTTCGAGAATTTTATCAGGAATAGTTTGCATGATCTCTTCCGGTTTCATACCGGAATTATTTGCCGCAAATTTCTTTACGATCTGCCAGCCGATCCATTGCCCGATATTGCCCGGGGAAAGTTCCTGTGAAAAGACGGAAGTAAAAGGAGCTTCGCCAATATAAGTTTGTAATGTAGCAGGGTTTACCGATCGCAGGTCTTCATTTTTGGTAATATAACTCCATATCAATCCTTCGTTTTCCTCGCACCAGGTCAATTGCTGTTGGGTATAACCGGTTTTAATTGAATCAGGAGTTTCCGGCAGAAATTTATCAAGCATCCACCATTGTTTTCCCCTTTCTATCATTTGTTCGAGCAGCGGTCTGCCTTTGCTTTTATCAGGAAAGATATCTTCTGTCACTAATTTCATCACGTCACCAATAATATACTCTTTACTGAACCGGCGGCTCAGGTATAAAGGGGCCACGTTGGTAATAAAATACTCATGGTTATAAAGAGAAAAATCCTTGCCCAGGTAAAACTGGAGACTGATACCAATAAAATCCTGTCCCATAAAATCGGGAGTATAATCCCCATTACCCATCCGCGCCATATCCTGTCTTGAATTCATCGGGCCAACAACAGTCGTAATAGCAGCCGGTAATTGATAAGAGGGGAAATAATGTTTTACATATTTAAAGGCTTGTGCGATCTCTTTTTTTACCTGATCAAAGTTGCTGTACAGTTTTTGCACCGAATCGTAAACCTGTTTGTACCGGCTGTAAAAATCTTTCACACCTTCATTGTCTGCTGCACCTACAATGGTTTGCACGAAAAGCGGGAGAAAAGTGGGGTATTTTACAGTTAATGCATTGATACTTTTTTCAGCATTGCTGGTATCCATGCTGAAAAAATCCTGGTCAAATCTCCGGATGGCCGCATCAACTTTGATACCTGAAACATCAGGCGCATTATTATTATTGTTGCAGGCCAAAAGCAAACCTGCTATACACAGGGGGACGAAGATCTTTTTCATGGACATTATTAACGAAAGGGGTTTGAAAATGTTGCCTGCGAAGATAGCGGAAAGGAACCTGGTTTCAGAACAGGCTATCCCTTTTAACATCCTTTAGGGCAGGTATCGTAAATTTGCATTATGAAGATCGCATTAGCGCAGCAAAATTATCATATCGGGAATTTTGAAGATAACAGGAACAAGATCATAGAAGGCATCAACCGGGCAAAACAGCAAGGGGTCGACCTGGTGGTTTTTTCTGAACTCTGTGTTTGCGGCTACCCGCCACGGGATTTTCTTGAGTTCGAAGATTTCATCAATAAGTGTTACGAATCAATTGACATCATTAAACAGCATACTGATACGATCGGCGTGCTGGTAGGCGCTCCTGCCCGTAATCCCCGTAAAGAAGGAAAAGACCTGTTCAACGCAGTTTTTCTTTTGTATGAAAAAGAGGTAAAGGCGGAGATACACAAAACACTGCTTCCTAATTACGATGTATTTGATGAATACCGCTACTTTGAACCGGCTTTTGAATGGAAGGTCATGGAGTTTAAAGGAAAGAAACTGGCAGTCACTATTTGCGAGGACATCTGGAACATGGGGGATAATCCCCTCTACAGGATCACACCGATGGAAAAACTGATGCCAAACAAACCGGATGTGATGATCAATCTTTCTGCTTCGCCATACAATTATGCACAGGATGTGGTACGGAACAGTATAATAAAAGCACATACGCTGAAGTATCATTTGCCAATGCTCTACTGCAATACCACCGGTTCTCAAACTGAAATAGTATTTGACGGCGGAAGCCTTGTGTATGATATTAATGGCAACAAGGTAAAAGAGATGAAATATTTTGAAGAGGATTTCCAGGTCTTCGATCTGGAACAACTTTCCAAAAGATCAGGATCTTCGGAAGCCCTCTCCTTTGGAGAGGGTTTGGGTGAGGTGTACTATTATTCTGCCAAGGACGTTGGGGAAGGAGTAAACACACTTGACTATTTAGCCAATGAAAAAAATATTGATGAAATATATCATGCCCTGATACTTGGCATCAAAGATTATTTCCGGAAAATGGGTTTTACCAAAGCCATCCTCGGTTCTTCGGGTGGTATTGACAGCGCCGTTACACAGACATTAGCGGTAGCGGCTTTAGGCAAAGAAAATGTAAGGGCAATACTGATGCCTTCGCAATATTCTTCCACACATTCTGTAGCTGATGCTGAATTATTAAGTAAGAACCTGGGTAATCCCTATGATATTGTACCGATCAAAAATATCTATGATGCTTTTCTCGCAGAACTGAAACCGGTTTTCAACAACCTTCCGTTCAATGTGGCTGAAGAAAATATTCAAAGCCGCAGCCGGGGAAACCTGTTAATGGCGATCGCCAATAAGTTCGGATACATATTATTGAATACTTCGAATAAAAGTGAACTGGCAACAGGTTATGGCACTTTATATGGCGATATGGCCGGCGGGCTGAGTGTATTGGGAGATGCCTACAAAACGCAGGTATATGCGCTGGCAAGGTATATCAACAAAAGGAAAGAGATCATCCCGGGAAATATCATCACAAAGGCCCCATCTGCGGAACTGAGACCCGGTCAGAAAGACAGCGATAGCTTACCTGAATATGATATACTTGACCGGTTGTTGTATGAATACATCGAATTGCGCAAAGGACCTAAAGAGATCGTTGCAAAAGGATTTGACAAAACACTGGTTGATCGTGTACTGAAATTGGTGAACATGAATGAATACAAGCGAAATCAATTCTGCCCCATCATCCGCATCAGCTGTAAAGCATTTGGAGTGGGAAGAAGAATGCCGATTGTCGGAAAATATCTCTCCTGAACTTTAGTGTTTAAAAGTTACCGTGATTGTTTGCGCAGGATAGCCCGGGAAAGTTACCAACTGTGAAAGCACAAGGTTTGTTTCTGTCAGTGAACCGATGGTAAAGTCAGGCGATCCCCCGTTGAATAAAGTAAAAGAAAGATGAAGGATGGTTTCGTCGCTTTGAAAGGCCCAGGTAAAAGTAGCAGGGGCAGGGGTAGTACATGAAAGAGCTCCTTCGTTTATAGTTCCTGTTAAATTGGAAGCAAAGGTCATTATATTGTCAACATAGCAGGCTAATAATGGATTGGTCGATATATCGCCTAAAAGACTTGAACTGGCACTTTGAAATTTCCAGGAACCTGTAGTAATTAATTCCGTTTTTGTTTTAGGTACTGGTGCAGGATCTTTATCTTTTTCGCAGCTGCTGATGAATACAAAGAGGATGGAAACAAAGACAAAGGATAAGTATTGATTTTTCATATTTATGGATTGTGGCCCTAAAAATAATTAATCTTTAGGGTGAAATATAGGGTAGAAATACGCCGTTTTCCTATCGTATTTTTTGGCGATCAGGTTATCGGCAGATAATTTGCTAACGCTTAGTTCGTATTTTGCGGTCTCACCCTCTGAAGGGGCAAAACTGACCAATAAAGCCCGGTAATGCACCGGGCAATTAAGAGCAGAATATGAGTCTTTTTTGATATTTATTACCAGTACTGATCGAATAAACAATGTTTCTATGTTAAAAACCGCAGATGACATCCGCCAGCTAAACGAACGTATCAGTCATGCCAGCCAGTTCGTTGATAAATTAAGAGAAGAGGTAGGGCATGTGATAGTGGGGCAGAGCCATATGCTGGACCGGCTCCTGATCGGGCTATTAAGCAATGGACACGTACTGCTGGAAGGTGTTCCCGGTTTGGCAAAAACGCTGACCATAAAATCACTGGCCCAGGCCATTCATGCAAAATTCAGCCGTATCCAGTTTACACCCGACCTGCTGCCTGCCGATGTGATAGGCACCCTGATCTATAACCAGCAAAAAAATGAATTCGTGGTCCGCAAGGGACCCATCTTCGCCAATTTTGTTTTGGCCGATGAAATAAACAGGTCCCCGGCCAAAGTACAGTCTGCCCTGCTGGAAGCCATGCAGGAAAGACAGGTCACGATCGGCGACACCACTTACAAACTGGATGAACCCTTCTTAGTATTGGCTACACAAAACCCATTGGAACAGGAAGGCACTTACCCATTACCTGAGGCGCAGGTTGACCGTTTCATTATGAAAGTAGTGGTGGATTATCCAAAGATGCACGAAGAGCAGCTGATCATCCGCCAGAATGTACACGGAACTGGGCAGGTGCCAATCAAACAAGTGGTATCTGTACAGGAAGTGGCCAGTGCAAGGGACCTGGTAAAGCAGGTATATATGGATGAAAAAATTGAACAGTATATTCTCGATATCGTTTTTGCAACAAGAAATCCGGAGAAGTATAACCTGGAAAAACTGAAACCGCTGATCTCTTATGGCGCTTCACCAAGAGGAAGTATCAACCTGGCGCTGGCTGCCAAATCCCAGGCCTTCTTAAATAAAAGGGGATTCGTTATACCTGAAGATGTCAGGAGTATTTGTTATGATGTATTAAGGCATCGTATCGGCCTGACCTACGAAGCAGAAGCAGAAAGCATAAATGTAGAAGGGGTGATAGAAGAAGTGCTGAAACAAATAAATGTGCCATAGCAGTTACTGGTTACCGGTTACCTGTTCCCGGTAACCAGTAACCAGTAACCAGCAACTATTAATGCTCACAACCGCAGAAATATTAAAAAAAGTCCGCTTGCTCGAGATCAAAAGCAAGAAGCTTACCAGTGATCTGTTCACAGGGGAGTACCATAGTGCTTTTAAAGGGAAGGGGATGTCTTTTAAAGAAGTTCGTGAGTATGCAGCCGGGGATGATATTCGCTTTATCGACTGGAACGTATCGGCAAGATTCGGCCATCCGTTCAGTAAAGTGTTTGAAGAAGAAAGGGAACTGACGGTAATGTTGCTTGTTGACATCAGTGGCAGCTCATTGTTTGGAACGGTTCATGCAAATAAAAGGGATATCATTACCGAGATCGGGGCCGTACTGAGTTTTTCTGCAGTAAACAATAGCGATAAGATCGGGGTGATCTTTTACAGCGACAAAGTAGAAGCGTACATTCCTCCGAAAAAGGGAAGACAGCATGCGTTGTATGTCGTCCGGGAATTATTAAGCAAAGAGCCCAAAGGAAAAGGCACGCAGGTAAGTTCTGCTCTTAAATTCTTTAATAATGCTACCCGGCAAAAAAGCATAGCCTTTATCTTAAGCGATTTCCTGGATGCGAATTATGAACAGGCCTTGCGGGTGGCTTCCAAAAAACATGATATCATCGGTATCAAGATATATGATAAAATGGATATGGAACTGCCCGACGCCGGATTGCTGCAGGTGCAGGATGCGGAATCGGGTAACAGCAAATGGGTGGACAGCAGCAATTCATTTGTACGGTATCAATACCAGCAGGAATTTTTCAGGATAACGGAATACAGTACACAAACTTTTAAAAAAGCAGGCAGCGACCTGCTGCATTTACGTACCGACGAAGATTATGTAAAAGTGCTGCAGAAATTCTTTATCAGCCGTAACCGCTGATACCGCACATATTGATCAATGAACAGGACCCATTCCTATAAAGCCATCTTTTCTCTCTTTCTGTTGCTGACAGTATTATGGTGTCATGCACAGCAAAAAACAACGATCAAAGCGACTGTCGATAAGAATAAAATTCTTATTGGCGAGCCCATTCAGCTGACCCTTGAAGCTAACATACCCGCGAATGAAGCGATACAATTCTTTAGTATTGACAGCATACCGCACTTTGAAATTTCGGAAAAACAAAAAACTGATACTTCTGATACAGATGACGGGGGTACCGTGCTGAGGCAGATCATCCTTCTCACCAGTTTTGATTCAGGACATTGGGTGATACCTTCTTTTGTATTGGCAGAGGGCATTGCGACAGATTCTATCCCGGTGGATGTGGTCTTCTCGGAAGGGTTCAACCCGGACCAGGACTATCATGATATCAAAGACATCATCGAAGTAACACCGCAGAAGGAAAAACAGAAATGGTGGCTATGGTATGCAATAGGCGGTGGGGCATTATTGGTGATCGGTTTGCTAGTTTATTTATTAAGGAAGAAAAAACCGGTCGTGCAGGCTGCCCCGGTCATTATGGATCCGTATGAAGTGGCCCTGAAGCAATTGGAAAAATTGCAAAATGAGAAAACGGACCGCAAACAATACTATTCTGCCCTGGTGGATATTTTCAGGGTGTATATTTTAAAGAAGAAAGGAATTCATTCGTTGCAGAAGACCACGGATGATATCGTAGTACAGTTGAAGAGCATCCCGGTTGCGAAAGAACCATTTGAAAAACTATCACAGGCCCTGCGGCTCAGCGATTTTGTAAAGTTTGCCAAATATGTTCCTTCTGCAGAAGATGATGCAAATACATTTGAAACAATAAAAAATTCAATTACCTCTATTGAAAGATTAACTTAAGCCTCCCCTTTTGGGGGAGGTTTGGAGGGGGCTTATGTTGTACAACTGGTTAAAAGAAATTGATTTT
>DATDIX010000393.1:0-7190 GCA_036520835.1 Chitinophagaceae bacterium | reverse complement strand
GAAAGGAGAAAAGGACGCCACTGTTTTTGCTTTTGATATTGAAACATCATCCGGTAAGAAAACCATTGCTGTTGCCAACCCTGTAGTGCCCGAAATAAATGCTATTAAAGAAGAACTCTCCGCATTCAAAGATGCAATTCTGAATAATACAAAGACCATTGTTTCCGAAATGGACGGCCTGATGGCGATGGATGTGGCCCACCAGATCCTGGAGAAGATCGGCAATAAAGTTATATCGCATTGATGAGTTTGGCTAAAAAAATACCTGTTGTCTGGTATGCGGTCATGGATTATTTGATGGCAGCACTTGCCTGGCTATGTTTTTATGCCGTACGCAGCGAATTGCTGCATGATACCGGCGCCTACCCTATCAGCTACCAGGCATGGGCAACTATTTTATTGATTGTACCAGCAGGCTGGCTGATACTATATGCACTTGCCGGCACCTATCATTCGCTTTACAAGAAATCAAGGCTGGCAGAATTTACCCTCACTTTTGTCTGCACCATCATCGGTAGCACTTTCTTTTTTATTTTATTTGTGTGGAATGATCCTGTCCCATTCCCCAGTTTTCGCTATGTCGCTTTTGCATCATTGACAGGTATACATTTTACATTGACCTTCCTGGGCCGGTGGTTATTGCTGAGAAAAGTAAAAAGACAATTACTTTCCGGGGAGATCATCTTCAATACACTGATGATCGGCAGCCAGGAAAATGCAATAGACATTTATAAAAAAACCGAAAAGAACCTGCACGATGGAGGTTACCATTATGTCGGCTTTGTGACCCCGGACAGCAATGGTAAAAATGGGATTCAAAAAATGATACCCAAGCTCGGGTATGTTGACCAACTGGAAAAGATCATTGATGAAAACAATATTCACCAGGTGGTGCTGGCTGTAGAAAAATCCGAACAGGCATTTCTCGAAAAAATAATTGCCCGCCTCAGCGAGAAAGATGTAGAAATAAAAATTCAACCCAGTACACTTGACATTCTTGCCGGTTCTGTAAAGACAAGCAGTGTGATGGGCGCCCCGCTCATTGATCTGAAAACAGGATTAATGCCCGACTGGCAACAAAACATAAAAAGACTGCTGGATGTACTGACCGCTTTATCAGGGTTAGTGATCCTTTCCCCGTTAATGTTATATGTGGCCTTGCGGGTAAAATATTCATCTGCCGGCAGCATTCTTTTTATGCAGGAGCGGGTTGGTTATAAAGGAAAGCCTTTTCGCATGTATAAGTTCCGGTCGATGGTAAAAGACGCTGAACAAAATGGTCCTGCTTTATCATCGGACAATGATCCCCGTATTACCCGCTGGGGCAAGACCATGCGCAAATGGCGGCTGGATGAATTACCACAGCTCTGGAATATATTGTTAGGTGAAATGACCCTGGTAGGCCCGCGGCCCGAACGCCGGTTCTATATTGACCAGATATTGACCCGCTTCCCCTATTACAAATACCTGCTGAAAGTAAAACCGGGGCTCACCAGTTGGGGTATGGTCCAGTTTGGCTATGCCGAGAACGTGGAAGAAATGATCGAAAGAAGTAAATTCGACCTTTTGTATATCGAAAATGTTTCCCTGGCGCTTGACTTTAAGATCATGATCCATACACTAAGGATCATTTTTAAGGGAAAAGGTAAATAACAGGGCAGATTTAAGATTCCGTTCCGATGAAATATCGGTTTTAGATTTTATTTTTGGACAAACTACTCCTGATGAAAAGAATTATCCTGTTCGTACTACTGGCTCAATTTTCATGGACTGCCGCTTTTTCCCAGTACTGGCAACAAGAGGTCAATTACAAGATCGATGTTTCCCTTGACGATAAGAACCATACACTAAAAGGGTTCCTCACACTTGAATACAGCAATAATTCTCCTGATAAATTAGACTATATCTGGTTCCATCTCTGGCCTAATGCTTATAAGAATGAGAATACAGCTTATGCCAAACAGATATTCCGTGATAAAGATGGTGGCCGCAAAAGATGGAAAGACATGAAGGATAAAGGCTATATAGATAGTCTTGACTTTACCGTTAACGGGTCAAAAGTAAAAACCGAAGCAGATAAGGAGAATATAGATGTATTGAAAGTTCTTCTCCCCCAACCATTACAACCGGGGGAGAAAGCAACGATCACTACTCCCTTTTTTGTAAAAATACCTACTTATTCATCCCGTTCAGGTCATTTGGACCAGTCTTATATCATTTGCCAGTGGTATCCCAAACCGGCGGTATATGATAAAAAAGGATGGCACCCTATCCCTTATCTTGACCAGGGAGAATTTTATAGCGAGTTCGGGAGCTTTGATGTAAAGATCACGGTACCGGCTGCCTATGTGATCGGCGCTACCGGCACCCTGCAGAATACAGATGAATTGAATAAATATATAGAACTGGGAAAAACTAATAATTCAAAAGGTAAACCTGCCAGGTATACTTCAACTGTTTCAACTCCTTTAAAAACGCTGGAATATAAAGGGGAGAACATTCATGACTTTGCCTGGTTTGCCGACAAAGAATTTATCATTCGCTACGATACGGCGCAATTAGCATCCGGGAAAACAATTGATGTCTTTACTTATAGCTACGAATCCGGCAACAGGAACTGGGTAAAAAGCACTTCCTATGTGGAAGATGCTATAAGAAACTATTCGAACTGGATCGGCGAGTACCCTTACCCGGTGGCGCAGGCGGTAGAAGGCCCCAAGAATGTAATGTCAGGCGGTATGGAATACCCGATGATCACCCTGATCACCAGTCCCGATGCCAATGAAGAATACTTAGACGGCGTGATTGCCCATGAAGTGGGACATAACTGGTTTTATGGCATCCTGGCCAGCAATGAAAGAGATCATGCCTGGATGGATGAAGGCATCAATACCTATTTCCAGTTTCGCTATGAAGCAGAAAAGCATAAAGCCAACAGTGTATTCGGAAATGCATTGCCGCAGGATGTGAAAAATAAGCCATTGCCTGAATTCTTTGCCCTGATCTATAATGCGATGACTGAAATACCCATGGAAGAAGCCATCGAAACACCGTCTGCCGATTTTGATGATAAAGATAAATATGCGATGGTCGTGTACCTGAAGACCGCTATATGGATGTATATTATAGAAATTTCCGTTGGAGCGGATAAACTTGACCAGGTGATAAAAGCCTATTATGATAAATGGAAATTCAAACACCCTTATCCTGAAGACCTGAAGGCCGTGTTTGAATCACAGCTTAATCAAAAGATGGATACCATTTTTGAACTGCTGAATAAAAAGGGTAAGTTTGAATAAGCGTCCAGCCCAAAATCCTTTACCTAATACCAAAACTTGTGAGAAAAATCATCTTCCTTCTGCTAATAGCTAATAGCTTGCAGCTAACAGCTTTCCCTCAATACTGGCAACAGGAAGTTAATTACACCATAGAGGTTTCGCTGAATGATAATGACCATACTTTAAAAGGTTTTGAAGAGATTGAATACATCAACAATTCTCCTGATACGCTGAAATTTATCTGGTTTCATATCTGGCCGAATGCCTATAAAAGCGATCAGACTGCTTTCAGCGATCACATGCTTGGCAATGGCAATACAAAATTCTATTTCTCCGGTAAGGAACAAAAAGGATATATCAACCGGCTTGATTTTAAAGTGAATAATTTAACGGCGAAAACAGAAGACCATCCTGAGCATATTGATATTATAAAACTGGTATTGCCTTCTCCCCTTCCGCCCGGGCAAAAAGTTTTAATAACAACCCCTTTTCATATAAAGCTTCCTTATAACTTTTCCCGCGGCGGGCATGATGGCCAGAGCTACCAGGCCACGCAATGGTATCCCAAGCCGGCGGTGTATGACCGCAAGGGCTGGCACCCGATGCCTTATCTTGACCAGGGAGAATTTTACAGTGAGTTCGGGAGCTTTGATGTCAGCATTACTGTTCCGGAGAATTATGTAGTGGCAGCTACCGGTGAATTGCAAAATGCAGAGGAAAAAGAATGGCTGAAAACAAGGGCCTCTTTTACCTGGAAGCCCATCAAACGAAAAGTGAAAACAAAAGGAGGAAGTTATAAAACCGTTTATGACCGGTTTCCGCCTTCATCAAAAGATATTAAAACGCTTCGGTATAAACAGGACAGGGTGCATGATTTTGCCTGGTTTGCCGATAAACGATTCCGGGTTGACCATGATACCTGCGGCCTGGGTTCCGGAAAAGTAATTGATGTATTTGCTTATTATACTACGGCAGATTCTGCTGTATGGAAAAACAGCGTCAGGAATGCAAAGGATGCAATACATCATTATTCAGGCCTTGTTGGTGAATATCCTTACAATGTGGTAAGCGTGGTGCGTGGCCCGGAAAGTTTCGGAGGCGGCATGGAGTACCCGACCATTACCGTGATATCCCCGGACACCGATGAAAGTTCCCTGGATAAAACTGCTGCACATGAAATTGGCCATAACTGGTTCTATGGCATTCTTGGCAGCAATGAAAGGGATCATGCCTGGATGGATGAAGGCATTAATTCTTATTATGATGCCGGCTATGCATTGCGGAAATATAAGCGTTTCAACCAGCGCACTGAACAAAGTTTGCTGGAAATGTATATCGCCGAAAAAAGGGATCAGCCCATTGAGACCCCATCGGAAGAATTCAGCGAGGTCAATTATGGGTTGGTCGCTTATTACAAAACATCACAATGGGTAAGCTGGCTTGAAAAGTATTTAGGTACAGAAACTTTCAATAAAGCCATCCAAGAGTATTACCGCCGCTGGCAATTCAAACATCCGCAGCCGGAAGATCTTAAAAAAGTATTGCAGGAAGTAAGTGGGAAAAACCTTGACTCTGCATTTGTCCTTCTAGACAAAAAAGGCAGCTTGCCCGGGAAAGAAAAAAAAGGCATTGCTGTCTTCAACCCGGTAAAAGCAGCATCAGCCGGATACCAGGATAAGCGGTCTGTTATTACTATCATACCTGCATTGGGTTTTAACAGCTATGATAAAATAATGGCCGGCGTTCATATCACCAATATGCGGCTTCCTTTAAATCGTTTGCAGTTTTTGCTAAGCCCTATGTATGCTTTTGGCTCAAAGAAATTCTCCGGTCTCGGGCTCATCAACTATAGTTTTTACCCGGATGGTTTTTTCAGGAAGATAGACTTGGGTGTCAGCGGGTCACTGTTCACAGCAGATCGCTTTACGGATGATGATGGCAACAAAACATTTCTTCGCTTCGCAAAGGCAGTGCCGGGTATCCGCCTCACATTAAAAGAAAAAACTGCCCGCAGCACTTTCAGGCGATTTATCCAGTTCAAAACTTATTTGATCGGGGAAGACGGCCTGCGTTTTTACCGGGACACCGCCATCAACGGGCCCGATACAGTTATCTCCACTAAATACAGGACTCAAAGTGAGAACAGGACATTGAATCAACTGCTTTTTGTTATTGAAAATTACCGGGCCTTGTACCCGTACCGTGGCGAGTTTAAAATAGAGCAGGCGAAAGATTTTGTAAGGCTCGCTTTCACCGGGAAATATTTCTTCAACTATGTCAAAGAAGGCGGGCTGGATGTCCGTTTATTTGCCGGCAAGTTTTTTTACAGCGGTTCAAAAACATTTACCAAACAATTTGCCACTGACCGTTATCACCTGAATATGACAGGAGCTAATGGCTATGAAGATTATACCTACAGCGATTATTTTATTGGACGTAATGAATTTGAAGGAGCCGCCAGCCAGCAGATCATGGTAAGGGATGGCGCATTTAAGGTCAGAACAGATCTCCTGGCTGATAAAGTGGGCAAAACAGATGACTGGCTGATAGCTGTCAATTTCAGTACCACTATCCCTTCGGCTATTAACCCGTTAAGTTTATTGCCATTCAAAATTCCTTTGAAATTTTTTGTTGATATCGGTACTTATGCTGAACCCTGGCAAAAGAATTCTACGGGAGACCGTTTCCTGTTTGATGCCGGCATCCATATCCCCATTCTCAAAGAAACAATAAATATTTACATCCCCTTATTCTACAGCAGTGTGTTCAAAGACTATATTAAGTCCACCCTGCCGGAGGAGAACCGTTTTCTAAAGACCATCTCTTTCTCTATTGACATTTCCAATTTCAGTTTACGAAAATTTGACCGCAACTTTGATTTCTGATGAGTGATCCGAATACAATACAGTACCTGCCGCATCAGCAAATTGATAAGGCGAAATGGGATAACTGTATTGCCAATTCATCTAATGGACTGATCTATGCCTACTCTTTCTACCTCGATCACATGGCTCAGCACTGGGATGCTTTGGTGATGAACGATTATGATGCCGTAATGCCGCTTACCTGGAACAAGAAATATGGCTTTAAATATCTGTACCAGCCATTTCTCACTGCCCAGTTAGGAGTATTTGGGAAAAAAATATCCGAAGTACTCGTTGAACGCTTTCTTTCAGCCATCCCGGGTTCATTCAAACTGACAGAGATCTCGCTGAATAGTGAAAACATGATCGGCTTACCGGAAAACAATACGAGTCACCGGAGCAATTACATTCTTGACCTGGGTAAACAATACGAAGAACTTTATAATAACTACCGGGAGAATATTCAGCGAAATATTAAAAAAGCCAACCAGGTTGGTTGTACGGTTCAAAAAGATTTTGATGTTGAGAAAGTAATTGAACTGGCTCTGCAGCAAATGATGTCGTATGGAAAAGAATCAGCAGATAATGTGGATCGCTTCCGCAAACTGTATCAATTCCTTCATGCAAAACAGATGGCGACAACGTATGGCATTCTCTCCCCGCAAAATGAGTTGATCGCTTCCTGTGTTTTCTTTTTCTCTCATAACAGGGCTTATTATATACTTGTCGGCAATCATCCCAACGGAAAGACGATCGGCGCTTCCCATGCGCTGATCGATGCGTTCATTAAAGATCATGCAGGAAAAAAGATGTTACTGGACTTTGAAGGTTCTGATATCCGCAATCTTGCTTTTTTCTACAGCAGCTTTGGTGCAGTGCATGAAGTGTACCCTGCGTTAAAGATCAACAGGCTTCCTTTTTATTTGAAATGGATGAAGAAATGAGTTAGGAGCTATGAGTCGGGAGTTTGGAGTCAGATTCCTGAATTTTGATATTTTACTACTGCCTCATAACTCCCGACTCCGGACTAACGACTTTCCTCAAATAT
>DATDIX010000392.1:0-5866 GCA_036520835.1 Chitinophagaceae bacterium | reverse complement strand
CACAGCATTGGTAACTCCTTTTTTCCTGTCGCCTGAGCGTTTTGTAAAAAAAGTAACGGTAACGGGTATCATGGGGAAAACGCATGGTGTCAGTAAAGCGATCAGACCACCAAGAACCCCCAGCAGGAACACAGCAAAAATGCTTTTATTCTTTGTTCCATCATCTCCACAAGGAGCTCCCGGGTTATGGATATCAATGGAATTTATTTTGATCCTTGCTTCAGATTCGATCCCCCCTTCCATGGCCACCGTAAAAATAAATTCTGACGAAGGATAAAAAGAAGTATCTGCCGCTTTGCCATAGGTGTATAAAAATTTGCCGTGTAAAATGGCAGGTACACTGTCTTTATCTTTGAACTGAATGGTTGTTGCCCATTCTGCAGGAGACAGATAGGTCCTCAAAGCCCCGTCTTCAAACAAGGGATGCATTACTTCCTTTATGTCCCCTTTCTCCGAAAATTTACCATCCAGCGTTATTGAAGAATCGTTGAACTGTAGTTCCGTTGTCTGCAGATCTATTTTTTGTAGTGGCGAATATAATTCCCACTGGCCGGGAGCCGGTGCTGTCGAGAAAATCAACTGGTATCTCGCATCGCCTATCTTTTTGCTGGAAACTTTCCAGGAAAATACTGAAATGCTGTCCTGGGAGAAAATAGTAAGTGAAAAAAGCAGCAGGCTGAAGATTGCCGTGATAAACTTGTAAAGATTCTTCATCATTTATTCTTTAAAAACAAACGAGTTCTTAAAAAGAACCCGCTGCTATAAAAATAAGTTCTTTATATGGATCAAAGCGCTACGCTGAAAGTGACAGTTTTCGGGGGCAGGCATTTTTCATCATTGCATGTTTGAAACCGTACGTTGCCGCTTACCTTCGTTTTTGCCTTTGCTTTCAGTTTGACCACCTGTACAAAATTCACTTTTGTGGAATATTGGTTGGCAGATACATCCAGCGTGGCATCATGAAACTTTTCAAGCTTACCTTCTTCCCTGATCTTACCATCAAAAGTCAGTAAAGGGTTCTTATTAAATGTAACGAGTGTCGGCTCAGCGATAGCATCATCCGGTTGCACCTGGGAATATAAATGCCAGCCTGATTGTATCGAGGCGGTTATATGAAGTTCGTAAGTTTGATTGGCGATCTTTTTTGCAGTATAGGTCCAGCTAACAGGATTCAATTGGGCGAATCCCGCAGCAGCTGTTATTGTCAGTAATAAAAAGAAGAATACTTTTTTCATAATAAAATATATACGCAAAATTAAAAATCCCTGATTTCTATGCTACTGAAAAATTGACAAAAGGGTACTAAATAATGTTAAAAGACTGGTTTACCGGGCAACCAGTTGCTCGGCCATGAGCAAATTTTTTATAATAGCCCGGCCATCTGTATTGCCTAAAACAGCAGAACAGGCCCTTTCCGGGTGTGGCATCATACCAAAAACATTGCGGTTCTTATTACAAATGCCGGCTATATTTCTTATAGCTCCGTTGGGGTTTGCACCCTGAGAAATTTTTCCGTTTTCATCGCAGTAGCGGAAAATTACCTGCCCGTTCGCTTCCAGTTCATTCAATGTCTTTTCATCTGCATAATAACGTCCTTCACCATGGGCTACGGGGATCTTAAAAATGTTCTCATCCTGGTCCCTGATAAAAACATTTTTACAAACAAATTGCTGGTTGGCGTTCCGCAGCAAAGCACCCGGCAGCAAATGCGATTCGCACAGTACCTGGAAACCATTGCATATACCTAATACCTTACCACCTGCAGCCGCAAATTCTATCACACTTTGCATCATCGGGCTGAACCGGGCAATAGCACCGCAACGCAGGTAATCGCCAAAAGAAAATCCACCGGGAAGAATAATACAATCACCGGTATCGAACCGACCCAGGTCTTTGTCTTTATGCCAGAGCATAATGACTTCCTGGCCCAAGTCATCAGTGAGAGCATCCTGCATATCCCTGTCACAATTAGATCCCGGAAAAACGACTACGCCAAATTTCATACCGTCTGAGTTTGATAAAGAAACACAAAGATAAAACAGTATGACCAGAGAATTAAAGGATTTGCCAGCCGGGGCCATAATATTGATAAGCTACTACAAAAGCTGTAGTGATCCAGAATAAAATAAGGGGAAATACCCGTAAGGCAGAATACATATAGGTACAGGCATGAAAAGCCGCCATGGGCACCATGGCCATGACCCAGTTCTCAAACGTATCGCTGGTATTAACAAAGGGCAGCAGCAACGCTACCAGCAAGTACAACAACAAAAGGCTCCAGCCTTTGCGTACGTTTATCAGCATCCTCCTGAGATTATCCTGAACATAGTATCCGCCGACCAAAAAAGGCACCATGATCAGGAAAACACTGGCGGCCAGCCAGGCGGATTGCTCCATGGACGGAAAACCTATGCTGACATGGGGTAGAAAGGCATCCCAGTTCCATTTATCCGTAATAAAAATATAAATGGCATAAAAATAAAAAGGCGTAGTGATACCCAGTATGCATAATAACCATTCATTCACCCGGAAGGGGCGCATGACAGCAAGCGCCAGTAATATCCAGACAATAAACGTAATTGAAGAAATGAAAAGAAAACTGGCAATGCCCAGCGCCAGGCCAATATTAAATATGGTTCCTTTTGCGTTTGGCTGGTTGTATATCCTGAACAGCCCCGATAATATCAATAACAGGATGCTGTTGATAAACAAAGGGGCGGAAAAAAAATTCCACTCAGGCAACAAAGAAGTGATCAGCAAATAGGCCATCCCGGGCAGGTAATTCGGCTTGTTCATCATTCGCTGTGTAATCATGAACCTTGTCAGTATGATGGCTTGCAGGAATAATAAAGTAAACGCCAGTAAAGGATATAAAGCGGGAAAAGTCAGCCCTGTCGGTTTCAGGAATTTTAATATGCTATCAAAAAGCAACCCGTCTGCAGGCCGGCTCACCGGAATATGCGGATACAGGAACATGGGCAGCTTGATCAGTACGCCAAATACAAGCAGCAAAATGATGTTAGCAGGGTTTTTCTGTTTAAATATTCCGATCAAGGATAATGGGCATTAATAGGGTTTAATTATATTCTATTTTAGCAAAGCAAATATAGTTTCTATATAAACAGGGAACTATTATCTGCCGGGCACTTACCTGCTTGCCGTATTTGGGCATAAATTCATATCCCTTGTCCAGGTTTTTCAGGGTTGGGTTACGGGTTATGTTCCCATCCGGCGTAATGGTAAAATCATTTAAAAGCTGCACTCTCTTTTCCATGCTATTAAAAAGGATATGCACCTGGCCACCTGTGTTTACAACCTGGTAAGAGATCAAATCATCTGACTGATCATCAAATTGCTCTTTCGTGACCACGCTGGTCCATTCCTGCTTTGCATTTTTGTCAAATGACATGACCACGATATTATCAGCCTGGTAGCGGACATTCCCGGCCCCATCCCACCTTGAAGTTCCCCAATAGCTGTTATTATACGGCGAATAATAGTCTGAAGAGCGCATATATGGCGAGCCATACAGGTAATTCCAGCGGTTGTATGCGTTGCCTGTGGAAGTAGAATAATAAGACTCGCTAGCGATAATAAAACCACCGTCTCTCCGGGTGACGATATTACGGATCAAAAAACTATTAAAAGCCATTTTTGTGCTTGAGCTGCCACGGGCCTCTTTACGAAGTTCATCACTGAATGTTATGGTATCGTTTATGATCGCCTGCCCGGTTTGCTTGTCCCATATATAGCAATAATAGCCTGCTGTATTGGGTCTTCTTTGCCTGTAATAAAAAGAGGTGAGAAAATACCGTTTGTTAAAATTGTCGGGTTTTATATGTATTTCGTCAAGGTAGTTCTTTTCAAGTTTCAGTTCCTTCACGGCAAATGAATCAGCCTGGGCATGTTTTATAATAAAGGCTGCTCTTCCGATAAACTCATTGTTTACCCTGTCGAATTTAGCAAATACAAGATCGCCTTCATTGTCCAAATGAAATTCACTGAGGTAATCATCATCGTCTTTCATTGGCATATTCAACCGGCTTTTTTTGAGGGCAGTAAGCTGGTTATCCATGAGCAGGCTGGAAAAAATATAATTTCTCTTGTTCTTACTGTTGATCTTGAAAACTATGATCCTTTTCTTATCCTCGCTTGACAGTACTGTATAAATCTTGTTGCTGACAGCAAACCCGATCTGGCAGGTATCCACTTGCATTACATCTCCTATTTTTTTTCCATTCCCATCAATCTTTGCCACCATACAATAGACAATACTTTTTTTCTGGTACTGGTAGATCATGTAGCAAAAATCGGTGTAGGAAAAGAAATCAACATTGATCATCCGGTCATTAGCGGGAACAAAGTCGAGTTCTGTTTTGGCGATTTGCTTCATCTCGTTGTCAAGCACAGCTATCCAGCTGGTATTCCGGATATTTTTGTAGATAAGGAAATTCCCTCCGATCTTTCCGGCTATTTCAAAATTCAGCCGCCGGGTATCATCCCGCTCAGGTTCAGAAAAAGAGATCTTTTGTGCAGATACAGAAAGCCCCGTTATGAGTAAAATCAATCCTGACAGCCAGGTTACACGGATCATAATATTGTGATTTTTTGCTGATTAAAGTTACTGGTTGCCTGCCAAAAGCAACAAGTTTTATTTCCAAAACTGATGCCTGAAACAGTGATATTACATGAACAACGGTAAAAAACCGAAAAAAGTTGCACGGGGTTTTATCAACAAGTGTTAGGGACCCCGAATATAATAGTTTTAACAAGGTATTCTTTGTAATTGAATTTTGCATATACCTTTGCAGGCGTTTCCCACACAGTTTTGATCTGTACCGGAACAACCATAACATCATCAAGTGAAAATTTCGACCAACAAAGCCACTGCAGCAGGACTGCTCATAGCACTGGGAATAATTTACGGAGACATCGGCACATCCCCTCTCTATGTTATGAATGCCATTATTAATGGCAAACTTATCACCGAAGAATTGATCCTGGGAGGTCTCTCCTGCATCATCTGGACACTAACACTCCAGACCACTATTAAATACGTGATCCTGACCTTACGGGCCGACAACCGGGGTGAGGGTGGTATCTTTTCCCTTTACGCATTAGTCAGAAGAAGAAAAAAATGGTTGGTAATTCCTGCCATGCTTGGGGGCGCTGCTCTCATTGCAGACGGAATGATCACTCCCCCGATATCTGTGACCTCGGCAGTTGAAGGGCTTCGGCAAATACCGGCACTTCATAATATTACCGACTGGACAATTGTCTATATCGTGTTAGGTATATTGACCGTTCTTTTTTTCCTGCAGCAATTTGGTACGGCTTCAATTGGGCAGCTTTTTGGCCCTATCATGACCATCTGGTTTGTTATGCTGGCGACACTTGGTATTAGCCATTTATTTGATGACATTCATATTTTTAAAGCCTTTAGCCCGCACTATGCTGTTAACCTTTTAACTAATTATCCGCAAGGGTTCTGGATATTAGGTGCTGTGTTTCTCTGTACCACCGGGGCAGAGGCCTTGTACTCAGATCTTGGCCACTGTGGCAAATGGAATATCCGGTATTCCTGGATATTTGTAAAAACCTGTTTAATTCTCAATTACCTGGGCCAGGGAGCTTGGTTGCTGTCAAATTATGAAAACCAGTTTTTTGATGTTTCTGCCGGTAATGCTTTTTATGGAATCATGCCTGATTGGTTCCGTCTTATTGGTATCATTATAGCGACCGCAGCAGCTATTATTGCCAGCCAGGCATTGATCAGCGGATCTTTCACCCTGGTCAGTGAAGCAATGCGGCTGAACCTGTGGCCAAAAATGCGCATCAATTATCCTACAGAAGAACGTGGCCAGTT
>DATDIX010000391.1:0-10116 GCA_036520835.1 Chitinophagaceae bacterium | reverse complement strand
GGATTAGCGAAGTAAGCTCCTTTCTTATGTGCTTTCCAGGCAGCCGTTACATTACTGCCCATTGCATTTGTACTTAAATAAAATACATTGCCATAACCGCCGCTGCATAATAATACAGCGTGTCCGAAATGACGTTCCAGTTTTCCATTGATAAGATCTCTTGCAATGATCCCCCTGGCCTTACCATCTATAACAACAACATCCAGCATCTCATGACGGCTGTACATAGTTACATTGCCCAATGCCACCTGGCGTTCCAAAGCCTGGTAAGCGCCTATTAATAATTGCTGGCCCGTTTGACCGGCAGCATAAAAAGTTCTTTTTACCTGTGTACCTCCAAAAGAACGGTTATTTAACAGACCTCCATATTCTCTTGCAAATGGCACACCCTGCGCCACGCACTGATCAATGATATTGACACTTACCTCAGCAAGACGGTGCACATTTCCTTCCCTTGCACGGTAATCTCCCCCTTTGATCGTATCATAAAACAAACGGAAAACGCTGTCCCCATCATTCTGGTAATTCTTGGCAGCATTGATGCCGCCCTGCGCAGCTATGGAGTGAGCCCTGCGAGGAGAGTCCTGGAAACAAAAAGCTTTTACTTTATAGCCTTGTTCAGCCAATGCGGCAGCAGCAGAAGCGCCGGCTAACCCTGTTCCAATTACAATGATCTCCAGCTTACGTTTATTCGCCGGGTTCACCAGTTTACAATGTCCCTTATAATCTTGCCACTTCTTCTCTAATGTACCGGCCGGAATTTTTGAATCAAGCATAAAACAATGTGCTAATTTGATAATGTGCTAACAGGCTAATTGGTTTTTATTTGCGCTTTTGTATTGTCATTATCACCACATATACAATACAATACAATACTATTCATCAATTATTGAACCCTGTCAGGGTTCTTACTACGAACCCCTGACTTATCTTCTATTAACATTACGCCCCTCCGGGGCCCGTTCAACTTACTTTATTACTTTTCCTTTTCACAAGAAATCTTTGATCTAAGTTTCCCCTTTAGGGGAACAAGGGGTTACACCCATCCCAAATGCATACTCACCGGCATCATCGCAAATGCTAATGATATAATAACAGAATATGCGATGCCTGCCGCCTTTATTAAATTCAAATACCTGCGATTGCTTACGCCAACAGTTCTGAAGGCGCTTTGAAAACCATGTATCAAATGCCAGCAAAGAGAGATACAGGCCAGCACATATACGACCACCACCCATGTTTCAGTAAATGTAACCTGCATTAATGCATATAAATTATGCGCATACTTTCCCGGCGCAATTTCCATTTCAGGTCCGGGGATACCGGTAAACCTTGAAGGGATCCAGAAATGATACCAGTGAATGATAAAGAATAGTAAAAGGATTGTTCCCAGGAGGCCCATACTTCTGCTGTACCATTTGCTGCCTTTATTGCCCAGGTTTACGTTATAACCGACCTTTCTTTTGCTGCGATTAGAAAATTCCAGGATGTAACCCTGTATGATATGAAGAAAAATTCCGATGAATAAACCCACTTCCATGATGCGGATAACAACCGTGGCCCCCATAAAATGGGCGGCTTTGTTGAACATAAGTCCGCCATCATTTGCCCAGATACAGGCATTGATACCTGCATGAACCACTAAAAAACTGATCAAAAACAAACCCGTCAACGCCATTACCAGCTTTCTGCCAACCGATGAGGTGAAGAATTCAGACCATTTCATAAGCAATCAAAGAGGGGTTATTAAATTTTGGGCAAATTTACTATCGGAACAGCAAATGGCACAGAAAAGTTTGAGGGCCTGTTATGCGAGTCTTGCCCTTTGTTCCGCATCTATCTTCTTGAATAAGTGAAAGGGTTTATATGTTCTCCAGTTATCGAGCTCCACTAGCTCAATATAGCGGTCAAGATGGGCTTTCCGGAAGTCATACTGGGTCTGTTCCGGCATATTCAGGCAAACGATCCAGCCTTTTGCCTCGCTGATCTCCTCAGCCAGTTCTTCATAATACTCCCGGCCGTCGCTATGATAGTTCAATACGTTTTCAGCTATCAGTATGATCTTATTGATCCCTTCATACGTGAATTTCTCCAGCACTTCTCTTTTCAGCTCCATGATATCATTTTCCACTGCATCATTCCATTCACCAAGCAATTCAAGAACTACATATTTCTCTTCGTAGTCAGCCAGCAGCACTTTCAGGTACAGTGTCTTGCTTCCAAAATCATCCCATTGGGGGTGTATATAATAATTATAAACTGTTAGTGAAAACTCGAACTCGGAGTAGGTACGTCCGAAAAAGGGAGACAAAGCATCCTCCTCACTTATATAAATATGACGCCAGTTATAAAAAGGTTCTATATTATGCATTGCTAACTCTTCACTGCAAAGATAGAGAAACCCCGGTGCCTTGTCAATCCTGATCAGCCCAACAGGTAGTTCTTTAACGCTTCGTAGTGAGGCTTCATTTTAATACTTATCTTTTTACTGTTCATAATATGTTGCACAGAGCCGGGTAGTACAAGTTTCTTACCCGTATATTGTTCTACTGCATCCGGGAACTTGACAGGGTGGGCCGTTTCAAGGAAGAAACCTTTCAAACCGGGATGTTCATCCAGCCATCTTTTCAATGCCAGGTAGCCGACAGCGCCATGCGGGTCTGCTGTATAGTTATATTGCCGGTATACTTCGCTGATCGTTTCCGTTGTTTCTTTATCGGTAATAGTGCAGGAAGAAAGCATGCTTTTCAATTCAGGGAACTGGTGATGAAATATCTCCAGTATCCGGATGAAATTACTTGGATTACCCACATCCATTGCATTGGAAAGGGTGGCGACAGCCAGCCTGGGTTTCAGTTCCTGTGTTTGCAGGTAATCGCTTACAATATCATTCACATTGCAGGCAGCAATGAAATGTTTGACCGGCAAACCAGACCGGCTGGCTAATATTCCCGCACAGATATTTCCAAAATTGCCACTGGGTACGCTTATTACGGGAGGGTTGTTTTTATCCGCCCATTGCTTATATGCAAAAAAATAATAGAACTGTTGTGGTAACCATCTCGCCACATTAATAGAGTTGGCAGAAGTGAGAAACAGTTTTTGTTTTAGTTCAGCATCTGTAAATGCCTCTTTGACCATCTGCTGGCAATCATCAAAGTTCCCTTCGATCTCCAGTGCATGAATATTCTTTCCCAGTGTTGTCAATTGTTTTTCCTGCACCGGGCTTACTTTTCCGGAAGGATAAAGAATGACGACTTCTACCCCATCTACATTATAAAAGCCATTGGCCACTGCCCCACCGGTATCACCCGAAGTAGCGACAAGCACGGTAACTTTTTTATTATTATCCCGTACAAAATGTCCAAGGCAACGGCTCATAAACCTTGCGCCTACATCTTTAAACGCCAGTGTTGGCCCATGAAATAATTCAAGCGTAGAAATATTGTCGCTGATCTTTACAAGCGGGATCGGGAAATTGATCGTTTCTTTTACAATTTGCATCAGCTTGTCGTCGGGAATTGATCCGCCGATATAAGGATGAATTACGTTGAATGCAATTTCCTCGTTAGAATAATTTTCAATGTTTTCGATAAGCGCTTTATCAACTAGTGGGATCTTCTCAGGAAAATACAATCCTTTATCCGGAGCCTGCCCGTTGATGGTCGCTTCTTTGAAATCAACAAATGGTGATTTATTATTTGTGCTGTAGTATTTCATTTAGGTTATGCACTTAATTTTTCTGAATAATCCCACAAATCCTATAAATCATGGTTCAGACAATTTCCACTCCCTTCTTATTGATCGTCGTTACATAAGTATAATAATCTATCCCGATCCTTTCATACACTTCTTTCATTACCTGCTCTGTTGCCTTTGCAATTCTTTCATTTTCGCTCAGCATAAATACGGAAGGTCCCGAACCGGAAATACCACCGCCTAATGCACCTGCTTCTTTGCACCGGGTCTTTATTTCATCAAAGCCGGGGATCAAAATACTTCTCACCGGTTCAATGATCACATCTTCCAGCGACCGGCCGATCAGGGCATGATCATTTTTTAAAAACCCGGTCACTAACCCGGCAATATTTCCCCATTGCCTGATCGCATCTTTCAGTAATACTTGTTTGCGTAATATTTGCCTGGCATCAGAAGTTCTTACTTCTATCTGCGGATGTACGACTGTAACATACAGGTCGGGAGAAGGTATGGCGATGATATCCAACGGATGAATACTTCGTATCAGGCTTACTCCGCCTAAAATACAGGGCGCAATATTATCAGCATGTTTTACTCCTGAAGCCAGCTTCTCGCCGTTCATGGCAAACTGAACTACTTCATCATTGGAAAAAATATTACCCAATAAATGATTCGCCGCAACGGCAGCGCCTGCAGCACTCGCTGCGCTGGAACCAATCCCGCTACCGGGCTTAATATGCTTTTCAATTTCGACCTCAAATCCGATCTTGTTATCCATTTTTTCTATAATAGATAACAGGACAACACCTGCTACATTTCTCTCCGGATCTGTCGGTAAATTGAATTCATCTTTATTAATAATAACAACTTTGGGCTCATCGAGCAGTTTCAACTGCATAATATCATAAGGCGCATTCAGGGCCATACCAAGAATATCAAAGCCGCATACAAGATTGGCAACAGTCCCCGGGCATTTGACAATACAGGAGCCCCCTCTGACTCCCCCTAAGGGGGAGGAGTTGGAAGACTCCGGTCTTTCCTGATTATTCTTTTTTATTGCCATTACTAATATTTCCTTCTATAAATGTTCTATATAAAATGATATTATCATTTGAGTGATTGAGTAAAGTCCCCCTCAGGGGGATTTAGGGGGCCGTAGCTCTCAATATATCAGCAAATACCCCACTCGCCGTTACTTCAGCGCCGGCGCCTGCCCCTTTAACCACCAACGGCTGCTCTTTGTAACGATCCGTATAAAACAAGACCACATTGTCTTTACCATATAAATGATAGAGATCATGTTTGGGGTCAATATGCTGCAAACCTACAGATGCTTTGCCATTGTCAAATGAGGCAACAAACTTCAGCTTTGTTCCTTCACCATTGGCTTTCTCATATAATTTTTTGAAATGCGCTTCTTCCTTTCCCATTTCTTTATAAAAATCTTCCACGCTTCCTTTCATACAGGAGGCAGGCATGAATGAATTGTTGGCAATATCATCCATCTCAATTTTCTCTCCTGCTTCACGGGCAAGGATCATGATCTTGCGCATAACATCAGTGCCACTAAGATCAAGGCGCGGATCGGGTTCTGTATAGCCTTCGTCCTGCGCCTGCTTTACCACTTCCGCAAATTTTTTAGTGCCGTCATAATTATTAAAAACAAAATTGAGCGTACCACTTAATACCGCCTGTATGCGGTGCACCCTGTCACCACTGCGCATCAGGTCATTAAGCGTAGCGATCACCGGCAAACCGGCTCCCACATTTGTCTCAAATAAGAACTGGCAATTAAATTCCCTGGCGAGATCTTTCAGCTTTTTATAATTAGTAAAAGCGGATGAAGCGGCGACTTTATTACAAGCCACTACTGAAATGCTTTTCTTTAACAACTGATCATATATAGCAGCGACTTTATCATTGGCTGTTATATCCACAAAGACAGAATTGCGCAGGTTCCTCGAAATGATCTCGTTCATCAACTTTTGCAGATCGGCAGCCGGGGCAGGTTCCAGCTTTTCTTTCCATTTGGAAATATCAATTCCTTCCTCGTCAATGACCATTTTCCGGCTGTTGCTTAATCCAACCACCCTTACCTGCAGTTTCATTTGTTCCTGTAAGAACGTTGCCTGTTGTTTTAACTGGCCAAGCAATTTAGCTCCCACATTCCCCGTACCAACTATGAAAAGATTGACTTGTTTATAGGTAGTTTCAAAAAACTCTTCATGTAATACGTTGATCGCTTTGCGAACATCCTGGGTAGAAATAACAGCGGAGATATTTTTCTCTGATGATCCCTGTGCAATAGCCCTAATATTGATACCATTTTTCCCCATTGCGCTGAACATCCGGCCGCTGATACCCGGGTGGCTTTTCATATTCTCTCCTACCAGCGCTACAATGGACAGGTCCGTTTCAATTTGCAATGGGTCTACTTTTTGCAGGGCGATCTCATTAGCGAAAGCTGTATCCACTGCCTGTTTTGCTTTTTCCGACATGGATGAATCAATACCCACACAGATGGAATGCTCCGATGAACTTTGTGTAATTAAGATCACATTGATCTTTTCGTTGCTTAACGCCTCGAACAATCTTTTGGAAAACCCGGGAATACCGATCATACCACTTCCTTCCAGGCTTAACAAAGCAATATTATTGATGCTCGAAATACCCCGGACGATATTTCCATTCTTTGTTGCCACAGACTCTATCAATGTTCCTTCATCTTCGGGGGCAAAAGTATTCTTCACCCATACCGGGATATTCTGGCTCATCACCGGCTGTATGGTTGGCGGGTAAATAACTTTGGCCCCAAAATGCGAAAGCTCCATTGCTTCCTGGTAAGAGATATGCGGGATGATACGGGCATTACTGGTCAGCCTCGGGTCAGCCGTCATCATACCACTTACATCTGTCCATATCTCCAGGTTACTGGCATCTGTGGCAGAAGCAATGATGGCAGCCGTATAATCAGAACCGCCTCGTCCAAGCGTAGTAGTGATCCCGTTTTTATCACCGGCGATAAAACCCGGCACCACGTAAAGGGACGAGGAAACAGAAGAAAAGAACGCTTTTATTTTTTCATTGGTAGCAGCAAAGTCCACTTCGGCTGCACTGAAGTTTGAGTTTGTAACAATAAGCTCCCTGGCATCCTTCCAGGCATTATTAATACCTTCTGCTTTGAACTTTGCTGATATGATATGTGAAGAGATCCATTCTCCATAGCTGCTGATGCGGTCTTTTGATCTTGGTGTCAGTTCTCCCAATAAGAAGATGCCGTTACAGATATCTTCTATCTCGTTGCAGGCTGTTTTAACCAAACTCAGCATCTGGCTTTGATTAGCCACCGGTATCAGTTGTTTTACTGCATCCAAATGTCTTTGTTCCATCACCGCTAGTTGTTCCTTGTATGCTTCATTACCTTCTGCTGCAAATGCTGCCGCATTCAGCAATACATCTGTAATACCTCCAAGTGCTGAAACAACTAAAACCGTTTTGTCTTTCTTAACAGATCTTTTTACGATCGAAACCACTTTATTGATATTCTCCGCATTGGCCACCGATGTGCCCCCGAATTTTAAAACCTGCATGTATCCTGATTTGAGTGATTAAAAATAAGTAAGCTGATCCAATAACGACATTTCGTTTTATCAGCATGCGCCCAGAGTATGGTATGGAATAGTACAACCCTTAACGGGTTGTAATAATTGTTGTAGTAGTGATAACAGCAGTCATGGCAACAGGCGTTGCTATGGATGAGAAAAACTTATGACTGTTAGTATTTAACACTGCTTTTAAATTGCATTGCAATATAGCGAAGAAACGCCGCAATCAAAATTATTTAATGGTTGATTCTGCCGCTTTTTTTACGCTGCCATATTTCAGTAACAACTCTTTTGCTTTTTCATAGTCGCTTAAATGCAATCTTTCCATCAGCATCTTTACTCCCCGGTCAACCAGCTTTTCATTGGTAAGCTGCATATTGACCATCTTATTATCTTCTACCCTGCCCAGTTGGATCATCGCTGAAGTTGAGATCATATTCAGCACTAATTTCTGCGCAGTTCCGCTCTTCATTCTTGTGCTGCCCGTCACAAACTCCGGTCCTACTATCACTTCAATGGGAAAATCGGCTGCATCACTTACCGGTGAGCCGGGATTACAGGAGATGCTTCCTGTAATGATCCCTCTTTTTCGGCATTCGTCCAGCGCACCTATCACATAAGGGGTGGTTCCGCTGGCAGCAATACCGATCACCACATCTTTATCAGAAACATTATATGACTGCAGGTCTTTCCATCCCTGTTCCCTGTCATCTTCTGCAAATTCTACGGCGGTGGTAATGGCTTTTTCACCACCTGCGATGATCCCGATGACAAGGCCATATGGAACGCCATAGGTAGGCGGGCATTCGCTGGAATCTACTATCGCCAGCCTGCCACTTGTACCGGCGCCAATATAGAATAACCGGCCGCCCATCAGCATTTTATCGCTGATCACTTCAACTAGCTTTTCTATCTGTGGAATTGCCTTTGCTACCGCGCCGGGTACTACCTGGTCCTCTTTATTGATATTAGTCAGCAGTTCCCCAATTGTCATTTTTTCCAGGTGGCGGTAAGAACTGGCCTGCTCCGTAATTTTTTTAAATGCCATATTAGTTCGTTCTGTATTCGTCCAAATGAAACAATCTCCTCAACTATGATATTCTACCAGGCCACTCATCGGATTCTTTAAGACCTTGCCCAATTCAAATTCATAGGCGCTGCAAAGTTCCTTTAATACGTCCTTAAAACCAAATGCTACACTTCCCACAAAACTCACCGGAAGGGTCCAGATTTCCCGGTATTTACACAAATGACTGAAGAAAAAATCATTCAATCCGTCTTCAATAATATTTTCAATCATATAATGTCCCCGGTTGTCTGCCAGGAACTTAGCAAAGCCGGCAAGATAGCGATTTGGGAGTGGCTTTTTATAAACATTTTCCAATATTTCCACTGTATTGGTGACGTAAGCCGCATCAAATCTTGACCGGAGATCTTCATCAAATGTATTATACAAATAGTATTGTAATACTCTTTTTCCAAGATAGGCGCCGCTTCCTTCGTCGCCGAGTACATAACCAAGACCCGGACTATTTTTTACAATTTTCTTTCCATCATAATAGCAGGAATTAGAACCGGTGCCCAATATGCAGGCAATGCCCTTTTCAGTGCCGCAAACTGCTCTTGCTGCGGCCATCAGGTCATGGTTTACATTTACGGTAGCGTCCGGGAAAACTTTTTGGACAGCTTTTTTTACCAGTTTTGCGTTATTAGGATTGGCACAACCAGTTCCATAATAAAACACTTCACCTATCCCGACATTCTTAAGCTTTGGCTTGAGTTCCTTTAATAGAAGATCGCTTATTTGCTCTGTATTTAAAAAATAAGGGCTGATACCTTGTGTGAAGTAAGTTTTTGTTTTCCCGTTATTAACGAGACACCATTCTGCTTTGGTAGCACCGCTATCGGCAATGAGTTTTATAGAAGACATGTTGATCGTTGCTGGTTATTGGTTACTGGCTACTGGTAAACATGGCGTTTAAAAGATAAGTTATTTATCGCCGGAAAGAGTAGCCGGGAACCTCAAGTAATGACAAGCAACCAGCAACCAGAAACTTTTAGCTATTTTGCGTCAAATTACATTAAAATCAAAGATGGCAAATAAAAAATTGCAGGTTTGGCTTCCGCTTATTTTTTCAGTGGTGATGATTGTCGGGATGTTCCTGGGTTACGGACTCGGCGGCGGAACTGATTTTTTCAAAACAGACAAGCAAACATCATTACAGGAAGCCCTGGAAGTGATCAAAAGGAACTATGTAGATGATGTTAATTCAGATTCATTGGAGATCGGTGCTATCGAGAAAATGTTGAGCAGACTGGATCCTCACTCTGTTTACTTTCCCCCGGTGGAATTGAAAGCCGCTAATGAAGACCTGGCCGGCAATTTTGAAGGTATCGGTGTCGAGTTCAATGTTTTTTCTGATACGGTGAACATTGTTTATGTGATACCTGATGGCCCCAGTGATAAAGCCGGGTTGCTGATAGGTGATAAAATATTAAAAGTAAATGACTCTTCCATTTCGGCGAAAGACCTGTCAACAGACAGGATAAAAGAACTGATCCGTGGCCAGGGTGGCTCCCAGGTGGTCTTACAGATATTAAGGGATAAGCAGTCAAAATTGGTGTCGGTAACCCGCGGTACTATCCCGGTACCTTCGGTAGATGCCTCTTTTATGATCGATAAAACGATCGGGTATATCAAACTGAATAAGTTTACCCGGAGCAGTTACGCCGAGTTTATGCGGGCATTGGAAAATCTGCAGAAGCAGGGATTGCAACAACTCATTTATGATCTTCGGGGTAATGGCGGCGG
>DATDIX010000390.1:0-16053 GCA_036520835.1 Chitinophagaceae bacterium | reverse complement strand
AAACAATCGGGCAAGCAAATGGAAAGCATGGATGACGAAGATGAGGTAACGGCAAGTTCCATGACCCCGGGTTTTTCCCTTGTCAAAGCTCTTTTTTAAAATAGGTTGAAGTTGGATCCCGGTTCGTTGCCAGAACTGCCGGGAAGAAGGCTCCGTTTACCGGGGCCTTTTATTTTTTCTGCTCATATTAAGAATGGGCAGAATAGAAAAATAATCAACCGCTTCATCCTACATTTGCGGACTAATAAAACTTCCATGAAGAATACTCCTTTTACAGAAAAACATATTGCGTTTGGGGCAAAGATGGCCGAGTTTGCAGGATATAATATGCCGATCAGTTATACAGGCATTAATGATGAACATGCTGCTGTCCGTAAGAATGCCGGCGTCTTTGATGTTAGTCACATGGGTGAATTCATATTGAAAGGGGAACATGCACTGGATCTTATTCAAAGGGTAACCAGTAATGATGCAGCGAAATTAAAGGCCGGCCAGGCGCAGTACAGTTGTCTCCCTAATGACAAAGGGGGTATTATAGATGACCTGCTCGTGTATTGCATCGAAGAAAATAAAGTATATATGCTGGTGGTAAATGCATCCAATATTGAAAAGGACTGGAACTGGATCAGCCAATTCAATACTAAGAAGGCGGAGATGCATAATGTTTCTGAAAAAACCTGTTTACTGGCTATACAGGGTCCGAATGCAACTAAGATTCTGCAGCCCCTGACAGATATGGATATCCTGAACCTGAAGTACTACACATTTGTTAAAGGAAAATTTGCCGGGGTGGATAATGTGCTGGTAAGCGCTACAGGCTATACCGGTGCCGGCGGTGTTGAAATTTACTTTGAGGACAAGGACGGCAATGCGGATAAAATATGGGACGCTATTTTTCAAGCCGGTTCACCGCAGGGATTGAAACCGATCGGTCTTGGTGCAAGAGATACATTAAGACTGGAAATGGGTTTTTGCCTGTATGGAAATGATATTGACGATACTACTTCTCCACTGGAAGCAGGTTTGGGATGGATCACCAAATTCACAAAAGATTTTACAGCCAGGGAAATACTGGAAGCACAAAAGAAAGAGGGGGTGGAACGAAAACTGGTGGGTTTTGAAATGATCGAAAAAGGGATACCCCGCCATGGGTACGAAATAAAAGATCAGTCAGGCGCAACTATTGGTGTAGTTACCTCCGGCACCCAGTCCCCCAGTCTCGGTAAAGCGATCGGGATGGGATATGTACGGACAGCCTTTGCCGGTATCGGGGCGGATATTTACATCAAAGTGCGTGATAAATTACTAGAGGCAAAGGTGTCCAAGATACCTTTTAGCTGATAAATTTCTACTGTGGTAAAATTTTTGCTAGTATAGCAGAAATCCGTCACCATGGAATTCAGATCATTCACCGTTATGCCCGCTATTCACCTTACTACATTTATCGAAGCTCCCGTAGAAAGAGTATTTGACCTCAGCAGGAATATTGACCTGCACAAACTCTCCATGACCCACCACAAGGAAGAAGCTGTGGCAGGGGTCAGGTTTGGCCTGATAGAAAAAGATGAAACAGTGACCTGGAAAGCCAAGCACCTTTTCAAAACAAGGCTGCTTCGTACAAAGATCACGGAAATGATAAAACCCAGCCTATTCATTGATGAACAGGCACAAGGTGATTTTAAAATGCTGAAACATGAGCATCATTTTAAACCCTGCGAGAATGGCACGATCATGATCGACCTTATCTACTTTGAAACTCCTTATGGCGCCGTAGGCAAATGGTTCAACCTTTTATATTTTACCCGCTATATGCGAAACCTGATCGGGCAACGCAATAAAACGATCAAGGAATTTGCGGAAAGTGAAAAGTGGAAAAAACTGCTGGTGAAATAATACAATACTGCCTTACAGCACCCATTAATTTTTGTTCCGCTATTTTTGCTGCCAGAAGCAGCATGGAAAACAAGCCCACCTTACATACGTCCCTTTCGCCGACCCTTTTGCATTTATATGATGTAAGCAACAGTATTGTTGTGATCATTGATGTACTGAGAGCCACCTCTACTATTACTACTGCATTATATAATGGCGCCCGGTCTGTTATCCCGGTTGACAGCGTCGCCCGTTGTATAGAAATTGGCAGGCAGATAGAAGGGATTACTGCCGGCGAAAGAGATGGTAAGATCGCCGAAGGCCTCGAATATGGTAATTCCCCTTTTGAATACCCGAGAGAATTTGTGGAAGGAAAAACATTAGTGCTAACCACCACCAACGGCACCCGTTTATTGCATATGGCATTAGATAAAGGAGCTAAAGAGATCATCACCGGTTCTTTTCCCAACCTGTCGGCTGTCTGCGATCATTTGATAGAAAAGAAACAAAACGTCATACTCGGTTGTGCTGCCTGGAAAGACCGGGTAAATATGGAAGACACATTATTTGCCGGTGCTGTCATCAGTAAAGTAAAAGAACATTTCCTGATCAACTGCGATTCATCGCATATGGCAGAAACGATGTATGAAAAAGGAAAAAAGGACCTGTTTGCTTTCCTGAAAAAGAATGAAGCTTCCCATTATCACCGGCTGATGAATTTTGGATTAGAAAAAGATATACGTTATTGTTTGTCTGCTGATGAGGCCAATGTATTGCCCGTTTATAAAGAAGGTAAACTGCTGGTGAAATAACGGCTGTTGCTTTTCAAAAAAAGGGGTACAAGATACTCCATTTTTTCTTCCCTTACAGGCTTTAAAAATTATTTTTTATTTCCTTCTATTTCGCTGGAAATCCGAATCATAATCCTTTAGTTTTGCCGATTGCCCTTTTTTGAACCAGCAGTATGCAATCCGCAATGGGCAATAAGAAAGTATTGGAAATTTGCCGGTTGCTTATTGCCCATTGTCCATCGAAATAGTATTATGGCTTTACCGCACCTTATCAAGTATGTTTATACCCATGGAACTGACGAAGTGATACGCCGGGGAAAAAAAATACATGCCATTGGATTTGTAGAACTGGTAGAATATGACGACCTCTTTGGCTCCGCTGTATTTCGTGTAAAGGATGACAGCTATTCCACTTTTTATAAAGTATATATCCAGAAGTTCAAGGATTCCAAATCCCTTTCGCTTCGCTGCAGTTGCCCTTATAATCTCGGCGATATCTGCCGGCACGAATCAGCTTCTTTATTCCAGTTGCAGGAAATGATCGACCGCGGTCACCTGCAGTCAGATGATGTAAAGTATGACCAGCGGCATACTGTGGCCAAAATGAAAACGATCGAACTAAAAACATTACGGCTGCTTTCCTCTCCTGAATCGTATGAAGAAGCGGAAAAATTCCTGCGCACCAATAAGGCCAAAATAGAGCTGGCAGAAAATGAAACAATAAAAGCTTCCGTTGTTCTGAATAATGAGAACTATAAAGTGATCATCCGCAAGAATGAAGAAAAGAATTTCGATACCAGTTGCGACTACGAGGACGAGGACCATGTATTATGCCTGCCCAAGCTGATCGTTTTTCTCCAGTTGCTCGATGTGTATGGCGCTGGTTATTTCGACAGCATCCGCAACTGGGATAAGGAGAAAAATAAATTACTCGAAGCGTATGGTTATTCACTGAGCGATGACCTGAAAGGCAAATTTGAATTTGCTTATAAAGAAGGCAAACCTTTTTTGCGAGTGTTGGACAGCAATATAAAACGAGTGGCAGTAGCAGTAGCAAACACGTATGTAAAGCCCGTTGTTATTCCGCAGCAGAAAGTACAGCAGCAAGAGCCTGAAGTGATAGAAGAAGAAACAATAAAACCATCGCACAGGCTGGGGATCGTTTTTAACTTCAGTAAAAAGAGCTATCCCCAGTTTACTATAGATGTTGTATCGGGGGAACCGAATGAGGAAGGCGATGGGTTTGCCGGCAAAGCAGAAAAATTAGATATCAGCCGCTATATAGAAACAGATAAACTATCTGAAGAGGATAAGACCCTGCTGACCTCGCTGCGCAAACTGCAGGAAACAGAGATAAACAAATACATCAGCCGCAATTCGCCTTTTTCAGGCATTTGGGAAAATATCATTCAGCAGGAAGATGACGACCTGCCGGAAGAAACAAAAGAACTGATGGCAGAATATCTTTTACCCAAACTGAAAAAAATATTTACTGATGCGGCGGAGAACAAACTTGTTTTCCTGTTGCCCGAAGGCAAACCATTCAGGACAACGAACCTTGAACCCCTGCAACTGGCCATTGAAGAAGCCAAACCGCATTTTATTGTTAAGAAAAATTCTCATTATACCATTTCATGCCGGGTAAAAACCGGCAGCATGGAGTATGACCTCGGTGAGAATGAAAGCCCGGGGCCATTATTTTTCTCGTATAATCACCAGCTGCATTTGTGGAAGAACAATGAAGTGATCCACCTGGTTGAAAAATTCCTGGAAACAGGTAAGATGACAGTCACGGAGGATAACTGGAATAAAACATTGAATGATTTTATTCTCCCCTTGACCAAAGAGCATAAAGTTGATTTTGATAAATCACTGGTCAACGAGATCAAAGCCGGCGAACCTGAAGTAAACCTCTTCCTGATAGAAAAAGGTGATTACCTTGTTTTCCAGCCTTCTTTCTCCTATAAAGGATATGAAACAAGAACAAAGGACCGTGATGATATCATCGTGCCGCAGGGTGATAAGGTAATGATCGTTCACCGTAACCGGGAAGCGGAAAAAGTTTTTGTAGATCAGCTGAATGGCCTTCATTCCAATTTTATCATCAACGAGGAGACCGGGTCGCTGGCTTTGAAAGGAACAGATGTATTAAAGAATAACTGGTTCTTCCTGTTTGTAGATGCAATGAAGGATATGAAAACGCCGGTTTTTGGATTTGAAGCGTTGAAGAACTTTCGCTTCAATACAGCCAAACCGCAAACAAAGATATTTATCAGCAGCAACACCGATTGGTTCGATGCTAAGATCGATATTGTATTTGGCGATCAGAAAGTAACCATAGCTGAAGTAAAAAGGGCCCTCGCCAATAAACAGCAATTTGTTCAATTGAATGACGGCACACTCGGCATTTTGCCGGAAGAGTGGTTGAAGAAATATTCATTACTGTTTCGTGTCGGCGAAGGCAACAGTAACAATCTTAAACTTTCCCGCTATCACCTGAGTGTGGTGGACGAACTCTATGAGACCCGTGATGAAGAAGAGCTGACGGTTCAGTTGGAAGCGAAATATGAGAACCTGCGCAATTTTAATAAGATCAAAGAAATTGAACCGCCCTATCACCTCAAAATGATATTGCGCCCCTACCAGGTAGCCGGTTACCAGTGGCTGAATTATTTACAAGATATCAAATGGGGTGGTATCCTTGCCGATGATATGGGTTTGGGTAAAACCGTACAGGCACTTTCTTTTCTTGATTATTACAGGGCTGACCGCGGAAAGCTGAAAGCGCTGGTCGTTTGTCCCACTACGCTTATTTATAACTGGGAAAATGAAATAAAGAAGTTCACTCCAAAGCTTACTTACCGTATTCATCATGGCCCGGTGAGAACAAGAGTGAAAGAAGAGCTCAACGATCATGAGATCACGATCACTACTTATGGCACATTGCGGAGCGATATTAAATTACTGATGAGTGTGGACTTCGATTATGTGATCCTTGATGAATCGCAGGCTATCAAGAATCCTTCAAGCAAAGTAACCAAGGCAGCCTGTTTGCTGAATGCAAAAAACCGTCTTTGCATGAGTGGTACACCGCTACAGAATAATACGTTTGACATTTTCGCCCAAATGAATTTCCTGAACCCGGGTATGCTGGGCACTATGGAATTTTTCCGGCAGGAGTTTGCCATCCCGATAGATAAATTTGGCGAAGCCGACCGGAAGGATCATCTCCGTAAAATATTATACCCGTTCATTCTTCGCAGAACCAAAGAACAGGTGGCCAAAGACCTTCCTGATAAACAGGAAATGATATTGTGGTGCGAAATGGAAGATGAACAACGGAAGATATATGATGCTTACCGGAATGATTTCCGTGATAAGATATTAGGAACGATACAGGAGCAGGGCATACAACGTTCACAGCTCACCATCTTACAGGGTTTGATGAAGCTCCGGCAGATATGTGACTCACCGGCCATACTCAATGAAGAAGAAAAATTTGAGAACCATTCTATCAAACTCGATGAACTGGCTCGAGAAATAGTAGAGAATATCGGCGATCATAAAGCATTAGTATTCTCCCAGTTCCTCGGTATGCTGGCGTTGATAAGAGCCAAGCTGGAAGAACTCGGTATCAAGTACGAATACTTTGATGGCAGCACTTCAGCCCCTGACAGGGAAAAAGCCATTCAAAGTTTCCAGAATGATCATGAAGTACGTGTATTCCTTATTTCTTTAAAGGCCGGTGGAGTAGGTTTGAACCTGACGGCGGCTGATTATGTCTATATCGTTGACCCCTGGTGGAACCCGGCCGTTGAGCAGCAGGCCATTGACCGTACCCATCGTATCGGCCAGACCAAGAATATATTCGCTTATCGCATGATCTGCAAGGATACAATTGAAGATAAGATCCTGCAATTACAGGATAAGAAACGCATTCTGGCTAAGGAACTTATCTCAGATGATACCGGTTTTGTGAAGTCGCTGACAAGGGAGGATGTAGAGTACCTGTTCAGTTAAAACTAACCTTTCAAATATACAGCCTGGGCCTTGTGGTTCAGGCTTTTTTGTATATATTAGTATCCTTAAATGCCAGACGGCATCTCCGAAATTCATTTCCTTCTTTTTCCCCGAACGACCTTTTCCAATACATTCTGGTAAAACTTTATTACACTAAAACCTAAAACTGGTTTATGAGAAAGTTTTTTTGTCTAATCGTCACTTTATTGATTGTATGTATTGATATCAATGCGCAAACATTCACCCTGGTTAAAGATATAAATCCGGGAACAACTCCTGCTTTCCCGTCACAAGGCACAAGCTTTGTTGCCGTAAACAATGTTTTATATTTCCGGGCAAATGATGGTATTAACGGGATTGAACTATGGAAAAGCGATGGTACCACAGCTGGAACCGTAATGGTAAAGAATATTATGCCAGGGGGAGGTTCAAGCAGGCCCGATTGGCTTACCAATGTGAACGGAACGCTTTTTTTCCAGGCAGACGATGGAGTGCACGGCCCTGAACTATGGAAAAGCGACGGAACAGAAGCAGGCACCGTATTAGTTAAAGACCTGTTACCAGGTATAAATGGAGATACACCTCCGCAATTTCTGGCTAGCATGAATGGTATTCTTTATTTCCAGGCTAATGATGGACCAAGTGGTAAAGAACTGTGGAAAAGTGATGGCACAACCGAAGGTACTGTAATGGTAGTAGATTTAAGACCAGGTAATGGTCTTGGCGCCGGTGCTCAATATATAACAGTTGTAAATGGCATGCTTTTCTTTAATTCCTTTGGAGGATTATGGAAAAGTGATGGAACTGCAGCCGGCACAGTGTATCTAGGAGCAGGTATTGATCCTTACGCCTTTGGCAATGTAAATGGCACGTTATTTTTTTCAACAAATCCAACAAACGTAAATCGGGACTTGTGGAAAAGCAATGGAACAGCGGCGGGTACTGTATTGGTAAAAGACATATGTCCGGGTCCCTGTGGTAGCAGACCGAGTGGATTCACAGGAATTGGTTCAACAATTTTTTTTAAGGCCGCTCCGGAGGACGTTTTTTTAAGTGAACCCAAACCATTCATAACAGATGGAACGGGACCTGGTACGTCATTATTGAAAGATATTTATATCGGTTTAGGTTCCGTTGCCATTGGTAATACGGTTTATTTTAATCAGTCAGGAGGGGGCATTTATGGCAAACTATGGAAAACGGATGGCACAACCCCAAACACGGTGATGGTTAAAGATGTCAGTGCAAGAATAGGTTCTGCAATGGCAATTGCCATGAATAATAATCTTTTGTTTGCAGCTTCTGATGGTGCACACGGCGCTGAGTTATGGAGAAGCAACGGTACAGAAGCCGGCACATTTTTGTTACAGGAATTTGTTCCCGGAACAGGAAGTTCAGATCCGACCGATTTGGTAATATTAAATAACAAAATATTTTTGACAGCACATACATCAGAGTATGGCCGGGAATTATGGGTGACTGATATTCCTGGCGAAGGAGCACTTCCACTTACTCTCTTAGATTTTAAAGCTCAATTATCCGGAAACAACGGCTTGCTCAACTGGGTTACGTCGTCTGAACAGAATACTTCCCATTTTGAAATAGAAAGAAGCCTTGACGGAAGAAATTTTACAAAAACAGGAACAATAGCTGCTTCAGGTAATTCATCAGCGGAAAAACAATATGGCTATACAGACAGGAACATTACTTCTCTGAATGCGCCAATCGTTTATTACCGGTTAAAGATGAAAGACATTGACAGCAAATTCACTTATTCAAAGACCATTGCGATCAATATCAGCAGTAGTGAAACAGTGGTTATGCTTTATCCTAACCCGGTCATCGAAAGCGCCACATTGATGATCGCTGCCCGTAAAAAAGAAAGTATCAGCTATAGCATTGTTGATATGAGCGGAAGGACCCTGCAGCAAAAGAATATCAGTATCAACGAAGGAAGTAATTTGTTAACTATAGAAACAAATTCACTGGCGGCTGGTGTGTATACTATTATTCTAAATGGTAATGAAACAAACAGCCGGGTAAAGTTTGTAAAACAATAATATTTTCCCTGGTTCAAAGTTCCTTTTCTATCCAATACACTTCGATATAACTTTCCTTGAGCTGTATCATTAACTCTGTTTATGAGAAAGTTTTATTGGGTAGTCGTTATTACTGTTGCATTGAGCTTTGATGCTAATGGGCAGACTTTTTCACTGGTAAAAGATATTAATCCCGGAACAACGGCGGGTAACCCGGGAAACCTTGTTGCCATTAATGAATCAGTATTCTTCCGGGCCAATGATGCTGTGCATGGCAATGAACTCTGGAAAAGCAATGGAACTGAAACCGGCACTGTTTTGATAAAAGACATTAACCCCGGGCCGGCAAGCGGGAACCCCGCAGAGCTAATTAATATCAACGGAACAATTTATTTCCATGCCAATGATGGCGTACATGGTGATGAGCTTTGGAAAAGCAATGGAACCGAAGCCGGGACAATGATGGTAAAAGATATCAATCCCGGTTTGGGAAACAGTGCTCCTTCCCGTTTTCTGAAAATAAATAACACTTTATTCTTTTGTGCAACTAACGGAACTCATGGTATTGAGTTATGGAAAACAGATGGCACAGAAGCCGGAACGGTACTGGTAAAAGATCTTTATCCCGGGGCAACCGGAAGTAATCCCCAATACATGGTAAATATGGGCGGCGTTTTATTCTTCAGCGCTGCAGACGGGATTCATGCCGGGTATGATCTCTGGAAAACGGATGGCACTGAAACAGGAACTGTAATGATAAAAGATGTTTATCCCGGTTCGGGCAGCGCCGTGGTAGCCAACCTCGTTACTATGAACGGTAAACTTTTTTTTACTGCCGGCGGGGATCCTGCATCCACGTTATGGAAAAGCGATGGTACAGGAGCAGGAACGGAAATAGTAAAAGGTTTCATCTTCCCGCTGGGGTTAACGAATGTAAACGGAACACTTTATTTCCAGGGACGCACCCAGGCAGAGGGCACTGAACTTTGGAAAACAAATGGCACAGAGAGTGGTACTGTTTTAGTGAAAGATATTAAACCGGGAACAGGATCAGGCAATCCTCAAAAATTAATAGCGGTTGATACCAACCTGTTTTTCATGGCTGATGATGGCAGCGGGTATAAATTATGGAAAACAAATGGCAGTGTTTCCGGCACTAAAAAAGTAAAGGATATTCTTCCGGAAAACATGACGAATGTGAATGGAAAGCTTTATTTCAGCGCCTGGGAAGGAACGGCCGGTGCATTAAATGATAAAGAGGTCTGGAGAAGCGATGGCACAGAACAAGGAACAGTAATTGTGCAGAACATAGCTCAAACAGGCGGTAGCTCTCCTGCTGACTTTACATTGGCAAATCTAAATCTATTTATAACAGCAGCCGAAAGCACGGCTGGCAGAGAACTCTGGATGGCTGATCTTTCTGTGCCCATTGGTGGTCTGCCGTTGACGATGGTTGATTTCAAAGGTCAGCTCTCAGGCAATAATGTGATACTTGGATGGAAGACGCTTGCAGAACATAACACTTCGCATTTTGAAATAGAAAGAAGTACGGATGGAAGTTTCTTTACTAAGCTAAGCAACTTGGCTGCAGCCGGGAACAGCACTAACACAAAACAATACACCTATACCGATCCCAACATTGCCTTGCCGGGGATCTCTTCGCTTTATTACCGCTTAAAGATGAAAGATCTTGATGGCAAGTTCACTTACTCAAAGATCATTGCTGTCAATATCAGCAGTAAAGAACTTGTTGTAATGCTATATCCCAATCCCGCCAGCGAAAATATCACGCTGATGATTGCAGCACTTAAAAAAGAAACCATTGCTTACAGCATTATTGACATAAACGGAAGAACAGTGCAGCAAAAGAAAATCAGCATCAATGAGGGAAGCAACCTGTTAACCATAGAAACGTCAGCCATGGCGGCAGGTATATATACTATTGTTCTGAACGGAACAATTACAAACAGCAGGATGAAGTTTGTAAAACAGTAGACAATATTTTAAAAAGAACCGAGGTTGCCGTTACCGGTTCAACAACAGTGTAATGCCTGTTTCTGATTCAATTTCTTTCCCCTGTTTTTTTGATCGTTCATCAGATTTTCATGCATTTTAACGTTATTACGCAGGTATTTCTGGCTGGTTACGTCTAAATTCGTAGACATTTCACTACTTATGAGAAAGGGTATTGCATTATTGGTTATCACCTTACTGGCATCCTGTGCTGTCATGGGCCAAAAGACCGATGGCAGCATTAAAGGAAAGCTGATTGATACCGCTTCCAAACAAGCGATCGCCGATGCAACGGTCTCTCTTCTCAATGCAAAAGATTCCTCGCTGATCACTTTTACACTTAGTAACAAACAGGGTGTTTTTGAAATAAAAGGCCTGGAGACCGGCAATTATCAACTGGTCGTTTCTCACCAGGCTTATGAACCTTTCCGGAAAACTGTTTCCATTGCTGCTGATAAAAGAACAATCGACCTTGGTGATGTAACCCCTTCCAAAGATTATAAAATGCTGGGTGGCGTAACCGTTACCAATGAAGCGCCGATGGTGGTAAAAGGCGACACGGTTCAATTCAACACCAGTGGTTTTAAAACACCCCCTAATGCAACAGTAGAAGACCTGTTAAAAAAACTGCCGGGAGTAGAAGTAGATAAAGAAGGAACCGTTAAAGCCCAGGGCGAGCAGGTACAGAAGATATATGTTGACGGCAAAGAGTTTTTTGGCAATGATCCCAAGCTGGCTACTAAAAACCTGACAGCAGATATGGTGGAGAGTGTGCAGGTGTTTGATGATATGAGCGACCAGGCAAAGTTCACCAAAGTAGATGACGGCAGCCGCACCAAAACCATGAACATTAAACTGAAAAAGGATCGTAATAAAGGATATTTCGGAAGGGCAATGGCCGGCATTGGCGACAAGGACAGGTATGAAGCCAATTTCAGTATTAATAAATTCAAGGGACCGCAGCGATTCTCTTTATTGTTCAACGCCAACAATATCAACAAACAGGGTTTTTCTTTCTCTGATGTTATCAGCTCAATGGGTGGTTTCAGTGGTTTTAACAACAGTGGTGCAGGTATGCAGATGAGCGGAGGCCGTGGTGGTGGCGGTTTTGGCGGAGGTGGAAGTAGCGGCAGCGGCACTACCGGGTTGCTTAAGTCTTTTTCTGCAGGGCTTAATTATACCGATGAGTGGACCGATAAGGTAAAAGGTACCGGGAGCTATTTCTTTTCCAACTCAAAAAATGCGCAGGAACAAAGTACTTACCGGCAGACCTCCTATACTGATTCAGTGGCTTATGAAGATAAGAGTTATTCTTCCCTGAGCGAGAACCAGAACCATCGCATCAATTTCAGGATAGAAGCACAATTGGATTCGATGAGTTCCATTCTTTTTACACCCTCCATCACTATTCAACACTCGGAAAGCTACAGGGATGATACTTCTTTTACCAATGTCGTTATCCCGGGTTATGACTACCCTGCACTGATCGCCAGGAGAAGGAACAGCAATGAAAGAGATGGGATCAACTGGAGTAATAATTTATTGTATCGTAAAAAATTCAATAAAACAGGAAGGACCTTAACACTCGGCTGGTCCAATACATTCGGGCAGAGCGAAAGTACCGGTCTTAATATCACCAACAGCAATTATTATGATACAGCAGGTATTCTTTTAAAAGAGATCCGGCAAGACCAGAAAAATAACCAGGGAACCAATACGCATAACAATGTGGTCAGCACTTCCTATACAGAACCGGTCGGCCGTAACAAATTACTGGAATTTAACTATGCCTATACATTGAACCATAATACATCCAGTAAGGTCACTTACAACTATGATCCGCTATCGTTAAAATATGATGATCCCAATCTTTTACTGACAAACGATTTTGAAAATAGTTTTAAAGGCCACCGGTTTGGTACCAACTTCAGGGTGCAGAATAAACTATATAATTACCAGCTGGGTCTTGGTGTGCAAAAATCTTTTCTTGAAAACACGAGTCACCCGGCATTGACAGGAAGGGACTCCACTACAAAGGCAAATTATACGAACTTCTTTCCCACGGCTAATTTCAACTATACCCCCAGCCGTAGCAAGAACCTCCGGTTCAGTTACAACGGGAGAACCAACCAGCCCACTATTTCGCAGTTGCAAAATGTGCCTGATGCAACAGATACTTTTAATATCAAGATCGGGAATCCTAACCTGGCGCCGGAATTCAATCACAACGTGAATATCAACTACAATACTTTTAATATACTTACTTACCGGTATCTTGCTGCCAACCTTAACTTCAGTACAACCACTGATAAGATCATCAGCGATATCACTACCCGGGGGCCGGTGCAAAGGACGACCTATGCAAATATAAACGGCGCCTTCAGGGCTTCTTCATTTATAACACTCGGTATACCTTTTAAAAACCCCAAACTAAAAGGCTCCAGTTTAAATTTCAATAACAACCTTTCTTATACCCGGGATGTAAGCCTGGTGCAGGAGGTAAAAAGCAATACCAACAACTTTGCTGTGTCGCAGGGCGCAGGCTTTAACCTGAATAAAGAAAAATTCGATATGGGTACAAGGGTCAATATCGGTTATAATAAAATCACTTCTTCCCAAAACACCAATATCAATGACGATTACTTCACCCATACTTACTCCCTGGATTTCTCCATTACCTTTCCTTTGAACTTTATCCTTAGTTCCGACTTCGATTATTATTTCAACACCGGGAGAGCAGAAGGATACAACCAGAATATACCTTTGTGGAATGCCGGCCTGCGCAAACAGGTATTTAAAAAGAAGAATGGTGAGATACGGTTTACTGTAAATGATATCCTCAACCAGAACCAGAGCATCACCCGTAATGTTTATAATAACGTGATCGAAGACACCAGGAGCATGGTGCTCCGTCGTTACTTTATGGTCAGCCTGCTATATAACCTGAACAGGATGGGTGGCAAAAGCGGACAGCCACAGCAGCAAATGCCGGCCATGCCCCGGAATATGGAAAGAAGAATGCAGGATGTCAGGGTGAACTAAAATAAAAACGTCCCCACTGTCGCAGGAACGCTTTAGTATAATCAGGGGTTAGTAAAAAAGTTATTTTCTCCTTATAACATGGCCTGCCGCCGGTGATGAACCGGAAATAAAAACACTGAGAACAGATTTGATCAGAAGGAGAATGTTAAAAGAAGGTTTGTAGTAATTGTGATAGATCTTCGCTTCTTCATGAGCATGCACAATGCTGTTGTTTTTCATATTTTGGATCCTTTTGTAGTAGTTTGTAATAGGGTTAACGGAAAATTCTCAGTTAAATTATATAATAAGTATAAGATTTAATAATATTGCTCCTGATTTCTAACCTGTTAAATCCAAACTGATGAAAGCATTCGTAAAACTACCTGCGCTTTTTACTATTATTTTGTTTTCGTTCAGCTCTGCCACCGCACAGCTTAAGCTTAATCCCCGCAATACAATTACTGCTGATCTTACAAAAGTGATCGACGATTACCCAAGTCATTTTGATAATATAATCGGTGAAATGATCATCCAAAATCCGCAGTCGATCGACTATCAATGTAATTTTAAAGTGACCGGCGCCGAAGAATGCATCATCACAAGGTATACCGGGAAAAAGAACCAGGTAAGCAGCTGGCAGGCGCTAATGCTTACCACGGAAGATTTTGAAGAGGCAAAGAAAAAATTCAAAGCGCTGTATAACCAGCTCAACAATCTTTCCTTCAAATCAATGAACCTGAAAGGAAGCTATGAAGTTCCTATCGAGGAAAAGAAATTTACCAGTGTGATCTTCGCCTTTGACCCATCCAGCGAGTCTGTTAAGAAACTAATAGTAGAACTGATCCTGGAAGCCGAACAGATGGACTGGAAAGTAAAACTGCTGGTATATGACCGCGACAGGGATGACAAGGAAAGAGGCGAGGTCATCGAATAGCTAAGAGTTTCTCCTTCCCCTCTTAGCCCATTAACATTGATTAACATTAAAGCAAGACTGGTTAACCCGCTTTATGGGTATGTAAGAATACTTTCGTAGCGAAATAACCAGCTATGAGGAAAATATACCTGTCATTCATTCTCCTGTTTGTTACCATCATCTCTTTTTCCCAGAAAAACGGAAGTATAAAAGGAGTGGCATTTGATACCATTACTAAAGAGCCGGTTGCTGCAGCAACGATCACCCTGATGGAAAAGAAAGATTCCTCGCTTGTATCTTTTACCATGACAGATAACGCAGGCCGCTTTGAACTGACCGGTATCCCGAACGGAGAGTATCGCCTGCTGATCTCCCATGTCAACTATCATAACAGCACTGTCTTTGTTACCATCAGCGATACCAGTAAAAAACAGGACCTGGCCCGTGTCATCATGAATGACATAAATAAAGTGCTGGCCGAAGTAACCGTATCCAATGAAGCGCCGCCGGTAACTATGGTAGGCGATACTGTTCAATACAATGCCGGTTCTTTCAAAGTGCAGCCCAATGCAAGCGTGGAGCAGTTATTAAAGAAACTGCCCGGTGTAAAAGTGGAAAAGGACGGAACGGTGAAAGCCCAGGGTGAAACTGTGAGCAGGGTATTAGTGGATGGCAAAGAATTTTTCGGGAACGATCCGAAAATCGCCACCCGGAACTTACCGGCTGATGCAGTAGATAAAGTGCAGGTATATGACAAGCAAAGCGACCAGGCACAGCTTACGGGTTTTGAAGATGGCAACTATGAAAAAACGATCAACCTGAAATTAAAGAAAGATAAAAAGAAGGGAGTGTTTGGAAAAGTAATGGCTGGCGCCGGCGATAAAGATCGCTACGAAGGCAAATTCAATGTCAATTCATTTAAAGGCGCCAGGCAACTCTCTGCTATCGGCATGGGCAACAACACCAATGCGGAAGGCTTTTCCTTTATGGATATTCTCAACTTTACCGGGGAACTGGCACGTATGCAGCGTGGCGCCGGTAGTGGCGGCAACATTAATATCAATATCTCCGGTGATGATGCGGCAGCCATGGGTATGGGATCGGGTCGCAACGGCGGTATCACCACAGCCTGGGGCGGAGGAGTGAACTATAATAATATCATTGGCAATAAACTGGATTTCCAGAGCAACTATTTCTACAACAGGTTCAACCCAAAGATAGAAAGGCAGATCACCCGGGAGAATATCATACCCGGCAGCAGCAATACTTTCTATGACCAGAATTCGCTTTCTGACAACTTAAACAACAGTCATCGCTTTAACCTGAATATGCTGTACCAGATAGATTCGATGCATTCGTTGCGCATCATTCCTTCATTCAGCTA
>DATDIX010000389.1:0-2171 GCA_036520835.1 Chitinophagaceae bacterium | reverse complement strand
AATAAGGTTTTTGGCTGATGCGGCGATTGATGCAGGTATTCAGCAATGCTCCAGGCAATGGAAATACCATCATAGGTAGAAGTGCCGCGACCAATCTCATCCAGTAATATCAAACTTTGCGGGGTGATATTATTGATGATGCTGGCGGTTTCATTCATCTCCACCATAAAAGTAGATTCGCCGCCTGTAAGATTATCGGAAGCGCCAACCCTTGTAAATATTTTATCTGTTAAAGATATCTTCGCATCGCTGGCGGGAACAAAACTTCCCATATGCGCCATTAATGTGATCAGTGCGGTCTGGCGGAGCAAGGCGCTTTTACCACTCATGTTCGGTCCTGTAAGAATAATGATCTGCTGTTCTGTTTTGTTCAGTTCAAGATCATTGCTGATAAAAGATTCGCCGACCGGTAAATTTCTTTCAATAACCGGGTGCCGCCCGTCTTTGATGATCATTTCCTGTCCGTCATGCAGCAAGGGTTTTTTGTATTGATAGTGCAATGCATTATTGGCAAAACAAATAATACAATCCTGTACCGCCAGTATATTGCCGTTGTTCTGAACAGGAGCGAGGTAATCAAACAATTCATTCAATAATGATTCGTACAACTGCAGTTCGATCTGCAATATCTTTTCTTCTGCACCGGTAATCTTTTCTTCGTATTCTTTTAATTCAGGAGTAATATAACGTTCTGCATTGGCCAGTGTTTGCTTGCGCATCCAGGCTTCTGGTACTTTGCTTTTATGCGAGTTGGTCACTTCGAGGTAATAACCAAACACATTATTGAACCCGATCTTCAGCGAGGAAATACCGGTGGCTTCGGCTTCTTTTACCTGCAATTGGGTCAAATACTCTTTTCCGCTATGAGAGATCTTCCGCAACTGGTCCAGTTCTTCATTGACATGGCTGTTGATCATCCCGCCTTTGACTGCCAGGGCCGGCGGGTTGTCAACGATCTCTTTGAATATTTTTTCAGCGATATAAGGACAGGGGTTCAGAGCATCGCCCAGTCTTTTTAAGTATTCATTGGAAGAAGCCAAACAAAGTTGTTTGATGATCTCCACCTGCTTCAATCCCCGGGCAAGGTGCAATACTTCTCTTGGATTGATCTTTTTCACCGGGATCTTGGATACTAATCTTTCAATATCGCCGCATTGTTTGATGGACTGTGTTATTTTATTACGCAGGTCAGTTTCTTTAATAAAGAATTCCACTAACTCCAGCCGTTCATTGATCTTGCTGATATCTTTTAGCGGGAAAATGATCCAGCGCTTCAGCAGCCTTGCTCCCATGGGTGAAACGGTATTGTCCAGTACACTCAGCAATGTGTGATTGCCTTCAGAGTTGCCAAACACCAGTTCCAGGTTCCTGATCGTAAACCGGTCCATCCATAAAAAATCATCCCGGTCTATCCGCTGCAGCGAAGTAATATGCTGCAGGTTGGGATGTTCTGTGTCTTTTAAGTAATGGATGATAGCGCCGGCGGCCGTTAGCCCGTTCTTCAGGTCTTCTACACCAAATCCCTTTAAAGAATGCGTTTGAAAATGTTTCAATAAAGTATCACTCGCATAGTTGGCATCGAATATCCATTCATCCAGTGTGTAGGTATATACTTTGCTGCCAAAAAATTCTTTGAATGTTTTTTGTTTATGCCGCTGAAAAACAACTTCAGCCGGTTTAAAACTCTGCAATAATTTATCGGCATATTCCCTGTCGCCTTCGGCAATAAGAAATTCACCGGTGGAAATATCTAAAAAAGCTAAACCATACTGCTCGTTTTCTGCAAAATGAATAGCAGCCAAAAAATTATTGCTGTGGTGTTCGAGTAATTTATCATTGACCGTTGTCCCGGGTGTCACCATATCCGTCACGCCTCTTTTCACAATTCCTTTTGCCTGTTTGGGATCTTCGAGCTGATCGCAGATCGCTACGCGGTGGCCTGCTTTTACCAGTTTATGCAAATAGGTATCTAATGCATGGTGCGGGAAACCTGCCAGCTCCAGTGAAGAAGCGGCGCCGTTATTTCTTTTTGTTAATGTAATGCCAAGTATCTGCGAAGCCAGGACCGCATCCTGCCCGAATGTTTCATAGAAATCGCCTACACGAAAGAGTAAGATAGCATCCGGGTATTTTTTCTTGATCGCCCCGTGTTGCTGCATTAAGGGTGTTTC
>DATDIX010000388.1:0-9001 GCA_036520835.1 Chitinophagaceae bacterium | reverse complement strand
AATACAGCCTGCAGGGCCGGAAGGTTCCATTCATGGGCATCTATTATATCTACTGTATGGTTTGTGTTTTTCTGCAATTGTTTATACAGGTGCAAGGCTACTCTTTTTGTAACGCTGTTGCTGCGGGGGCTTCCTGAAATGATCTCTATTTTCATGTGTGTGGTTGATTGAAATGTAAAATTAATTAAAAACAATGTTTAAACATCAAATAATATTCCTTTGGCTAATATTTGGCTTTTTGTCAGGCTGAATGGCCTCTATGGCAGGCAACATGTTATCAAAATCTGAAAAGCATCGCTTTTTGACAGCTTTATCCTTTAATTTCGGTCACAAACTTTTAACAATGCTCAACAGGAGAAAGTTCATTGCTTTATCAACATTCAGTTCCGTAGCGGGATTGTTCGGAAGAAAGGTTTTTGCAGAAGGAGACGGGATTGATTATAAAAAAGGGCCCATCGTTATCTCAACATGGGATGCGGGGATAGCAGCTAACAAAGGTGCGTGGGAAATACTCAGCAAAGGCGGGCGGGCCGTGGATGCAGTGGAAGCAGGTGTTAAGGTGACAGAAGCTTCTCAAAACTGTTGCGTAGGGTTAGGCGCCAATCCTGACCGGGACGGTTTCGTAACATTGGATGCCTGCATCATGGATGAATTTTTCAATTGCGGGAGTGTAGCTTTTCTTGAAAGAATAAAACATCCTGTTTCAGTAGCAAGACGTGTAATGGAAAAAACACCCCATGTAATGCTGGTCGGCGCCGGTGCGCAGCAGTTTGCCATTGCGGAAGGCTTTCCGCTGGAAGAGCAAAAGCTTTCTCCCGGCGCACAAAACGCCTACGATGAATGGCTGAAGAAATCAGAGTATAAACCTGTAATTAATATTGAGAATAAAAGCAACCACGGGCCTTCTGCACCTGCGAAACTTGGATCCGGAGAATGGAACCATGATACGATCGGTATGGTGGCCATGGATGCAAAAGGTAACCTGGGCGGGAGTTGCACTACAAGTGGTATGGGTTTTAAAATGCGTGGACGATTAGGAGATTCCCCGATCATCGGTGCAGGTTTATTTGTGGATAATGAAGTTGGTGCTTGCACGGCTACAGGACAAGGGGAAGATGTGATACGTGTAGCCGGGTCACATACGGTAGTAGAATTAATGCGGCAGGGTTTATCGCCTGAAGCTGCCTGCAAAAAAACAATTGAACGGATCGTAAGAATAAAAGGAGAGAAGGCAAAGGATATCCAGGTGGCTTTCCTGGCATTGAATAAAAAAGGAGGAGTGGGGGCGTATGCTATTCATAAAGGGTTTAGTTATGCGGTAAAATCGGGAGCAGTGGAGAAGTTAGTTGCGGCAAAGAGTATTTTTAATTAAGAATTATGAGTGATGAATTATGAATGAAAGGAAATATATAATTGAAATAGCGACATCAGATTTTATTACCTCAAGATTAGCGGTTGATGGCGGCGCAGACCGGATCGAGCTTTGCGCTAATCTTGCCGAAGGGGGTACTACTCCTTCTTACGGACTGATTAAAAAATGCCGTGAGTCTTTTGATGCTGATTTATTTCCAATCATCCGCACAAGGGGTGGCGATTTTTTCTATACTGATGAAGAATTTGAGATCATGCTGCGGGATGCGATTTTATGTAAAGAACTCAATTGTGATGGTCTTGTGATCGGGTTTTTAAATGCTGATGGTGGTATTGATCTCAGGCGAACCGCAAAACTGGTTGAAGCTGCTTATCCTTTGGGCATTACTTTTCACCGGGCTTTTGACCGTTGCCGTGACCCGTTTGAGGCTCTGGAGCAATTGATTGAGATCGGTTGTGAAAGAATACTGACATCCGGACAACAACCGGCAGCTCCGGATGGGGTTGAGTTGGTAGCAGAATTAAATAAAAGAGCTGATGAAAGAGTCATCATCATGCCGGGAAGCGGAGTGAGAAAAGATAATATCAAAATGCTGGCAGAGAAAACGGGTTGCGTGGAATTTCACTCATCATTGCGGGGAAAGGCAAGCAGTAAAATGGAATACATCCACCCTGCATTTGCCGGATCTGCTGAAAGCTATCAAAACAATTTTATTGATCCGGCTGAAGTAAGGGCATTAAAGGAATGCCTCATCAATTAAGAAACTGTATTGTAATATATGCGTACCATCATCCTGCTCTTCGTCTCCAACATCTTCATGACCTTTGCCTGGTATTATCATTTGAAACATGAAGGCTGGCCTTTATGGAAAGCCATCGTGATCAGCTGGCTGATCGCTTTTATCGAGTATTGCCTCGCTGTTCCCGCAAACCGTATCGGTACTGTGCGGGGCTTCAGTTTATTCCAGCTTAAAATAATGCAGGAAGTAATAACGCTTGTTGTATTTGCTTTTTTTGCCGTACTGGTAATGAAAGAAGCCTTCCACTGGCGTTACCTGGTAAGTTTTGCTTTTTTGCTCGGAGCCGTTTATTTTATGTTCACCAACCGCTTTGGGTAAAGCAAGCCTCTTTATTCAAACTCGTATTTCTTATGCTGATCCTTTATCTTTTGCTTGCGGATCAGGTCAGATTTCACTTTATGCACAATAGCACTGCCAAGGCATAAAAGGCCGCCATTGAGAAGGACTATTGAAGCAAATATCCAGAGGTAACGCTCCTCTGTCTCTGATTTCAGGAATAAGGATGTATAATAAATGATCAGGATACCACAAGAAAAAAATGCAAGGCCAATAAGCAGCCTGGAGATATATTTTTGACGGTGCCTGTTAGTCATGATGTTTTATTTAAAAGGAGCAGGTTTGGGTTGATACCGACCGTCAAAAATAAGGGAAAAATAATGTTTTGTTAATGGATGCAGGCAGAGATACCAGCCATCAGCGTAATTTTTAATTTTAGCCATCGTAAATTGGTATTATGAAAAAAATCTCCTGTCTTATTCTGCTCTTACATGTCTTTTTCTTCCTTATGGCCCAGGAGGCACCTGAAGGACTATTTATACATTCAAAAGCCCCGGATTTCAAAGCTAAAGACCAGAATGGCAAGGAAGTACGTTTGAAGGATCTCTTGAAAAAGGGTAAGGTCGTATTGATCTTTTACCGCGGCCAATGGTGCCCTTATTGTAATAAATACCTGAAAAAGCTGGAGGATTCCTTGCAGTTGATCAAAGACAAAGGAGCTACTATTGTGGCCATTACCCCGGAATTGCCGGAAAATATTACCAAAACTGTAGAAAAGACAAATGCTGAATACTCCATCATTTATGATGAAGGCCTCAAGATCATGAAAGCTTATGATGTTGAATTTGAAGTGCCGGAAAATACATTGACCCGCTATCGTAATGCTGGTATCAAAATAGATGAGAACAATGGTAAGAACGGTAATTTTTTACCCATACCGGCTACTTACATTATAGATAAGGAATCAACGGTCATCTATCGTTTTTTTCAGTCAGATTATAAAAAGAGACCTTCAGTGCAGGAGATACTGGATAATCTCGGGAAATAGATATAACTGTTATTCCCAGTTGATCCTTGCCACTTTCCCATTTGCCCCGGCCAGGAAGATCGCAGAGCCATTCCTGGCGATCCTGCAAACATGAAAGCCTTCTTTGCTTACCCACTTCCATGTCTTGCCGCCATCAGCTGAATAATCAACACCATTCAGACCGCAACTGATGATATCTTTTTGTGATAAATACTCCACACAACTCCGGTAGCCATGCGGTGGTGTTTTCGGTGCATTCCAGGTTTTGCCACTATTTGTAGTATAAAAACAATTTTTTTGAGTAGAATCCGGTGAACTGAAATCGCCGCCTACAATGATCATTCGTTTGCCGGCCTTAGCAGGATTACCATTGTCGTATATATCTATTGAGTTTGCTCCGGTACTTTCTTTCCCCTGTATTACCGGTAAGGGAAACGCTTCTTCATTCGTTATTAATCTTGATCGTGATCCGCCGCTTACCAGGAAGTAATTACCATCCCGGTATAAACGGAGATTGGTGCCGCTGGCTGCAAAAAAAGCTTCCCCGCTATCGGGTTTTGGTCTTTTATTGTCTGACCTGAGTTCTTTCCAGCTATTCCCGTTATCGGTGGTGAAAGCAAGAAATATTTTGTTATCAACAGGGTCGCCGACTACCAATCCATTGGCAAAATCAGAGAAATCCATTGCATCCAGGAACATGCCTTTGGTCCTGTTCTCATAAACAACTTTCCAGGTATCACCCCCGTCGGTTGTCTTTAAAATGTACGCCGGAGAATCTATTGCCATGATAATAGCTGTATTGGCATCAAAAGCCTCGATATCCCTGAACTCTTTTTTTTCAAAACCTTTTACGCTCATCCAGTTCCAGTTCTTGCCACCGTTCAGGCTCCGTCCGACAGTCCCGTTACTACCGCTTACCCATATTACGTTATCGTTTACGACACAAAGCCCCCGGAGATTGGTATTTGTTCCTGAAGTGATCACTTGTATATCCGGGGTTTGGGCAACAAGGTCGTTACTGCTGGTAAAAAGAAGGATCAGGAAAACACAAAAAAGAATGGGTCGGTTTACTTTTTTCCACATACGTATTCAATAAAGCAATAAAATAGTTCGTTTGATTGTTTATCCCGGGATCATTTGCCTGCCACGCATCATTTTCGTTGCTAAAATAGTCTTATTTTTAACCTTCATACTAATTCCCCTTATATGAAAAAACGGTCCTTATTATATTTTCTTATTGGAAGTCTCGTATTAATTAATGCCTGCCAGAAAGAAAAAAGTTTTGAAGGTGGCGGAAGCCCTTCTGAAGGGACACTACAGGACGATGGAACCGGGGATTGTTTACCTAAAACCGTAGCAGGCGTTTATGTGGTAGGTACGGCTTTAGCAGCTGCTACGAATTATATTGAAGTGCAGGTAAATGTTACAACAGCGGGTTCATACACTATTTTTACAGATACGGTCAATGGAATTTATTTCCGGGGCACAGGCGTATTTACAGCTACAGGGCCGGTCACAGTTCGTTTGACCGGTTATGGTACTCCTTCAGCTGCGGGGATACATAATTTTGTGGTAAGCTATGGAACATCCGGATGTTCTATAGCTGTTACTACTTCCGGTTCACTGGGTGCATTTACATTTGATGGCGCTCCCGGAGGATGCACTGGCGCCATTCCAGCCGGAACATACACAACAGGAACAGCCCTTACCGCTGCCAATACAGTAAATATTAATGTAAACGTAACCGCTTTAGGTGCCTACAGTATCAACACTGCTGCAGCCAATGGGATGACATTTAGCAGTTCAGGAACCTTTACAACTTTGGGCCCGCAGGCCATTGTACTAACCGGGTCAGGAACTCCGACTACAGCGGGGGCCACTAATATTCCTATCACAGCAGGAAGTTCCAGTTGCAGTTTTACTGTTACGGTGCAGGCACCTGCAGGCGCTGCAACATTTACAGTTAACTGTGCATCCGCAGTTGTTACCGGAACTTATACTGTCGGCACCGTCCTCGGAGCAATTAATTCAGTGGGCATTGGTGTTAATGTTGCGGCTACAGGCAGTTATACAATAACTTCTACTGTGAACGGAATGACATTTACTGCTTCAGGTACATTTGCAGCAACAGGTGCTCAGACAATAACATTATTCGGAAGCGGAACCCCGACTACTGCAGGGGCTAATACTGTTGCAATCACTGCCGGCACTGCACCGTGCAATTTTACCGTGAATGTAAACCCTGCTGCAGCTGCTGCAACATTTACAGTGAACTGTGCATCTGCTGTCGTTAACGGAACTTATACTATTGGCACAGCGCTTATAGCTGCCAATACTATTACTCTTCCGGTTAATGTTACCGCAGTTGGTACTTACACTATTACCGCTACGCTGAACGGCATGACATTTTCGGCAACCGGCACATTTGCTACGGCAACTCCGCAAAACGTTACCCTGGCAGGAACAGGAACACCCACTACTGCAGGCGCTAATGTTGTACCTGTTACCGGTGGAACTGCAGGTTGTAATATTACTGTCAATGTAAATGCTGCTGCCGGTGCAGCAACATTTACCGTCAATTGTGCCACCGCTACAGTCAACGGAACTTATACGGTTGGCACAGCGCTTATAGCTGCCAATACTATTACTCTTCCGGTTAATGTTACCGCGGTTGGTACTTACACTATTACTGCTACGCTGAATGGGATGACATTTTCGGCAACCGGCACATTTGCTACGGCAACTCCGCAAAACGTTACCCTGGCAGGGATAGGAACACCCACTACTGCAGGCGCTAATGTTGTACCTGTTACCGGCGGAACTGCAGGTTGCAATATTACTGTGAATGTGAATCCCGCTGCGGGGGGAGCCGCAACATTTACTGTTGATTGCAGTTCAGCAAGCCTGAATGGTTATCTTACCGAAAACGTCCCTGTCGCGGCAGTTAATACTATTACTATCGATGTGAACGTAACTGTGGCCGGAACATATACCATCGCGACAACCCCTATCAACGGCATCACCTATACGGCCACCGGCACATTTGCTGCAACAGGAGTTCAGACAGTGACGATGAACGGGACCGGTACACCAGTTGCTGATGGTACATTCACTTTGCAGATAAACTCCGGTACCACTCCCTGCAGTTTCACTGTGCTTGTAGATCCTAACTATGGTACATGGACATTCAGGGTGGGAGCCACGACCTATTCAGGCACGATTTACGACGCAGGATTTGATAATACAGTATTCACGCCGCCTGCTATATTATTTTATATAGCCGGGGATAATGCCGCAGGTGATCTTTTCACTATACAAATGGGAGATGTCAATGGTACTGTTGTGAGCGCCGAAGTGTATAATGGGGCTCCCCCAATTACCGGCAATATATGTGGTGTGTACTTCGAAGGAATTACAGGTACCACTTATGAGGGCGACCCTATCCAAGCTGGCCTGGCCACCAATACTATGGTTGTAACGGTAACCAGTCATAATGCTGCTACAAAAACAATGACCGGAACATTTAGCGGCAAAGCACTATTGAACGGAGGAGCAACCCTGGTGGATATCACTAATGGAGCATTTACGGTTACCTATCCATAAAGGCCCTTACTGAATAATAAAAGAGCTGCTTCCTTGAAGCAGCTCTTTTATTATTTAACTAATAATATTAAAAGCCTTTTTTCTCAGCCGATTTAAGGGGGGGCAGTTTAAAATCATCCAATGCACTTTTTTGTGCGATCATTTTTTCTATATCTTCTATTTTGCGGGGTGCAAAATGCGATAATAACTCATAGCCATCTTCAGTAATTCTTGCATCATCTTCGATCCGTACGGCGATACCCCACCATTTTTTGTCGCATTTACTTTCTGATGGTATATAAATACCCGGCTCGATGGTGATCACCATATCTTTCTTAAAATTGGTATAAGTGCCGCGGTCATGTACATCCATACCAATATGATGACCCAGTCCATGCGGGTAATACTTATTGGCTTCGGCTTTATCCTTTGCGATACCGAGTCTTACCAGGCCATCTGTAATAATATCTCTTGCCGCTTTTTCTGCATCCGCCCATTTAGAACCATCTTTTAATGTTTTAAATGCCGCTTCCTGTGCGTCGTATACTAATTGGTAAATAAGCTTTTCTTCATTGGAGAATTTGCCACCGGCAGGCACTGTACGTGTCACGTCTGCTGTGTAGCCGTGGTATTCAGCGCCAACGTCCATCAGTATCATCGAATTTCCGACGCGGGTTTTTATATTTTCTTCATAGTGAAGCGTACACCCGTTCTCACCTGAACCAATGATAGATCCATAGCCAACGCCTTCAGCTCCGTATTTTTTATGAACGAATTCATGCAGGCCCTGTATCTCCAGTTCGGACATATCAGGACGAACCGCTTTCATTACTTCGTTTTGCGCCCGGCAGGATATTTCCACTGCTTTACGGATAAGTATCATTTCCTCTGGTGTTTTTATCTCCCTTAGCTTAGCGGTTATATCCCGGTAGGAACGTGTATCGAATCTTTTCTCTTTGGAATACTCATCGGTAATGCCGGCTTTCCGTTTAAATTGCCTGACCAGGTCATACAGGTCAGCTTTGTCCCTTTCATCCGGGATATCGATCGGGAACCTGTCAAAGATCACTTTATTGAATTTTGACAGGTCTACCGGGAAGTCATCAAAGGCTTCACCATTAAATGACATCCTGATACCCAGCTTTTCCCTTGCACCTTCTGTACCTAATCTTTTTCCTGTCCATTGTTCCGCCTGTGCATTTCTTTTTTGTACAAACAGGATTTCTGAATATTTGTTACCGGCAGAATCAGTTTGTTCTTCTTTAAAGATGAGAAGAAGCGAATGCGGTTCTTTATAGCCGCTGAAATAATACATATCAGGATTTGCATGGTACAGGTAGGCCACATCGTTGGAAAATGTACGGGTAGGAAAGGCGAAGACAGCCATCACGGAGTTATCCGGCATCATTTGCCGCAAGGCATCCCGGCGGCCTGAATGAAATTCTTTTGTCAGGTAATCCTTTGGACGATACTCTTCCTCCTGGTTTAGCGGGGCAGGCTGGGCAAATGAAGAAACAGATAAAATGAGTAACGCTGTAAAGAGTAAAACTCTTTTTAAAAAAGTTGTGTGCATAAAAAAGGTGATTGAATGATCTAAAATAATCATTTCAATCACCTTTCCTTTTAAAAATACATGAACGGCTTCCTGGTTACTTTCTAATCCTCATCATCTTCCTCTTCTTCTTCTTCATACTCATCGGCACTATTGTAGTGCTCTTCCCAGACCTTCACGGCCTCATCGGTCAAACACTCAATGATGTCAAACAGCGGATCTTTTTTAAGCTTCCATTCAGTTTCCGTCGGATCTTCAAAGCGCTGTATAAACAAACAATGATCTGTTTCCACAGTCACTTTGATCAGCGTGATAGCTGAATCTTCTTCTTGCTTTACCAGGTAATAACACCCGTTTTCCAATAAATCATAAGTGTACATACTGCCTCCCTTT